>JABLWX010000112.1 GCA_013178315.1 Candidatus Aminicenantota bacterium
AGAGTGCTACGCTCAGGACAGGCTGTTCGTTTTTTACGAGTTTGAGAGCCGGCCTGATCTTTTCTGGCAGGAAAGGCTGGAAAAGCTGAAACAGTCTGGCCGGCCCATCATCCACATCTCTTTCGCCCCAGAAGAGCTGGCCGCCCATCTCTATCTCTGGGAGCTGGCCACCGCCGTTTCTGGCCATTTCCTGGGACTGAATCCCTTTGACCAGCCCGACGTGGAGCTGACCAAGAAAAAGACCGGGGAGCTGCTTGAGACCGGAACTTCGATTTCTCCAGAGGGTAACCTGCTGTCCGATGACGAAGCTGACCTGGCCAGGCAGCTCAAGTCATTCTGCGAAGACAACCAGCGCCGGCCCGGGTACCTGGCCCTGCTCTGCTTCCTGGCCCCGAACGACAACCTGGACGTGGCCCTGGACAACCTGGCCCGGCAGCTATCAGAAAAATTTCACCTGCCCTGTGTCTGGAACTACGGACCGGCCTACCTTCACTCCACCGGCCAGCTCTTCAAGGGAGATGGCGGACGGGGGAGATTTCTCGGCCTGATCGATGATGACCCGACCGACCTGACCATTCCTTCGCTGCCCGGTTCCCCCGCACTGGCCACTTCTTTCCGGCAGCTTTTCCAGGCCCAGGCCCTGGCCGATTTTGCCGCCCTTAGAGAAAGGGGCCGCGCAGTCATGTCCTTCAGGTTCAAGGGCCACCCGGTGGAAACCATCTTCAGGCTGGGTGAAATAACCAGGAAACTCTGAAGAAATCCCGCTTCCTGAAAAAATTTAAAAATAAAAAGGGGAGCCTCAGGCTCCCCTTTTCTCCATCTATCTCAGCTCTTACAATAGCTTAATAGAGTCCGCAGAAAACCACGTTACCGGAGAAGAGCTCTCTGGTCCTGGCCCTGACTCTTTTATCCACCTGGCCGGTGACATCCAGGTAGAACCAGAACCTGTCGAACAGCCTGAGCTTCTTCAGGTAGAAATTGGCGTACTCGGACATTCCGTTGACGATAATGCGGCCAATCTCTTTGCCCTTATTATCAGTCAGGACGATATGGGTAACTTCTTTCTCCTGGCCACCCTCTTTGACCTTTGAAGTCTGGAGCTTCCCGTAAACTTTTACCTTCGCCTTGCCTTCCCATTCTTCAGGCTTATTGATATTCGTAATATTCAGGGCCACGTATCCCTCGCGGTCGTGGGGATTGAGGTAGCCGGCATAATCGGGCTCGGCCGACCGGGTATAAACGCTGGTGTACATCGTGCCTTCCTTGATCTCGATCGACTCGGCCAGGATCAGGTTGGGTTTGTCAGCAATGGGGCTGGCCTTAACCCTGACTTCCTTGCCGACCAGGTTTTCCAGGCCGCCCTGGATGGTGCCGGCCACGAAAATGTCAAGTCCCTGGGCCTGGGGAATATAAAGATAATGTCCAACAGCCGCCTTAACCACGCCCTCGTAATCCTTGGTTTGGGTCTGGGGCTGGGCTGGCTGGCCGAACGCCATTGCCGAAGCGAGCATTATCACGCTGACGGTAACCATGAATGACAGAAGTCCATTTTTCCGGAAAGCCATCTCCTATACCTCCATTTCTTTATCTCAGACTTAAAAGCCTATTGGTATTCTTCTGCCCGTCCGCCGGGGCGGGAACAGGAAGGAATCTTTATACCACTGATTTTGATAAAAGTAAAGAAGAAATTTCCGGCCGGAGCTCAGCCGTTCTTTTTCCTGATGGAGTGTCCGGAGCGGGAGCTGGAGCTGGAAGAGGATTGGCTTTCAGAAGGCCGGGATTGAGCCCTCTGAGGCGCAGAAACCGCCGCCGGCCGCTCCTGCCCCCTGCTATTATCCCGGACAGAAGACGAGCTGTATGGTCTGGATAATGAAGGCAGGTTATAAGATGATCTCCTCTCCTGGCTCTGATTGCCTTCCCTCATTCCCGAACTCCTGGAAGCGGAAGAGAGCTGCCCGGAGTTTCGTTCCGTCTCAACCTGCCTGTAAGGAAAGCTGGAGGTGTGGGTCCGGCTGCTTCTTTCTCTGACGCCGGTTTGTTCCTTATTCTCTTGCCTGGTGGGCGTAGCCGGTCTCTCCTTTATGACCCCTTTGTCCCGCTCGGCCGGGCGGCGTAATTGTGACCCGTTGTCATCGAGTCCTGACCGCCCGCGGTCGGGTGCGGTCCTCAACCCGTAACTCCGGTCAGACTGGCCCTGGCGGGAAGTCTCCTGTTCTTTCACCTGGCGCAGGCGGTTGTTATCAATCCTCAGCCTGGAGGAACCTTCATCCTGGCCGGCTACCGGGCGCAGATTTCCTCCGGAAACACCGGGACGCTCCCGGTCGGGGCTCAACCTGGAACCGTTTGAACGTGTGCCGGACGACGGGGCAAACTGCCTGATGGACCTGGCTTTCTCCGGCTGCTGTTCATCGGCCGAAGCGGTCCGCCTCAACTGGCCGGGAGAAGCTCCGCCCGACAATCTGTTGCCGGAACGGGGCTGTTCTCCAGACCGAAGCTGCGAACCGGACAGCCGTTTCAGGCCGGAAGGATTGCGTTCCACGACCGCAGAAGATCTGGCCTTCAGACCAGGAGAGCGCAGTGAATTGCTGACCACGGGCCTGATCTGCGGCTGCCGCGCTTCGAGCCTGATTCTTTCCACACCCCTTAGGGCTTCAGGCCTGATCAGGCCCCTGGAATGATGCGGAGCCTGGAGCTCATGTTTTCTGACCATCACCAGGGCGCGGGAATGGACCGGGACATACTGGTCATGATAGCGGTCGTAGAAATGGTTATTGATTATTACCACCGGCCGGTTCCAGTAACTCAGCGGACACCAGGCAACGATATCAGAATCCCAGTACCAGTGAACCCAGGCCGGGCCCCAGTGCACGGTGGGGATCCAGTACCAGCCGAGGCCGAGCCGCCAGTGCCAGCGGCCGTAGTGATAGACCGCCCAGCCCCAGGGTTCAGCCGAAATCCAGGTCCAGCCGATCCGCGGATACCAGACCCAGCGCCCGTAAAAATAGGGCCGCCAGTCAAAATAAGTGACCACCGGAACCCAGACGTAACCATAAGGACGTTCATAGACCCAGCGGCCGTAGGCAGCCAGCTCGGGTTCGTATTCTCTTATTTCTTCGGGCAGGTAGGAACCGCTGTCATAACTGGCCCTGGCCAGGATCTCTTCGCGCCGGTTATTCCAGCGCTCAAAATCATCGTCGGAAAAGCGGTAGCGACCGGAGTTCCTGAGGTAACCTTCTTCTGCCACCACCGATTCGCCCCGGTCAAGAACAAGCGAATCATCCTGCCCGGCAACTTCCAGCTCTCCTTCCACCACCGCCGCTTCGGTCCGCCCCTCTTCGTCCACCTCAAAGCGGTAAAGGCCTTCGGCCAGAACATAAAAGGAAGCATCTGGAGTGTGCAGCCCGAAACCCTTTTCCCTGGGCAGGGCGCTGACCCTCAGGTAGAACCTGCCCCGGTAAAGGTGAAGCGATATGTCCTCATAACCCGACTCGGGCAGCCTGACCATTTCCACCACCGAATATCTATCCGCTCTGAGATAGTTATCGCGCCCGAAATTGACTTCAACCAGGCCGTCTTCGGTCATCAATTTATCGCCGGCCATCAGGACGAAATTGACCTCGCCGGACTCGATTCCCAGCTCCTGACCCCTGTCGACCCGGACATCACCCTGAACATAAGTCAACCGGGCAAATGAGCCGGAATAATAAGACTCATCGGCCATAGCCAGGCCCGAGAAGAAGAAAAGACACAGGATTACCATCCCGATTAAGGCTTCTTTTCTCATCTTCTTCTCCTTTCGCCCCCTTAAAGTGCAATAATTGTGCCAGCCCTAATATGGGGGACCGGAAGGTAAAATGTCCCGATTTGCACTATCCTGTCCTTAAAACAGGACAGATAAACTCGATGCAGAACATTCCCCCGATGGCCGCCTGTTTGGACTGCGGCCATACGGACCGAAAATAAAAAGACTAAAGACTTAAAGGAGAGCCCACCACGCTATAAATAAAAGAAAATATATTGCCGGCCCATCCCTTAAATTCTAAATTCCGTTCAATTCATATTTATAACCCATGAACGATTGTCGGGACGGCCGGGCGAAAAGATGAGATTATCCCCCCATTATGAAACTGAGCCCGGGGCAGAGTTTCTTAAAAGAAGCCATTGTCACTTAAGTCATTCACAAAATAAAAAGGGCTGCCGTTTCCGGCAGCCCCGTTCCCGTCGCAATTAATCGAACAGGCCGGCCTGTTACCACCACCAGCCCATGGGCATTCTGTGGCGCATCAGCCTCATGGCCCCGGCGCCCATCCTGCCCCTCGGCCCCATCAGCAGCTCCCGGCGCAGCCGGAAGTCCTTTCTGTATTCTTCCAGTTTCTGAAGCTGCTCTGGAGTCAGGATTTTTTCCCATTCTTTCCTGTTTTTAAACATGGCCTTCATCCGCTCGGCTCTGAGCCTGGACATTTCGTCAATCAGGCTGTTTACCTTCTTTTCGTCGGCCTTCGGATCTTCCATGAGCTTCCTGAACTCATCGCGAAGCTTGGCCATCTTTTCCTGGTGGGCCCTGGCCTCTTCCAGGCGGGCTTTCCGGAATTCTTCCAGCTTCTTCTCCTGCTCGGGGGTGAGCTTGAGGGCGTCTTTCAACAGCTGGTAACCGGCGCCCATACCGCCTCCCATCATCCTCCGGCCGAACATCGGCTGGGCATTCAGGCTGGCTGCCAGCATCGAGCCGGCAAAGATAACCATCAAAAGGACCGGTAAAAATCTGTTTCTCATTTTATTTCCTCC
The DNA here is from genome assembly GCA_013178315.1 of Candidatus Aminicenantota bacterium. Lineage (GTDB taxonomy): Bacteria > Acidobacteriota > Aminicenantia > Aminicenantales > Saccharicenantaceae > Saccharicenans. Next base: position 4,786 of record JABLWX010000112.1, read on the forward strand.
TGGCTGAGATTTCTTTCTCATGGTTCATCAATATTAGACAAACCCATGAGAAAATCCTTGGAAAGATTATTCCTGGCGGTGGCGCAGTCGGTCGAGGGTCACCGCGGCAATGATGATGGCCCCGATGATTATTTCCTGGAAATAGTTGGGCCAGCCCATCATGGTGCAGCCATTCCGGAGAAAAGCCATGATAAAGACCCCGACCAGGGTCCCCAGGATGCTGCCCTCGCCGCCGCTGAGGCTACCGCCGCCTATGACCACGGCGGCGATTATGTCCAGCTCCAGGCCCATGGCCACCGTCGGGTCGCCCACCGTCAGCCGGGAAAACTCCATCACCCCGGCCAGCCCGCAGAGCAGGCCGGAGATGGTATAGACGGCGACCTTGACCCGGTCGGTCCAGACCCCGCACAGCCTGGCTGTTAGCTCATTGGAGCCCACGGCAAAAGCATGCCGGCCGAAGACCGTCTTTCTCAGCAGAACGGCCATGACCAGGGAGAACAGGACCATCAACCAGATCCCGGGCGAAACCAGCAGCCAGGAAGGTTTTGGCGTCCTGACCATGAGCTCGTTGAGCCAGCTCAGCGGGGCGTCTATTTTCTGGTTGCGGGCCACCCACTTGGCCAGGCCGCGGGCAATGCCCATCATGCCCAGGGTGACGATGAACGGCACCAGCCGTAGCCTGGTGATCAGGAAACCGTTCAGAAAGCCAACAATCCCCCCGGCCGCCACCCCGACCAGGGCAGCCAGCAGCGGCGGCACTCCCAGGTTGATGGCGTAAGCCACCAGGACACAGCTCAGGGCCAGGTTGGAAGCCGCCGACAGGTCGATCCCGCCACTGACGATGATCAGGGTCATGCCCAGGGCGCACAGGGCCACGATTACCGATTGCGTGGCCACGCTCTTGATGTTGGCCAGGTTCAGGAACCGGTCCGAGACCTCGGGCATCAGGGAGAAGATGGTTATGACCAGTATCAGGCCGACAAACGGCCCGGCCAGTCCGGCAATTTTCTTCAAACCGCTGCCTGCAATTTTCAAGGTCGTTCTCCTGTAATTACCGGGTCACTCTCCCGCCCGGTGATGGCAGCCCGCATCAGGCTGGCCTCGGTCCAGCTGGCGGCCGGGCGGACTTCCACCAGCTGCCCGCGGTGGAAGACGGCAATCCGGTCGGCCACGCCGAGCAGTTCCGGAAGGTAGGAACTGACGAAGATGACCGCCTTGTTATCCGCGGCCAGCCGCCCCATGAGCTCGTAAATCTGGGCCTTGCTCATAACATCAATTCCCCGGGTGGGCTCATCCAGCAGAAAGACCTCGGCCTCCTGGTGAAGCAACCTGGCCAGGGCCACCTTCTGCTGGTTCCCGCCCGAAAGTGTCCAGACCTTCTGTTCCGGGGAGCGGGCCTTGATGTTAATCCTTTCTATCCAGCTGGAAGCGGCCGCTTTCTGTTTCCGGGCGTTGAGGAAGCCAGCCCGCAGGTAAGGCTTCAGCCGGCTCAGGGTCAGGTTGTCGGCCAGGTTCATCCTGACGGCCAGGCCCTCCAGCTGACGGTCTTCGCTCAGCATTCCCAGTCCGCTTCCGATGCTGACCGCGGTGAAGGAAGGCCGGAATTTTCGCCCGGATACCACCACCAGCCCGGCCTCCAGCCTGTCCAGGCCGAACAGGGCTCTTAAAAATTCAGTCCGGCCAGCTCCCACCAGCCCGGCCACCCCCAGGATTTCACCCCTCCGGAGCTCGAGGTCAACCGGTCGGCCCATGCGGGCGCTCTTTATCCCGGAGCAGCTGAGGATAACTTCTCCCGGTTGATGTGGCAGCCGCGGGAATAGCTCCGAAATCCTCCGGCCGATCATCAGCTGAATGAGTTCTTCCACCGAGGTTTCTTTGATCAGGCCCCGGCCGACCACCTTTCCGTCACGGAGCACCGTAAACCGGTCGGCAATCTCCAGGACTTCTTCCAGGAAATGGCTGATATAAATTATGCCCACGCCCTCGGCCCGGAGTTTCCGGATGATCTCGAACAGGCGGCGGGTATCCTCCTGGGACAGGGAACTCGTCGGCTCATCCATCACCAGGATCCGGGCCTGGCTGGCCAGGGCCCGGGCTATCTCCACCACCTGCCGGGCTCCCACCGACAGTTTCCTGACCGGAATGTCCGGGGAAATCTCCGGATGGCACAGGAACTCCAGCACCTTTTTAATTCTTTCCAGGTTTTTCTTCCGGTCGACCAGACCAAGCCGTGATTCTTCCTGGCCGAGCATGATGTTTTCTTCCACGGTCAGGTGCGGGGCCAGGTTGAGTTCCTGGTAGATAACGGCTATGCCCTGTCGGCGCCCGTCGAGCGGCCCGGTCGGACGGTATTCCACTCCGGAGATAAACATCCGGCCGCGGTCGGGCTTATAGGCTCCGCTCAGGATTTTTATCAGGGTACTCTTGCCGGCCCCGTTCTCTCCCAGGATGGCCTGGACTTCGCCAGCTTCGAGCTCAAAGTCCACCGCGTCCAGAACCAGATTGGGCCCGAAACTCTTGCTGATTCCCGTTAAGCTCAGGAGCGGTTGTTCTGGCATGGTAGCAACTGGCCTCAAACCGGTTTTTTTCCAGCCGCCGAATGGCACCGGCTTCAACGAACATACCTGGCGAAATCAGGTTCCAGCAGGCTCCTGATTTCCGGCTGGTTCATGTTCTCCGGAGTGGCCATGGTAACCCCGGTGTCGATTCTCTTCTCCACCGGCCGGCCCTGGATATGGTCCAGCAGCACCTTGACCGCCAGGTAACCCATCTTCATCGGGTCCTGCAGGGCCAGACCCTGGATTTCTCTGTTTTCCAGTGCCTGAATTAACTTGACAGAGCTGTCAAAGCCCACCAGCTTGACCTTCCCGGCCAGGCCAAAATGCTGCAGGGCCCTCAGGGCTCCAAAGGTGCTGGACTCGTTGGGCGCGAATATACCTTCTACCTGCGGGTAGCGGCTGAGCAGGTTTTCGGTCAGCTGGTAAGCCGACTCGGTGGTGGTTCCGGCAAACTGGTCCTTGACCAGAAGCTCGATCCCCGGGTACTCCCTGGTTATGGTCTCCAGGAAGCCCTGCTCCCGGAAAGTGGTGCTGGCCGAGCCTTCCAGGTAGCGGATAAGAAAAATCTTGCCTTTTCCGCCGAGCACTTCCGCCAGGCGATGGGCGGCCAGCACTCCCCCCTGGTAGTTATCGGTGGCCACGAAGCTTATGTAGTTATCACCCTGCAGGTTGGAATCCATGATGACCACCGGGATTCCTTCCCTCATGGCCTCATCCACCGGCCGCATCAGGGCCCGGTCGTCCAGCGGGGCCAGGACGATCCCGTCTACCCGCCGGCTGATGAAATCCTCAACCACGGTTATCTGCTGGGCCCGGTCGTCTTCCTTCTGCGGTCCCTTCCAGAAAATTTCCACTCCCAGCTCCTGGCCGGCCTTAACCGCCCCGGCGTGAACCGCCTTCCAGAATTCGTGGGTGGTTCCCTTGGGAATGACCGCGACCTTGTAAGTCCTGGTCCCGGAACCGGCCGACTGCTTTTCCCCGCGACGGCAGGCCGCCGCAGTCCAGATCAAGACGGTTATCAACAGGAAAATGATGACAGGAAAAAATTTTATCTTCGGCTTCATGGCCTCAGTATAAATCAGGCCTCAGAATTAAGTCAAAACCAGAATTTAAAAAAATAAGGAGAACAACTCGCACAAGAGTTGCCCTCCTTACTGATTACAGTACTAATCAGAGATTCAAAAGCAGAAAACCGATCAGACCTTCTTGAGAATCGGCATGCCGGTCTTGGCAGTTTCCACCACCGTGTATCCGGCGGGAACGTTGTCCAGGGCGCCCGGCCTGACTTCTCTGGCAAAGTAGTAGATGGTCTGCATCTTGCCGCCCCGCAGCTTCACTTCGCGCGAATGCAGGTAGTAGGTCACTCCCTTTTTGTTGGTGAATGCGTATGCCATGAATTAAACCTCCAAAAAAATTTTTAACAAACTAAAACCGGTATCCCAGGGTAACACCCAGAAGCTGGGCGCTGGTCTGGTAAGTTCCGGCGCCGAGGCCCAGGGGATAGATGTCCCGGTTGGGCGAGGTCCGGTCCTGAAACAGTTCGTACGTGTAAGCCACATCGACGCTGAACTTGCCCTTAGTATAACCGAATCCAAGTGTAAAA
>JABLWX010000113.1 GCA_013178315.1 Candidatus Aminicenantota bacterium
AAAATTTCCAGTATTTTCTTGGAAAGGCTGAGACCCGGTTTATTCTGCCCGGGAAGCGGCGGATGCCTATCGTCAAAGCTCAGGCGCGGGTTCTGCAGGGTCAGCCACTCAAACAGCAAGCAGTGCTGGGGAGGCAACCTGTAGCCATGCTTTCCAGGGGCGGCAAACCGGACCTCGGCTTCCCTTATCTTGAGGTCGACGATCATCCGGTCCGGGTGTTCTTCCTCCCAGTAAATAAGAAGCCTCTGGACCGGGTAATCGGAAGAGTCCATCCGGTACTTGATCGGCCAGAGGTTCTTTTTCCTGGCTTCCCGGAAAAAGCTCTTCTTGGCCAGAACGGCCATTACTTCCTTCAGGGTATAACGACCGAGGAAGAGCAACGATCCCCGGGAGGGGCCCAGCCTGGAAAACATTTCTTCGTCTTTAAGGACGGGTTCTTTTTCCCAGAATGGTTCAATCTTGCGGTCACTCTTGGTCATCTATCACCGACCCGGCATACTTTTAAGACATTCTATAAAATTATCCGGCTCAATTCAATCGCCTTCGGCCGAATTATCCTTGGGCCCTGAGGCAGATACCTCTTCCCCGGAATAAAAGGAAAAAATATCGTCTCCAAAATCAACCTGGCTGAGCAGCTTAAAATCCTGGAGCGAGGGTTGATAGTGACGGTGATGCCTGATGATGAGGAGTCCGGCTGGCTTCAGGACACCACGTTTCCTTATGACCTTGAGCGGATTTCTTTCTTCCAGCAACTTGTAAGGCGGGTCCAGGAAAATGAGGTCAAACTTTACTCCCTTCTTTCCCAGTTCGATTATGGCCCGGTTGAATTCCTGGTTGAGGACCAGGCCCAGGTCCTCGGCCTGGCATTTGGCCAGGTTGGCCTCTATTATTCTGGCTGCCTGGGGCAATTCCTCGATGAACACGGCCCGGCTGGCCCCCCGGCTCAGAGCTTCAATCCCGACCGAACCCGTCCCGGCAAAGCCGTCCAGGAAAAAGGCATCGACCACCCTGGCCTGAAGGATGTTGAAAAGAGAACCCCGGAGCTTGGCCGGCAGTGGACGGACTGCCGGGCTTGGTACCATCCTAAGTTTTCTACCCTTGAATCGGCCACCGATAATTCTAATCATCTTGTCGAACCTCAATAATAAATCAGGAGGCTTCCGGACCCGGTTTCCACCCGGGCAATCCCTTCCGGAAGGTCATACCAGTCGTCCAGGTGCCTGGCTTCCAGCCCCCGGGCCCTGGCCACCAGGTCAATCAGGGCATTAACAATCTCCGGCTGGACTCGCTGGGTCTCCAGGAAAAGGCTGCTGAAATTCAGCCTGACCCGCCGCCCCTGCTGTTCCACCCGGGCCGCAAAATACAGGTTGTGTTCTCCGGACAGCCCCTGGGAGGTCAGGTCCAGGATGACCCAGCCCTCCACCCGGTTGCCCGGGGCGAGCTTCAACCGCAGGGATTTCAGGGTGGGGTTCTCTTCCGAGAACAAATGCTTAAAAAAGGCACTCACCTGCTCCTGTGAAAATTCAGCCACCAGTCCCTGGAAATGACCTTTTTCCCGTCTTAAGCTGGCTGCCTCTTCCAGAAAATTGATTATCCTTAGAACATCGTCCAGTTCGTCCGTCCTGTTCTGCCCCTCAAGATTTTGAAGCCACCCGGCAGCCACCTGGCCCGGTCCAGGGAACTGAATCAAGGAGAACAGGACCAGGGTGAAAAACGCTGTTCGGAACCTTTCCTTCATTGATTAAAATGCTACCAGCATTTGGCCCGTTTGTAAATTTTTTAAGACGACAGGTTTCCGCCACCTACCTGAACTGACTGCCCGGGACAGGCCGGGCGGTTTCCTTGACAGGGTATGGGGTGTAAACTATACTGAGTTCTTGATAATACTCTCGAAAGAAAGTCAAACCCATGACCCTTATGGACCGGGCCAGAAAAGGAATTTCTTCTCCCCTGATAAAAAAGCTGGCCGGGGAAGAGAAAATATCCCCTGAGGAATTGCTATCGTTGGTGGCCCGGGGCCGGGTGGTCATCCCCTACAACCGAAACCATTCTCCGCGAAGGCCCGCCGCCATCGGGTTACGAATGCGCACCAAGGTCAACGTCAACCTGGGCACCTCCAGAGATTATCCCGACCTCAAGACCGAAATTTCCAAGCTGAAAATAAGCGTGAAATACGGAGCTGACGCGGTCATGGACCTCAGCACCGGCGGGGATATCAAGGCCATAAGAAAAAAATTGCTGTCACTATCACCCCTGCCTCTGGGGACGGTTCCCGTCTACCAGGCGGCAATTGAAGCCATCTCCAGGAGAGGCTCAATTGTCCGGATGACCGAAGATGACCTGTTCTCAGTCATCGAGGCCCAGGCCCGGGAAGGGGTCGATTTCATGACCGTTCACTGTGGCCTGACCCTGAAAGCAGTGGAACGACTGAAAAGGCAGGGGCGAATCGCCGACATCGTTTCCAGGGGTGGAGCCTTCCACCTGGCCTGGATGCTTCACAACGAGAAGGAAAATCCGCTCTACAGCAGGTTTGACCGCCTCCTGGAACTGGCCAGAAAATATGATTTTACCCTGAGCCTGGGAGATGGCCTGAGACCCGGTTCCGTCCTTGATGCTACCGACCGGCCCCAGATAGAAGAACTGATGACCCTGGGAGAACTGGTGGAACAGGCCAGGGAAGCCGGAGTCCAGGCCATGGTCGAGGGTCCCGGGCACGTGCCCCTTGACCAGGTGGCCATGAACATGAAGCTTCAGAAACGCCTGTGCCAGGAAGCTCCTTTCTATGTCCTGGGACCGCTGGTGACCGACATCGCTCCCGGCTACGACCATATTGTCTCAGCCATAGGCGGGGCGGTGGCCGCCTCGGCCGGAGCCGATTTTCTCTGCTACGTGACCCCGGCCGAACACCTGGGGCTGCCGACCGAAGAAGACGTTAAGGAAGGTCTGATCGCCTCCCGGATTGCCGCTCATGCCGCCGATATCGTTAAGGGCTACCCGGGAGCCATCGACCGGGATGCCGAAATTTCCCGGGCCAGGAAAAAACTGGACTGGGACCGCCAGGAAAAACTCTGCCTGGACCCCGATAAATTTGCCGAGGTCCGCCGGAGGCGGAAATCAAGGACCAGAGCCTGCTCCATGTGCGGCGAATTCTGCGCCATGAAGATTGTCAGCGAATTCCTGAACGGTGGAGAGGCTGATGACTCCTGTTCCTGAAGGTCTTCTCTTCGGCGTGGCCGGCATTCCCCATTCCTGCCCTGACGATTCTTCCTTAAAAGCGGTGGGGCTGGTGCAACAGATGGGACTGGAAGCCCTGGAGCTGGAATTCGTCCAGGGACTCAAGATGGGCCCGGAGACTGCCGCCCGGATCAGGCTGGCCGCCCGCAGTCACCGCGTCAAACTCAGCGCCCATGCTCCTTATTTCATCAACCTGAACGCCCAGGACCGGGGCAAGAGAATGCAGAGCCAGGACCTGCTGCTGAATTCGCTGCGGCTGGCCGCCGCGGCCGGGGCCGGCGACCTGGTCTTCCATGCCGGTTATTACGGCCTGAAGAGCCCGGAAGAAACCTATCAGAATATCAAGAACTCCCTTAAGGAAGTCCTATCGATCGCCAGGTCGGAGAAAATTCCTGCCCGGCTGAGGCTGGAAACCATGGGCAAGAGGAAACAATTTGGCAGCCTGGACGAGGTCCTGTCGCTCTGCCGGGAGCTTGACGGCCTTTACCCCTGCCTGGACTTCGCCCACATCTTTGCTCGGGAAGGCCGGGTTAACTCTTACCGGGATTTCCTGCAGATCCTTAAAAAAGTGGAAAAGAAGCTCGGCCGCTCTGCCCTGAAGAGCGCTCACATTCACATTTCCGGAGTTAAATACAACCAGACCGGTGAACTCAAGCACCTGAACCTCCAGGAGTCGGAATTTCGCTTTGATGAATGGCTGCAGGCCCTGGATGATGCCGGAGCAGCCGGGACGATAATCTGCGAAAGTCCCTCCCTTGAATCCGATGCCCTGATGCTCAAGAACCTCTACCAAAACCTCAGGGAAAAGAGGATAGATTCCGGGCATCAGACTTAAACCGGGCCTTTCCTGTTGTCTCCACTCTGAACCCGACCCGGTCAGCTTTCCCCGCAGGTTATTCTTGACATGCAATAGGGTTCAGCATAAACTGAATCCTAATCTTTTTAATCTATTTAATTTAACTAGATGGACTCAAACATAGTCTCCGCGGATAGCCGGGATTTTTTTCCCTTTTCCGCCAAGGTGATCTCGCCGGCCGGACCGATATTTCGGGGTCCAAACCGGGTACCGACAGCCACCTGTCCTGATTTTACCGGGGCATTAAACCTTAGATTCGCATCTGAGAATATCTCACGGAAAAGGAGAAGCAGATGATTGAGATTCGCTTCCATGGACGAGGCGGCCAGGGAACGGTGGTAGCTTCCAAGATACTGGCTGACGCCCTGGCCAAAGAGGGCAACTATGTCCAGGCCTATCCGGAGTTCGGGGTGGAGCGGCGCGGCGCGCCGGTCTTTGCCTTCATCCGGATCGACAACAAGCCCATTTATGACAAGAGCAAGATTTACAACCCGGACCACGTGGTGGTGGTTGACCCGACGCTGGTCGAAGCCATCGATGTAACCGAAGGACTTAAAGACGGCGGCTACATCATCATCAACAGCAACAACCCGCCAGAACACTTCAAGTTTCCCCCGAAGTTCAAGGTCTTTACCATTGACGCCACCGAGATAGCGGTCAAGCACAGGCTGGGCACCCTGGCCGCACCCATCGTCAACACGGCCATCACCGGGGCCGTGGTCAAGATCCTTAAGCTGACCAGGCTGGAGTCGCTGGTGGAAGCCATAAGGGAAGGCATCCCGATCAAGCCGGAAGACAACGTCAAGGCAGCCATCGAGGCCTACGAACGGGCCTGAAGGAGGAGCCATGAGCAAGAAGAAAGAAGCCAAGAAAATCGTTTTCGAATCGGAAAAAGAAATGCCGGCCGTGCCCATGTCGCTGGGCTCAATGCTCTACAACAAGACCGGGGCCTGGCGCAACATCAAGCCGGTCATAGACCTGTCCAGGTGCATCAAGTGTGGCATCTGCTGGAAATTCTGCCCCGATGCTTCCATCGACATCGTCGATGACTGGCCGCAGATAAATTATGTCTACTGCAAGGGCTGCGGTCTGTGCGCCGAAGAATGTCCGCAAAAATGCATCGCCATGGTCGAGGAGGAAAAATGAAGAAAGTAATAATGGGAAATCATGCCCTGTCCTACGGAGCCATGCTGTCCAGGGCTCAGGTCATAGCTGCCTATCCCATCACCCCCCAGACCCAGGTGGTGGAGCTGCTGTCGGAAATGTGCGCCGACGGCACCCTCAACGCCAAGTTCATAAAGGTCGAATCCGAGCATTCGGCCATGGCCGCCTGCCTGGGAGCTTCCCTGGCCGGGGCCAGGACTTTTACGGCCACCTCGGCCCAGGGATTGGCCCTGATGCACGAGATGCTGCACTGGGCGGCCGGGGGACGGATGCCGGTGGTCATGGGCAACATCAACCGGGCCATGGCCCCTGGCTGGAGCATCTGGACGGACCAGAACGACAGCCTGTCGGAGAGAGATACCGGCTGGATACAGTTTTACTGCTCCTCCAACCAGGAAGTCCTGGACACGGTAATCCAGGCCTTCAAGGTCTCAGAAAAGCTCATGATCCCCAGCATGATAATACTCGATGCCTTTGCCCTCTCCCATACCTACGAGGTGGTGGAAATTCCCGAGCAGGCCAGGGTTGACCAGTTCCTGCCGCCCTTCAATCCACCATGGCGCCTGACTCCGGACGACCCCCATGCCTTCGGCGGCCTGACCTCACCTGACCACTACATGGAGCTTCGTTTTAAGCTGCAGAAAGACATGGAGAAGGTCCCGGCCCTGGTGGAAGAGACCGGAAAAGAATATGAAAAGTTATTTGGCCGCTACCTGGGCCAGGTGGAAGAATACCTCTGCGCCGACGCCGAGCTGGTCTTTGTCACCTCGGGTACCGCCGGTTACACGGCCAGGGTGGCCGTGGATGAGCTCAGGCAAAAGGGAATCAAGGCCGGAAACCTCAGGATCAAGCTTTTCCGTCCCTTCCCCTTTGAAAGAGTCAGAGCCATCCTGTCCCGGGTGCCGAAAGTGGCGGTCCTGGACCGCAACATCTCCTATGGCCACCATGGAATCTTTTACCAGGAAGTGAAATCAGCCCTGTACGGCCAGCCTTCCTCCCCGCTCGTCTTCGGTTTCATCGCCGGGCTCGGCGGTCGCGATATCACCAGGGATTCCTTCCAGGAAATTGCCGATTACACGCTTAGAAAAAATAAGGCCGAGGAAGAAATTGTCTGGATAGGAGTGAAAAAATGAGCAAAGAGAGAAAAATGACCCTAACCATACCCCGGGAAGAATACATGAGTCCTGGCCACCTGGCCTGCCAGGGTTGCGGAGCCTCCCTGGCCATGCGCCTGGCCCTGAAAGGCCTCGGGCAGAGAACCATCGTCTGCATCCCGGCCTGTTGCTGGGCAGTGATCGATGGCCCCTTCCCCCATTCTTCTCTGGACATACCTATCTATCACTGTGCCTTTGAAACCGCAGCTTCTTCGGCTTCCGGAGTCAGGGCCGGGCTGGACATGGTCGGCGACACCGAGACCACCGTCCTGGCCTGGGCCGGTGACGGCGGCACCTTTGACATCGGGCTCCAGGCCCTGTCCGGCGCAGCCGAGAGAAATGACGATATCATTTATACCTGCTATGACAATGAGGCCTATATGAATACCGGTATCCAGCGGAGTTCAGCCACCCCGATTGGAGCCTGGACCACCACCACCCCCGTCAAGCACTACAAGAAAGAGCGGAAGAAAGACATCATCGGCATCATGGCCGCCCACGGGATTCCTTACATCGCCACGGCCAGCGTGGCCTATCCAGAAGACATGGTTAAAAAATTCAAGAAAGCCCGGGAGATCAAGGGAACACGGTTCATCCACGTCTTCGCCCCCTGCCCGGCCGGCTGGAAAAGCCGTCCGGAGGACACGGTGAAGCTGGCCAGGCTGGCAGTTCAGAGCGGCTATTTCCCGCTCTACGAAATTGAAGACGGGGAAAGATGGACCCTGAACCTGAAAGTTAAGGAAAGAAAACCAATAGCCGAGTACCTGAAGCTGCAGGGCCGCTTCCGCCATCTCAAGGAAGACGAGATCGCCCTGATCCAGCAGGAAGTCGACGCCCGCTGGGCCAGGATACTCAAGAATTGCGGCCTGTGACCCGGCCGATTGAAGAAAGGAAAGCAATATGAAAAAATTTTTTATCCTGGCCATTCTGGCAGCGCTACTGCTGACTGGCCTGGCCTGTTTCAAAGAAAAAGGCAGCGGCGGCCCGGCCGTGGAAGCGGCCGCCAAGGCCGAACCGGCCCCGGAATTTTCAGTCACCACCCTGGATGGCCAGCAACTGAGCTTGGCCTCGCTCAAGGGGAAGGTAATCCTGGTTAACTTCTGGGCCACCTGGTGTCCCCCCTGCCGGGCCGAGATTCCCGAGTTTATAGAGGCCTACGCGGAGCTAAAGGACCGGGGACTGGAAATCCTGGGCTTTTCGGTTGACGATATGCCAGAAGCTGACCTGAAGTCCTTTGTGACCAAGGCCAAGATGAACTACCCGGTAGCCCTGGTCGGCCAGGACATCGTTTCGGCTTTCAGGCCCGGCCAGTACATACCAACTTCCATTTTCATCGACCGAAACGGGCGCCTCAGGTACAAGCACGTAGGCCAGCTGGCCAAGAAGGACCTGGTCCGGATCTTTGAGGAACTGGAAAAAGAATAAGCCAAAAACCCATCTATTAAGGCCCGGGCCAGTATTTCCATTTATGGTGCCGGGCAGAAGTTGAAACTACCAGCGGTAGACGGCCGAGGCCCAGGTAAAGCCGGCGCCAAAGGCTACCATGGCCACGATTTTTCCCGGCTGAAGCTTACCCTCTTCCTGCAGTTCGTACAGGGCCACCGGAATGGTGGCCACCGACATGTTGCCGTAGCGGTCGACGTTGACCACCACCTTTTCCGGGTCCAGGTCCAGTCTTTCCCCGATGGCATCTATGATCCGGAGGTTGGCCTGGTGCGGTATCAGGAAATCCACCTGGTGCTTGTCCAGCCCGGCCGACTTCAGTGCTTCAATTATGGACTCTCCCATGCGCTTGACGGCATGCTTGAAAACATCGTTCCCCTTCATGTGGATATAATGCATTTTTTCTTTAACCGTCTGCTCGCTGGCCGGATGAAGTGTTCCGCCTCCGGGGAGTATCAGCAGCTCTCCCAGGGAGCCGTCGGCACCCCAGAAATGGGATAACAGGCCCGAGTCATCAGCGCTCTCTTCCAGGATAAAAGCCCCGGCCCCGTCACCGAAAAGAACACAGGTAGTCCGGTCTTCCCAGTTGGTGATTTTCGATAGGATGTCCACGCCTATCAATAAGACCCGGCGACAGACCCCGCTCAGGATCAAGCCCTCGGCCACAATCAGTCCGTAGAGAACACCGGTGCAACCGGCCTGGAGGTCAAAGGCTGGCATCTCCCTGGTACCCAGCTTTTTCTGGATCCAGCAGGCAGTTGAAGGAAACAGGGTATCCGGGCTGTTGGTGGCCACCAGGATCAGGTCAATATCTTCAGGCTTGAGGCCGGCCCGGTCCAAGGCCTGCCTGGCCGCAGCCACGCCCAGGTCGGAGGTTACCTGTTCCTCGGCTGCTATCCTTCTCTCCTTGATCCCGGTCCGGGTGGTAATCCATTCGTCTGAAGTCTCCACCATTTTTTCCAGGTCAAGGTTGGTCAGGACCTTTTCGGGGAGATAAATCCCCATACTTCTGATCCTAATTTTTCTGTCCTTCT
>JABLWX010000114.1 GCA_013178315.1 Candidatus Aminicenantota bacterium
CTTCCACTTCCACCGGCTTGGTCAGAAACTCGTTGTGGCCGGGAAGGGAGCTCTCTTCCTGGTCCAGGGAAAACCGGGAGTTGGTGACCTGGTCGATGGCGGTCAGGATGATGATGGGGATATCCCTGAAGTCCCGGTACTTTGAATCCGGTCGGTCGCTCCGGATTTTATAAACGGCTTCGAAGCCAGCGGTATCGGTTTCCATCATGACATCCAGGATGATCAGGTCCGGCTTAAAATCCAGCATTTTCTTCAAGCCTTCGTTTCCGCTGTGAGCCACTTCCACTTCATAGCCCTTAAAGCGGAGGACCTGGCTCAGGCTGTCGGTCAGGTCGCGGTCATCGTCTACCAGAAGAATCCTGGCCATGTCATTTCCTCCCGAATTCCAGGCGGTCATCCTCTTCGCCCAGTAACTTATAGATGACATTATTCACTTCGAAGAGCTTGGCCTGGCGGTACATGTCCACCGGGAATTCCATCTGCTTGAGCTCCACCGGTGCCACTTTCTTATCAACCAGTCCCAGGGCCAGGGCCACCCCGTAGATGATGGCCTCCGGCCGGGGCGGACAACCCGGTATGAAATAATGAACCGGAATGGCTTTCTCCCCGCCCCCGGTTACATTATAAGTATCATACCAGCAGCCGCCGCCGATGGCACAGGAACCTATGGCAAAAACCAGCTTGGGAGCCGGCACTGCCTGGTAGGCCTTTTTAACCAGGGGCAGGGTGGGGCGGGTTACCGCCCCCGACAGCAGTATGGCATCGGCCTGGCGGGGTGAGCCCACCAGTCTGATTCCGAACCTCTCCACGTCGTAGTAAGGGGTGAGGATGTTGAGAATTTCGATGTCGCAGCCGTTGCAGGCTCCGCTATTACAGTGATATACCCAGACCGAGCGGCGGAAGGCTCTACCGGCCAGCTTTCTCAAAATGGTCATTTCTCCAACCTCCCGGGCCTTTCGTAGGCAACGGTTTTTTCCAGCTCTTCCTGAGAGAACTCGGTTGTGCTCCGCCGGATTACCTTGCGGGCTTCCAGGCAATCGTACCGGTAACCGAGAGAACTCAGCCGGTCTATGTAATTCTTTATCTCCAGGTCATAGCAGCGGCCGCAGCGCTGGCAGGTCATCATGAACAGCTCTATGCTCTGGGTGATATCCTGGCGGTTATCGGTGGCCAGTTCAAACCTGTCGCTCATGGTGATGGCCTTTTCCGGGCAGAGGTCGGCACAGCGCCCGCAGTAGGTGCAGCGGGAAGAATCGTAAAGCAGGATCCGCACCTCCTGGCAGATATCTCTCAGAAAAATTGTCCGGGCCGGGCAGTGGCTGGCGCAACCGGCACAGCCAATGCACTTGGTATGGTCCCAGACCGGCTGGCCCCGGAAGCCCTCGGGTGCGGTTCGTGGCTCGAATGGATAACGCAGGGTAACCACCCCGGCCCTGAAGGAAATCGCCAGTTGCTTGATTTTATTCCACAGCCACATCTCAGGCTTCACCTTTCATTAGTTCTCTTCGCCCTACCATCCTTGGACTCCCAGGCCAACGGCCACCAGCGACAGCAACACCAGCGCTGCATAAAACCTAAGGGCCTGGTCCATGCGGAAGCGGGGATGGGTGGCCCCGACCACCGAAATCAACACGAATAAAACCAGGATTAGAACAGTCTGAACGGCCAGGTTCAGGACCGGGTTTCCCGGCAGAAAGAAGCCAAGGAAGCCGGCCACGAACAGCCAGCTGTAAAACATTCTTTTCAGGTTAAGGGTATACCGGAAAAGGGCATAATTCGGCCCGCTGTATTCAATGTAGGGCCCTTCCAGGATTTCCACCTCGGCTTCCGGAATATCAAAGGGTTGCCTGGATACAAAAGCCTGCAAGGCCACCAGGTAAACCGCCATCATCAGGAAATAAGAAAGTCCCCTGACCGAGGAGACCCCACCCGTTGCCGTTAACAGATTCAAGCTTCCTGCCCGGACAACGCCCAGAATCAGGGTCATGGCCAGGACCGGTTCCAGCATGATGATGGTCATCATTTCGCGGCTGGCGCCCACGCCGGCAAAAGGATTGCCGCTGGCCAGGGCTCCAATCAGAATGGAAAAACCGCTCAGGGTGAGGAAATAAATCAGGGTCATCAGGTCCGAGGAATGGGCCAGGAAACTGCTCTGCCCGGCCAGGGGCAGCAGGGCGATGGCCGACAAAATGGAAGCAAAGGCCAGCAGCGGGGCCAGCCGGAAAACCGGGTGCCCGGCCGCGTTCAGGTTCTCTTTTCCCAGGAGCTTTAAGAGGTCAAGGTAGGGCTGGTAGAGGGGTGGTCCCTGCCTCGATTGAATTCTGGCCGTCACCCTTCTCATCACCCCTTCCAGAAAAGGAGCCAGGGCCAGGAAATATAGAAGGTTAATAACCACAGCCGTTACTTTCATCTTCCAGACCTCTTCCCCCGGGAAAGGTTTTCAAGTTCCTGCCTGGAAAGCAGCCTGGCCTTCCCCGACCTTCTCTCCACCACCAGCACCCGGTCGGTGCAGGAAATGCAGGGGTCAATGGAGCCGACGATAATCGGAAAATCGGCCAGCTTGTTGTTCAACAGCATGGAAGGGACCGCCTGCAGGTTGGGGTAAGTTGGGGCCCTGACCCGCCAGCGTTCCGGCCGGTTCTCCTCGCCGGTGAGAACGTAATGGACGGCCTCGCCCCGCGGGGCTTCGACCAGCGACAGCCCCTGCCGGCTGGCCGGGATGGGCCCTTCCAGGTCAACCGACAGCGGTTCATTTTTAGGAAGCTTTTCCAGTTTATCCAGGCACTGGTTGATAATTTTTATGGCCTGGTAGACTTCTTTCACCCTGACCACCAGCGTTCCCCAGACATCGCCGGAGTCAGCCAGCGGAACTTCAAACTGCACTTCATCGTAGGCCGCGTAGGGATGGTCCCGGCGGGCATCTATATCCACTCCCCGGGCCCGGGCCACCGGCCCTATCAGATTCCACTTAACGGCTTCTTCCCGGGAAAGATGGCCAACCCCCCTGGTCCTCTTATGAATGGTCCGGTCTTTGAGGATGGCTTTTTCCAGGGCCAGCATTTCTCTTTCAACTTCCCTCAGAACGGCCCTGATGTCCTCAGACCTGTCCCGGTTGATATCACGGCGGACCCCGCCGATTATCACCATTCCGTAGGTCTTGCGGTTCCCGGTCAGCCTCTCGGCCAGCCACATTATCTTTTCCCTGATTCTCCAGGCCTGCATGAAGACCGTGTCGAAGCCGATCAGGTGCCCGGCCACACCCAGCCACAGCAGGTGAGAATGAAGCCTTTCCAGCTCCAGGGCCACCGTCCGGATGAACTCGGCCCGCCTGGGAACTCTCAGCCCGGCCGCCGCCTCCACCGCCTGGGCATAGTTGACCGAATGCACAGAACCGCAGATGCCGCAAATCCTTTCGGCCACGAAGGGGACGTCGTTATAGGTCAGCTCGGTCTGGGCCAGCTTCTCTATTCCCCGGTGGGTCATAAAACCTCGGTACTCGCAACCCTTGATGTCCTCGCCGTCAACGTAAACCGAAAAATGGGCCGGCTCATGCAGGCTGGCGTGGAAGGGACCGAAGGGGACAATGGAAGTGCCCGGCGGGGCTTCCTCCAGCCGGAAGGCCACTTCCTCTGCCGCCGGCGGCATCAGGTCGTGGGGCACTTCACGGCGCAGGGGATATATCCCCTCGGGCCAATCGTCCGACAGCACCAGGCGCCTGGGGTTCGGATGGTTCTTGAATTTCAAGCCCAGCAGGTCCTGGTATTCCCTCTCCGACCAGCCGGCCCCGGGAATCAGCGGTGTTAAGGAATCGAATTCCGGGTCGTCCTCGGGAGCAAAGGTTCTCAGGGCAACCAGCAAGGAATCTTTATCAAAGGCAAAGGTGTGTACCAGGCCAAATCCCTGGCCGCTCTTTCTGGCATCGTAGCCAACGCCCACCTGGTAGCGGGCACCCCGGTTCATCAGGGCAGCCGCGGCCGCGGACAGCGCTTCCCTTTTCAGGTCAATGAAGAGACGGCCCGGGAAAACCGTTTCCGCGGAAATAAGATTACCGCCCAGTTCTTTTTCCAGCCAGCGAACGAGTTCTTCTCCCCGGCTCATGAAATTACCCCTTTTTCTTCCCGGCTCACAGATCCAGGCAACTCTTCATCATCAATTACCAGGTTGTTATTGGCCCCGGTCCACCGGAAAAACTTTTTCAGGTCGGAAAACATGTTGCGGTCGGCATATACATTATTCTTATTAAGGTCCTGGTAACCGCACAGCCAGGCCGGAACCCTGACTTCCTGAGCTCCGGCCGACTGCCTTAACCAGCGGGCCAGGAAAGCCAGCACCAGGAGCAGGACCAGCATGGCCAGAGGAGCAACTGCGGCCAGCAACGCTTGACCCTCAAAAATCCGGAGGCCGACCGGGTTGGCCCTCAGACTCTCGGGCCCCACCCCGGCCAGAAGAAACCCTTCGGTTGTGGCCAGGCTGCGTCCGATGAGCCGGATATAAACCGCCGGCAGGAAAGCCTGGCTCAGGCATATAACCGCCAGGAAAATTTCCGGCACCAGCAGGGAGCCCGGCACTTCCCTGATTTCCCTTTTCAATTTCCAGCTGGCCCCGGCCGAGGTGAAAGCCAGGCCGAAAAACTTCACGTAGCAGGCCAGGGTAAAGGCAGCCGTGAACAGGGCCACTATCCCGGCCATGGTTAAAAGCAGGCTGTCTTTCCCGGCCAGGAAATTACCGGCAATCATCAACCACTTGCTGACAAACCCGCTGGAGGCCGGCATGCCGGAGATGGAATAGGAAGCCAGGGCGGCCAGGACACCGGTTACGGGCATAACGGCCAGGAGCCCGCCCAGGCGGTTCAGGTCCCGGGTCCCCGTGGCATGGAGCAGGCTACCACCGGTCAGGAAGAGAAGGCTCTTGAAGATTCCGTGGTTAAGGCTGTGGTAAACAGCACCGGCAAAGATAATCCCGGCCAGGGGCGAACCAGAATGCCAGGCGAGCAGGCTGCTGCCCAGGGCCAGGACGATGTAGCCCACCTGGCCGATAGAACTATAAGCCAGGAGCCGGAGATAATCGCTCTGCTTGATGGCCTGGACCGTTCCGATAAAAAGAGTCAGGGTCCCGACCACCACCAGCACCTGTCCCCACAGGTCCGGATCAAAGCCGGTCCCGGCTCCCCGGGCCACGAAAAAGAAGATTCTGATCAGCCCGAATACCCCGGTTTTTTCCAGGATGCCGGCCAGCAGGGCTGAAACCGGTGGAGAGGCCGTAGAGTAAGCCCCCGGTATCCAGAGCTGCCCGAGCGGGAAAATACCGGTCTTTAGACCGAAGCCTAATAGAAGCCCGGCCAGGAAAATCGCCGTGGCCACTGAGCCCGAGCCTGACAATTTTTCCCCGATAACCGCGAGGGAATCCCCGAAATGATACCCTTTCGCCAGGAAAGCCGCGCCGGTTATCAGCACCCAGGCCGATTCCATGAAGGCCAGGTAGACCAGGGCCGGCCTGCTTGAAAGCTTCAGCGGCCTGCCCCACCTGACCAGAAGGTAAGAGGAAACGGCCATCAATTGCCAGGCCAGGGTAAAACCAGGACCGAGGTCATCCACGGTCAGCAGGCCAACCAGTCCGGCAATAAAAACGGGCAGGGCTAAGTAAACTTTCTGAACGATTTTCGTTTCAATCGTCTCATAATAACCGTATGCAAAAAGGGTGGAGCCGAGGGCCAGCACGGAAAGAAGCAGCAGGAACAGGGCCGAAAGGCCGTCGATCAAGACCGGAATATGAATTCCGGCCAGCTTTAACTCCAGCTCGAGCGGCTGCCCCGTGCCCAGAATCATTACTCCCTGCCAGGCCAGGAAAAAGCAACCCAGGGAGATCAGGATGGTTCCGGCCAGACGGACCAGATGAACCCTTTTTCCCAGGAAAATGGTCGCCAGAAAAGACAGCAGCAGGCTTAAGAGACTGAGCCAGAGAGCCTCAGTTCCGGTCATTAGCTTTTCTCCCTGTTTTCTTCTTATTTTTTTCTGATTCCGTTAGCCCATCCCCATTTCCCCGGATAAGCCTTTCTACCAGCGAAACCAGTTCAACCGCCGCCTGCCTGACCGCAGGAGACATCTCCCGACCGAACTCGGTGGACTCCGGGACCACCCCCAGCAGGTAGACCTTTTTCCCGGTCTCCTCGATAACCCTGGCCGTCAGCCGCAACGACAGCTTGTGAGTGGAAGCTATCTGGCCAATTTCCTCCAGCTCTTCGAGTGGCCCCAGAACGACGGTGCCCGGCGGAGCATCAAGGATGACGGCATCCACAAAGACCACCGCGGTCACCTCCATCCTGGAGATGGGAAAGGCATAGTTCTCCGGCACGTCCTCAACCGTCATCAGGTTGGCCTCCGGGAAGAGAGCTTTCTCCCTGAGCTTCTCTATGAAGTAAGGACCGAAGCCGTCGTCACCGCGCAGATTATTGCCGATACCGACCAGGCAGGTCTTCCCGGTCAGAACTTCCCGCAGTAGCTCCAGCGATTCCATCTTAAATCTGTTCTCCCAGGGTCTTGATCTGCCTGTAGGTATAGACCGGTCCGTCGACGCAGACCAGGGTTCGCCCGATGGCGCAGTGCTGGCATTTCCCGATGCCACACTTCATGTGCCTTTCCAGGGTGGAATAAATGTCCTGTTCCTTTATTCCCTTTAGCTTCAATTCCTTGATAACGGCGTTAAACATCACCGGCGGGCCGCAGACAAAGGCCACAGTGTTCTCGGCCGGCAGGTTGAGTCCGGCCACCAGCTGGTTGACAAAACCAACCTGGCCGGTCCAGCCGGGTTCCGGCCGGTCGATGGTGAAGTAGGTTTCAAAATCCCGGGTGGCCTGCCACTCCCTTATGGAATCCTTGTACATCAGGTCCCTGGAGCTCCTGGCCCCGTAAACCAGGATCATCCGGCCAAAATCAGGCCGATGCTGAAGAACATGGACAATGGAGGACCGAAGCGGAATCAGGCCGATCCCGCCGGCCACGTAAATGACATTCTTGCCCTTGATCTCTTCAAAAGGAAAGCCGTTGCCGAACGGGCCCCGGATGCCGATCTTATCTCCAGGTTGAAGCTCATGCAGGGCCGCGGTGACCTTGCCCGCCTTCCTGACCGAGATATGCTTCCGGTCGTTCTCCGGGCTGAACGGTAAAGATACGGCAAACTCCCCGGCCCCGAAGACGGTGCACATGATGAACTGGCCTGACCGGATCCTGAAGGCCCGTTCAATCTCCGGCCGGTCAAAGGTGAAATAAAAGGTCCGGACGTCAGCAATTTCCTCGCGGATGTCCACCACGGTGGCCACTTCCGGCATGGTTACGATCGGCACCAGCTGGTTCTTCATGTTCCTCATTCTCCGGTTATCTCTCTCCGGATATAGGTCACCACGTTGGGTAAACCGATATCCCCAGGGCAGACCCGGGCACAGCGGCCGCAGCCCACGCAGCCCGGGCGCAGGTATTTCTTGGACTGGGAATAGGACAGCTTGCAGAAAAACCTCTTGTTGCGCCGGTCTTCCACCGGCTTTCTGGGATTATGGTCGCCGGCCATCTTGGTATAGCCTTCGAACGAGCAGGAATCCCAGGTCCGGACCCGGTCGGTTGGCCCGCCCACCCGGTTGACATCTTCCACGTTGAAACAGGAACAGGTGGGGCAGACAAAAGAACAGGCCCCGCACTCAAAGCACTGGTTACCTATGTATTCCCAGACTTCCGGTTTAATAAAACCGGTGGTCAGGCGGTTGGTGGCCCGGGATACCCAGGCCTTGTTTTCCAGGGCAAAGTTATCGAAGGAAGAAACCGACTCGGCCACGATTTTTTCGCGGAGATGCTGGGCCTCGCTCCCGGCTTCCCGCAGGCCAAGGTCTTCCACCAGCTTCTGCCCCTTCCTGGAACCGACCAGCACCAGGTAGTCCTGCCCGGCCAAGGTCAGGTCCAGGTCAAAACCCTCCCCGGCAGCCGGGCCGCTGTCAGTGCAAACGCAAAAGCACTGGGGAAAGGGCCTGACGCAGGTGTTGGAAATGATGAACAGCTTCTGCCGGTGCTCCAGGTAAACCTCGTCCACGAACTCCTGGCCCAGGAAAAACCGGTCCAGGCAGAGAATCCCGTTAAGGTCGCAGGCTCTGAGGCCAACCAGGGCCTTGGGCTCGACCTTGCTTATTTTTTCTATCGTTACCTTCTGAGACTGCTTCTGGTAAAGGTACTTCAAGATTTCTTCATACTGGGGCAAAAGGGCATGCTTGGGCGGATTGTAGGGGATGGCCGCCTGAAGGTCCAGTCTCTCCAGACCTTCCAGCCGGTCATAAACCACCTCGCCCGAAACCTCATCCCGGCGCGGTCCGTAGACGGCATAACTTTCAGCCAGCCTGTTGACCAGCAGCCTGACCCGATCCTTGGGCAACCAGTACATGACCTACTCCACCTTCTCCAGCCGGACAGGCAGGAAAAATTCTTCGTTTTTTTCCAGTTCGGATACCTGGAGGTGCAGGAACCCGGGAATCATCTCTTCTATAAAATAAGGAATATAGAGCATGCCGGGCAGGATGTCGGGTGAAATGCGGGTGGCCAGCTTGAGTTCAGCTGCTTCCGAGACTATCCTGACCGGTTGTTTTCCCGCAGGCCGAGGGCCCGGGCATCTTCTTCCGAAATTTCTACAAAGCCCCTGGGATAAAGCAACAGGAGGGCATTGTATTCTCTTTTGGGAATGAATGTCCTTTTCATGAGAGAATTCTGA
>JABLWX010000115.1 GCA_013178315.1 Candidatus Aminicenantota bacterium
CGACATCCCGGGCCGCAGGTCACCGCGCTTCTCCGCTTCCTCGATCATGGCCAGGGCAAAACGGTCCTTGTAGGAACCCGTCGGGTTGTAATACTCCAGCTTGACCAGGACCTCGGCCGCGTTTTCGGGCACGATCTTTCTTAACCTGACCACCGGCGTCTGGCCGATGGCTTCAAGAATTGAACCGACTGCTTTTCCGGTCATGGTTTTTCAATGCTCCTTGACTTGCCGGTAAAGAATTATTTTCCGCATTTTTTGTAATTATTCAACCGGGCAGCAAGCTTCAGGCATGTTCACCGCAGCTTTTTTATGGCGGGAGCAAGGGTATATCCATATCTGGAGTAAGTGTGTGGCATGTTTTCTTTATTTCCCTTATTCTGCCCGGTATCGGATGGCCGGGACCAGGGATTCTTAAAGCCAGGTCCACTCATGAGCCGCCCGCTTATAAGATAATTAGTTAATAAGAAGTCGAGGTCGTCTCCCCCATTTCCGGTTTTTGATCATTTCTTTTCAGCGGACATGGCCAGCGCCCTGAGAAAGTCCTCCTTTAGGCTGCCGCCGGAGAAAAAGACCACTCCGTCGGCTCCGGCTTCCCGGGCGATCCTGATTTCTTCCAGCATAATCTCCGGCGTGGCCTGGTTGTGCGAGGTGACGATACCGAGGCCCGGGCAGACCAGAACACCCCCGGTTGCCCTGACCTGGGCAGCAGCGATATTTTCTTTCGTCTTAGTACCGCTCTCTTGCACCTGACTTCCGGTCGCCGCCTTCACCAGCCCGGCATCCACCTGGCCAGCTTGAACCTCCTTTTTTCTGGCGGCCAGTGCCCTTTTCGTAAGCTTCTCAAATAACGGAAGGTCGTTGGTGTAAAGCATCGGGCAGAGCATGTCCACCAGGCCCTGCCTGCCCCACTCCAGCCAGTCCTGGCCGATGAGCACCCGGGCATTGTCGGGGTCGGGGAAAACCGCGGCGCTTATCTTAACCTGGCGGCCGGTCTTCCCGAGCTCCGCCCGCAGCTCTCGCACAAACCGCGTCACCTGGTCCCGGTTCCATTCCAGCCAGACATTCCAGTAAGGATTGCCCGAGTCGCGGGCCTTGAGGGCGTTAAAATCAATGCCGGTCTCTTCCTGGAAGAGCTTCCTGGTCCGGGCATCGTGGCTGAAATAGGGCTCGGTCGGCTCACAGGGAAAGCGGATGTAATCAAGGTGCACCCAGTCCACGCCGTACTTCCTGGCCAGCTCGGTCATCAGGCTGATTTCGTAGGCCCGGACCTCGGGCAGAGCCGGGTTGACGTTGCGGACCATCTCCCGGCCCGGCCCGACGATCAGCCACTCCGGATGCTCGCGGACCTGGCCCAGGAGGGCAGCCTCGGGGAAGACGCAGAACCAGGGATGCACTTCCATCCCGCGTTTCCTGGCTTCTTCCAGGAAGGTTCCAAAGAAATCCCAGTCATAGGCCGGGTCTTTAACGCCGATTTCGCTCTCGTAGTAGACATGGCCCGTGGTGTTCTTGACCAGCATGAAAAGCGAGTTGATGCCGGACTTAAGGTATTCATCAAGGGTTTGCCTCATCTTCTCCACGGCTGCTTCTTTTTCCGGGCCGAACATCCCCGGGTGCATCCAGACGCCGACCACCCAGGGTTTTAGAGCCGAGGCCGGCAAACCGACTTTCGGTTCCCTGATGGGCTTTAGCTTCTGGCCGGCAAAAATTTCAGGCGTGGCTTTCCAGGATGCCAGGACCAGCAACAGGACGGCCAGCGAAGTAAAGGCTCTTCTAATCAGAACATTGGTTGTCGAGAGCATGGACACCTCCAGGCAGGAATTTTCTTCATTCCTTTTAATCAATAATAACAATCATAATGCTAAATTAAAAGCTCCGCCCTTGCCCACTTAATAATTCGCCAGTTAATAATCATGCAGAAGGACCGGGTGCTTTCACTACTTATGCCGCTTGAACTCAAAAACCAAAGCTGCCTTCCCCAGAAAAACCTGTCCCGTGAGATCTGCGGGCACTGTCTGAACCAATATCAGAAGCGGGCCCGGCCGGAAACGGTTGGTGAAGATAATTCTTGTAGATAAGAATAAGGGCGAGCCGTCAAAGTATTCTGGAGGGCTGGTTCGGGAAGAACGGCTGGCCCGCAGCGAGCAAATTAAACTATCATCATTATCATCGATGAATGAGGCTTCGATTCAAGGTAAAAAAATCACAGGCAAACAATTAAATTACCCACCATTTAAAGGAACATTTCCCGGGTCGACGGGACGTAACCATGAATTTAAGGGTGTCTCGCGAACCAGCCCATTTAAATATTTAATAAAATTAAGAAAACCAGAAACCTTTTGCCCCTGTTCTGTGTATATATTTATGAATCTGTGATAGGATTCAGCGAACCGAACACGAATTCTTGACCGGTTCTGGTTCCGGTTCAGGCTTAAAAAATAGCCGGAAAATTCCTCAAGGAGTAGGCATAGATGAGGACTGCGTCCAGAAAAGCACGAAGAACCCGGCCAGAGGTCGGGACTGCCTCGCCTCTGGCGACCGGCAGTCATCAGTGGCCAGAATCAAAACCGGTGCGGGAGACCGGGCCGGCGCCTGCCCAGGCCAGGCCTGTTTCTCCGGGCAGTCGCCGGCACTTGCCTGAAAGCAGGCCGGGAACACAACCTCTTACCGGCCACCTTAAGTCCCGGTCGCGGCTGAACCTTTCGGTCGGGCTGGCTTCTCTGTTGCTATCGCTGTTAATAATCATTACCGCTTTCCCGCCCGTAGCCGGAGCCCAGCAGGACCAGGCGGCCACCCCCGCGGCCAGCGGGAAAAAACAGCCGTTAAAAAAGGTGGCCCTGGCCAGGGCTATCAATCCCCACGCCCCGGCCATCGACGGGAAGCTGGATGACCCGGCCTGGCAGCACGGTGAATGGTATTCGGATTTTGTTCAGTTCCATCCTTACGAAGGCCAGCCGCCCGCCGAGCAAACTGCCTTTAAGGTTCTCTATGATGACAGCCATCTTTACATCGCCATCCGCTGCTACGATTCAAAACCGGAAACCATCGAACGTCGCCTCAGCCGACGCGATAACACCTCGGGCGATTATGTGATGGTTTTAATCGACAGCCTGCACGACCTGAGGACCAGCTACTGCTTTGCGGTCAACGCCGCGGGAGTTAAAGCCGACCAGCTCCTGCCCAACGATAGCTTCGACGAAAACACCGTGGATCTGTCCTGGGACCCGATCTGGGAGGCAAGGGCTGCCGTGGACGATAAAGGCTGGACCGCGGAGATGAAAATTCCCTTTTCCCAGCTCAGGTTCAGCACCGCCGGCGAGCAGGTCTGGGGTTTCGAGGTCTGGCGCGAGCTTTTCCGAAACGGGGAAATCTCCCTCTGGCAGCCTGTCCCCAAGGATGCACCCGGCTGGACCAGCCAGTTCGGCGAACTGCGCGGCATGACCGGACTCAGGCCGCCTCGCCAGGTGGAGATAATGCCCTACACGGTCGGCAAGATGCGCACCTATCCTTCGGAAGCGGGAAACCCCTTCCTCACCGGTCGGGAAAATAAACTGCTCGGGGGTCTGGACGGGAAGGTCGGCCTCACCCACGACCTGACCCTTAACTTCACGTTAAATCCGGATTTCGGCCAGGTTGAGGCTGACCCATCGGAGATTAACCTCACAGCCTACGAAACATATTTTGAAGAGAAACGACCTTTCTTTGTTGAAGGACAGAATATCACCAATTTCAAGATCACCGCAGGCGACGGAGACTTTTCATTTGACAACCTTTTTTACAGTCGGCGGATCGGTCGGGCTCCGCAAATCTACCCGGAAACTTCCGGATTCTATTCCCTGCCCCAGTCCACCACCATCCTCGGGGCCTTCAAACTCTCCGGCAAAACCAGGAACGGCTGGTCCATAGGCGCCATGGAGGCTCTGACTTCCCGGGAATCCGCGTCCACCTACGACTCGGAAACCGAGCTTTATGGAAGAGAAATCGCCGAACCGCTCACCAACTACCTCGCCTTCCGGCTATCCAAGGACTACCGGCAGGGCGCCACGGTCATCGGCACCATGTTCACCGCGGTAAACCGCGACCTGGAAGGCCAGGCAGAGAATCTCCTGCATCGCGCTGCCTACACTGGCGGGTTCGACCTCTACCACAGCTGGAAGGAAAGGCAGTACTATTTTTCGCTCAAGGTGGTCGGCAGCGGAGTTTTCGGGAGTCCCGAAGCCATGCAGAGAACCCAGACTTCATCTGTTCATTACTACAATCGCCCGGATGCTGATTACCTCAACTACAACCCGACCAGGCGCTCACTCTTCGGACACGGTGGCTCGATAGATTTTGGCCGCATGGGAGGTTCAAACCTGATGTTCGCCACCGGCCTGACCTGGCGTTCTCCCGGTCTTGAACTCAACGACATCGGCTACGTCCGCTCGGCGGACGTGGTCCTGCAGTACGTCTGGGTGGGCTATCGCTTCTACAAACCGTTCAGCATCTTCCGCAACCTGAACATAAATTTCAACGAGTGGTCCGCTTGGAACTTCGGCGGGGAAAGAATCTTCACCGGGGGTAATGTCAATGCCTGGACGCAGTTCAAGAATTACTGGAGCCTGAGCCTGGGCATCAACAGACAATTTCCTGGACTATCCCAGAGCGCTTTGCGCGGGGGGCCGCTGCTGCGGGTGGCTCCAGCCTGGAACATCTGGAGTTCTATCCAGACAGATGGGAGGAAGAAGCTGCGATTGGCGCTGCAGGCCCAGTGGAGGAAAGCAGACAACGATGACAACCTGAGCTTCAACCTCGGCCCTCAGATCACCTACGTTCCGGTTCCGGCCTTCAACCTGTCGCTCAGGCCTTCTTATTCGTTCTTCAGGACGGAGCTTCAGTACGTCGACACGGTGGATTTTGAAGCTGAAAAAAGATACCTGGTCGGGAAGATCGAGCAGAAAACCCTGTCGATGGTGGTGCGCCTCAACCTCAGTCTGACCCCGGACCTGAGCCTTCAATTTTACGGCATGCCGTTCATCTCGGCCGGGAAGTACAGCCGGTTCAAGATGATAACCGAGCCCCGGGCCAGGGAGTGGGCCGACCGGTACCATGTGTTCGGGGAGGGCGAGGTTTCTTATGATGGGGAAGCGGCCATGTACCGCGTGGACGAGAACGGCGACGGGCTGGCGGATTATTCCTTCGGAAATCCCGACTTCAATTTCAGGCAGTTCCGGTCCAACCTGGTGCTGCGCTGGGAATACCGGCCGGGCAGCACGCTGTTCCTGGTCTGGTCGCAGGGTCGGACCGATTACGGGTACAGCGGCCTGCTGGATTTTGAAAACGACCTGAGTTCTTTGTTCAGCGGCAAGCCCGACAACGTCTTCCTGATAAAGTTCTCTTACAATTTCAACCTATAAAACAGGGGACACCTTACGGTGTCCCCTTTTTCGCCTCGTCGGCCACGATTTTCCCCAGTAAAATTTGGGCCAGATGCGGGGACACCTTACGGTGTCCCCAATTTCCGATTGCCCAAGCCGACATCTTAATGATAAAAGAAGGGACACCTGCAGATGTCCCCTCTTTATCGTCGTTGGCCAGCATTTTCCCCTATAAAAATTGGACCGAAGGTGGGGACAGTTAAAGGTGTCCCCTGTTTGATTAGCGGATGAAGCCGGCGCCCAGGACCAGTTCGCCCTCATAGAACACTGCCACCTGGCCCGGTGTCACCGCCTTGTACGGAGTAAACAAAGTTACCTCAACCGTCTCCGGCCCAAACATTTCATCTAAACCCGGGCCAGTCTGTTTCTCACCCGTCCTCGCAATCAGCCGGCAATGCAGCTCCGGCGACCTGTACCTCACTCTGACCGCGCCCTCGATTTCCTCCTCCACCGCCGGCACCCTGGCCACCCAGTTAACCCGGTCGACGTAAAATTTGCTGGTGAGCAAATCCTTTTCCTCGCCGATATAAACCGTGTTGGTCTCGGCTTCAATCCGTACCACGTACAGCCGGCCGCTGCTGGCTATGCCCAGCCCGCGCCGCTGGCCGATGGTGTAGTTTTCGATGCCATCGTGCTGCCCCAGAACCTTTCCCTCCAGGTCTTTGATCGGTCCTGGGCTCCCTTTTTTCAGAAGCTCCCGGTAATCGCCGGCGTAAAAGTCCTGGCTTTCTTCCTTCTCGCTAACCGGAAGCCCATGCTCCCGGGCAATTTTCCTCACCTCGCCCTTCCGCAAGTCCCCGAGCGGGAAAAGGCTCCTGGCCAGCTGCTCCTGGCTGAGCAACGACAGAAAATAGGACTGGTCCTTGGCCGCATCCCGGGCCTTTAACAGAAGCCAGCGGCCCGACCCCTCGTCAAACCGAACCCTGGCATAATGACCGGTGGCGAAATAATCATACTCCAGGCCGAGCCGGCGACACCCCTCCAGCAGCAGCCCGAACTTAATCTCCGCATTACACTTAACGCAGGGATTGGGGGTCCTTCCCCGGGCATACTCCTCGCGGAAATAGTTGAGAATCCTCTCCTGGTACTCTCGCCTCAAGTCCACCACCCGGAATTCAATGCCCAGGTGCCGGGCCACCTTCTCGATATCTTCAATTTCGGCGGCCTCGTCTTCCCCGTAACAGGCGAGCTTGCGGGCGGCTGGAGCCACTCCTTCCGGGGTTATCCGCATGGTCACACCCATCACCTCGTACCCGGCCTTCTTGAGCAACAGCGCGGCCACAGACGAGTCCACCCCGCCACTCATTCCAACCAGGACTCTCTTCCTATCCTGTGCGTCCATGTCGTCAGTATTATATCATCAATACCTCGACCTTGCCCCGCCACATGATGATTGACCTTCCTGTTTCCGTGTTCTCCCCCTGGGCAAAACATGCGCTGCTTCCGCTATTCTTTCTGTCAGTTATCAACTCGAACAACCAGGCCCAATTCCATGGGCCTTTTCGGTTTCCAGGGCAGGCCCTATAAACTTGAACACCTGGCTGGAGAGAAAATTAACGTAGCCTCATCCCAAACGAGAAGCTCTATGTCCTAAAAAATACCAGTAAGGGCCGAGTTCTCAATCTAAATTTTATCCAAGAGGTCTACTCTTGATTTTCGTGGAACAAATCTGGGTTCTTTTCTTGACGGTTCAGGCCCGGTCTGGTAGTCTTCTTAACTTGTGATCATGCTCGATGCTACCTATATTTCCAAAAACAACAATTGGAAATGCTTTACCGGGCAGGGAGCTAATCATCTCCGGCAGGGACTGAGTCCCTCCTCGGCGGAAACATCATATGCAGTGACAGATCTAAAAATTTCTGAATCAACATGCAAATACCGGGACCGTCTGAAATAAAAGCCAAGTCAGCTCTGGAGCACGGAGTCGCCATCACCAGGACCGCAGCCGAGCGCTGGGATGAGCAGATGCGAGCCTGGCAGCAGTGCCAGGCGGCCACCGGCCGGCGCGGCCTTTCGGCCTGGGAATCAGCCCGTGCCGCCCGGCGCTACTGGGAACAGGTCTGTTCTTACCAGCAGGAACGCCTCAATTTCTTAATTTCCAGGTTGCAGCCGGCCGCAGGGAAAAGAATACTGGATATCGGCTCCGGGCCGGGCGTCATGGCCATTCCTCTCGCTGAAAGCGGGGCCCGGGTCACAGCGGTCGACCCTTCCCCGGCCATGCTCGAGCTCTTAAAGCACATAGCAACTGAGCGGGGCGTAGCCGGGATCAATTGCCTGGCCGGACGCTGGGAAGAGCTGGACACACTCCAGCACCTTGACGGCAATTTGCCATACCAGGCGGTCGTGGCTTCTCTTTCCCTGTTGATGGTCGGGATACGCGACTGCCTGTTGAAGATGATGCAGGCCTGCTCCTCCGGCGGGAAAATCTACTTGCTCTGGGGCCGCGGCAAGAATCACTGGACAGAGCAGTTGAGCCAGCTTTATCCGGAACTTTACGGCTTTCAATACCTGCCGAAGCCCGGGGCCGGGCTGCTGCTCGAAGTCGTGCTGGAACTCAGGGAAGGACTGGCCGGCAGCAAGACCAACGAGAACTGCCGAAAATCAGCGGGGTGCGATTTACCGTCGGCTCTTCCCGAGGTAGAAGCCGAAGAGGTTGATTTTATCTACCGCGAAAGTTTTGACTCGGCGACCGAAGCCCTGGCCCATTTCCTCGATTATTTCGGGGTGGAAGAAGCTGACCGTCCCCGGGTGGCCATCATCGAAGAATTTCTCCGGCGGAACCTTAAAACCCATAACGGCAGCCTGCTGCTCGAACACCCCTTGCCGGCACTCCTGATCACGATTTCAATTTAGGGCAACAACCCCAAGCCTGAAGCCTGGATACCTCTTTCAATCAAGATTCCAATCAAAATTAATTCCAGTATTTTCTTGATTTGTCCAGGCAAGCTCTAACAGGGGACACTGTAAGGTGTCCCCTTTTTTGCCTTTTTCTTCAAATTTTCCCCCATATGGTTCCGACGTCACGGCGGGGACACCTTAAGGTGTCCCCTTTTTCTTTTTCCCATAGCCTTTTGGTCGGGGCATCCGCCACAATTTATGAGTAATAATTTAAGATTTTAAGATATTGAGAATGAAACACGAGCAATGAAATATGCGTTTAGAATGAAATGTCGATAAGGTGTAATGATTCTTGAACAGGTTGCTCTCTTACAATCTGAATCTTTTATCAACCTGGCCCGGGAATCAGCTTGGCCAGCGGTTGGAGCTCA
>JABLWX010000116.1 GCA_013178315.1 Candidatus Aminicenantota bacterium
TCCTCTACCTCTGCCTTCTTCCGGCTGATCCGAGGCGAGCCAGTTAATTGCTTTCCAGGTTGGGACCTGCGCTTTTTATTCTCGCCTGTTTCTGGCACATCGCCCTTTCTCCTGACACAATATACTTCGTGTCCCCTCTTTCCGGCATAACCATGGGCTATTAATTTCTATTCTCTCCGAAAAGGTTTGTGTCACCTATCATCAGAAGGAATCAGATTGAAATGGCAATCCAAGAACCTTTCACGGTACGGGCTAACGGGGATAAGGGGCATATGGCCTTTTTTAGAATTTATTTAGAAAAAGTCTCTCCCCTCTAAGAGGACTGGGTGAGTCCCGCCTTTAACTTCTCTTACTTCTTGGACGGGGAAGCTTCTTCCTTGCCTTCCATCAGCTTGAAGGCGCCGTAAAGGGCACCAGTGGTCAGGACCATCAGGACAGCTATGCCAACTGGCGTCCAGAAAAAGGAGGGTTTCTCCTTGGGATAGCTCTCGCTGCCCTGGTCCATGGGGGTAATTTCCCCGCGCATCAGGGCCAGGCTGAGCTTGCCCACCTCGCCTTCCTTAACGCTGACGACATAGCCGAAATTATAATCGCCATCAGGGGCCGTAATGCCCAGGACATACTTGCCTGCCTTGATCTGTTCTATCTTATAGGCTCCGGTCGAATCCGTGGGGGTGCTGTAGTACTCGTAGCCGTTTTCGACGTTACGCAGCTTGACCACGGCATTCTGAACCGGGGTCTTCATGTCGCTGCCATAGATAAAGCCCACCAGGGAACCGCCCCGGGCTGGCTTATCAGTTCTTGAAAATCCTTCCACCGGCAAAATTAACAGAGTAAACGCACTCAAAACCACGCTTATAAAAAGACGGGACTTGAAAACTCTCAGGGTAAGCATTCCGTCCTCCCGAGTTAAATTAAACATTATTTACGACATTATATGGCAAAAGTCAAGCATTTTTTGGCTAAAAGTCATGGTTCTTTTTATTTTTTCGAATTTTGGTCAGCCACCCCCCGGACACCAGACCCGGGGAACAGTACGTAATGTCGGGGACATAGGAGAGTGTTCCTGGTTTTCGATCGAGCGACCAGCTATTGCCAATTCTCTCTCCTGTCCCCCCTCTTGTTAGAACAGGAATATGTGTCCCCGGTATCGACCCTGGTGAAAAATGAATAAGGTTCATTCGCTCCGGTAAAAAATCTGGATATAAAAATACGTCCCCTCTTATTTTTCTCCTATATTTTTTTGTCTTATAATATTCCCACCAGCATGAGCCAGAAAACCTGTCTTATTACCGGGGCCACCTCGGGTATCGGCCGGGATGCAGCGCTGGAGCTGGCCCGGCAGGGTTTCAGGCTCATCATCGTCGCCCGCAATAAAGACAGGGCGGAAGCTACCTGCCGCAGAATAAAGCGACTCACCGGCAACGAGGCAGTTTCCTGGTACCTGTGCGATCTGTCACTTCTACGCGACGTCCGGGATCTTGCCGGCCAGCTCAGAAACGACTTGGACCGCCTTGACGTTCTCATCAACAATGCCGGGGCCCGGTTTCTGCGCCACCAGGTCACGCCGGAAGGAATCGAGTTGACCCTGGCCACCAATCACCTCGGCCACTTTGTCCTGACCCTGTCGCTTCTTGAGCTGCTGGAAAGGTCCGAGGAGGCCCGCATTATCAACGTCGCTTCCGGGGCCCACTATGGAGCCGACCGCGTCATTGAAAATATCCTTCGACCGGAAGAATACGACGGCAAGAAGCAATACGCCCGCTCCAAGCTGGCCAACGTCCTTTTCACCTATGCCCTGGCCGAGCGGCTGAGGGGTCGCCACTCCCGCATCACCGTCAACGCCGCCGACCCGGGCGGGGTGGCCACCAACTTCGCCCGAAACAACGGCCTCATTCCCTGGCTCAAGCACCGGCTTTACTACCTGAGCAAACGGCAGCTGCTCAGCCCGGCCCGGGGGGCGGAAACCGTGGTCTACCTGGCTTCATCGCCTGAGGTCAGGGGCGTTACGGGTAAGTATTTCTTTCAAAAAAAAGAGCGCCGCTCCTCCACCGCCTCCTACGATAAAGAAAACCAGAGGAAGCTCTGGGAACTGAGCCTGGCCCTGTCTGGCCTGGGGACCTGAGACCGGGGACATGAACTGTTTCCCACGCAATCGGCTATTAAAGTTTATTCTGGTTGAAACAGTTCGTGTCCCCTCTTTCTTATGGGGACATGAACCTTTCCCCGAGCCATTAGCTATCAAAGTCTGTTCCCTCCCCCGTAAACCCCTCTTATTAGGACACAACAGCGTATCCCCAACCTCATACTCCCCTCCCGGAAAGAATCGGGCACGAGAGTGTTTTCCTTATTCCCCCTTACCGGGAGAAAATCCCCGGAGCCGAGACATCCTGCTTGCTTTTTTATATTCACTATGTATAATCTATTCATGCTATGAATAAATTTTATTCACGGGATGAATAATATGTATAAAGAAAGGTGGCTGGCTGAAAAACTAGAAAAATCCCTCAGGGTCAGCAGGGTACTGATCCTGACCGGCGCCCGTCAAACCGGGAAAACCGCCTTATTAAAAAACGAGCGGTTGTTCAAGAACTATAAATACTTCAGCTTTGATGACCTGGACGTGCTGACCCAGGCCCAAAAAGACCCGTCACCGATAATTTCCTCTGCCCGGCAAATAATAATCGATGAGGCCCAGAGAGTCCCCAAGCTCCTTTACTCGATAAAGTTGGCAGCAGATAACGAAAAAGAGAGACGGTTTGTTCTTTCCGGTTCAGCCAACTTCCTGCTGTTAAGGAGGATATCTGAAACCCTGGCCGGTCGAGCTGCTCACCACACACTTTTTCCTTTCACCAATTCCGAATACCAGGGCCGCCAGAAGCCAGTATGGCTGCTAAACATGTTTAAGAAAGTTTATCCGAGAGAAAAAGAAATTATATCTGACCTGCCGGGCCTTTCTCAAATCCTATTCAGGGGATTTCTGCCCCCTGTTTTGGAGTTCAAGCCCGATTCCTATGAAGAAATTTCGATATGGTGGAACGGTTACATCAAGACTTACCTGGAACGAGACCTCCGGGACCTATCTCAGGTCGCTTCCCTACCGGATTTCAGAGCAGTGATGCAGCTTCTGGCACTTAGAACTGCTTCTCTGGTCGACCAGTCTGGCATATCTCGCGATACCGGGATCAGTCAGCCCACCGTGCACCGATATATAAACCTGTTAGAGGCCTCGAACCTATACGTTCGCCTCAGACCGTTTACGCAGATAAAATCAAAAAGTATCACCAAATCACCCAAGGGGTACTTTATTGACCCTGGACTGGCAGCTCATCTGGCAGGCTACCGAGACCCATCGGCAATCGATGAAAAATTCATGGGCAACCTGTTCGAAAGCATGATCCTCTTAAACTTTCTTTGCCTATCTGAGATGTACGGAATGAATGTTTACTTCTGGAGAACGAGAGACGGAAAGAAAATTGATTTTATCCTGGAATATGGACGGGCTATCCTTCCGGTCGAGGTAAAAATGAGCGATAAAGTCCAGTATGCTGATATCCAGAATCTCCTGGACTTTATTAGTGTGAACCGGCAGGCAGTGGGAGGATTGGTGATTTACAGCGGGCGCAATATTAAAAAGCTTTCTTCAAATATCTTCGCCGTCCCCTGGATAATGCTTTAAAGAATGGGGACACGAGAGAGTGTCCCCGATTACTCTGTCGCTCCTTGCCCAGGCCCCGGGTTATTTGCGGCGGAGGTGAATTTCGCCGGCCGTGGCCGCAACGCGGAAAACCCCGCCGGGAAGCGTCTCCAGGTTGAGCCTTCGCCCGGAAGCATCCGAAGCCTCGTATTCTCCGGGCAGCCCACTTATCACCGCCACCACCTCCACCGAGCCAGCCCCGGCCGCTTCAACCGGCAGCCAGATCTCAGAAAAATCCCCGGCCACGACCACCGGCTTTTCCCTGGCCAGCCGGCCCTTTTCCAGCTCCACGTGCCAGCGGGTCCGCTCATCCCTGACATAATGAAACCTCACCCGAAGGCCGTCTCGCGGGATGACCCTTACCAGACTTTCCTGCCCTTTTTCCGGGCAACCTGGGCTTGCTGTGCCACCGCAACCATCATCAGGTGCAGACTTAATTTTGACTATATCCACCCTGTTGTTTTCTTCTTCAGCCGGCCGCACCGGGCATTCCCCAATTTCCGCCGTTGAGCTCGCTTCTAAATCATACCTGGCTTCAGCCCGCCGCATTGGGCCGGCCTCGCCTCCAGACCAAGAACTCGCTTCCAGGCTGCCCGCGCCTTCAGCCGAATCCTCGTCCCGCCCGTCCAGCAGCTTGCCGCCCAGGACCACCAGCCCGAAAACCGGGTCTTCCACCACCACCGTGGCCGCAGCCCTGACGGCCCCACAGTAGCCCACATCCTCCTCGGCGCTGTAATTCCAGGAACCGCGCGGGACCCACTTGCCGTTCCATCCCCTGGCCCAGGCCATGGGTTCAAAGCCGCCGCCGGCCGCCCCGTCATTCTCAGGTCCAGGGTACCAGTAGCCGTAGTTCGTCTCCGGCCGCCCCGAGTTCAAAAGCGCCCAGCTGCTCAGGTATGAGGCATAGCCCAGCCGCAGGTGGTCAA
The DNA here is from genome assembly GCA_013178315.1 of Candidatus Aminicenantota bacterium. Taxonomy (GTDB): domain Bacteria; phylum Acidobacteriota; class Aminicenantia; order Aminicenantales; family Saccharicenantaceae; genus Saccharicenans. The sequence continues at coordinate 4,624 of JABLWX010000116.1, forward strand.
GCATCTTCTGCCTGTCCTTCGCCCACCACAGCGCATAATCGAGGAGCGACCAGCCGCCCATCTGCGACATGTAACTCAACGTGTAACGCAGGCCGCCGCCGGCCCGGTAATCGCTACCCAGGTAATAATAGGCCGTTTCCAGCCAGCCCCGGGCCGCCACGTTCAGCCTGAGCTGCTTTTCCAGGAATTTCTCGACCCTGGTGCGATCCGTCTTGCCAGAAAAGGACTCGTCGTTTGCGGCCGGCACACTTTCCGACGAGCTGGCCCCGGCATCACCTGGCCCTTCATGAGTCACCGCATTGCCAGGCTGCTCCCCGTCCGGTGCCGATTCCAAGCCTCGAGCTCCTGCGACCGATTCGGGGCGAACAGGATGCGGATTGCCGGCCGGGTTATTATTGATTTTATGAAGGTTGCCAGTCGTTTCATTAACAATCTTGCCGGCGCCGGCGCTACCATCCGCACCCGACCCTTTGTCATCGGCCTCTTCACTCGCCCTTCTGCTCACCTTTTCCGAAACTGCATCTTTTCTTGTTCCGCAAATAGCTTCGCCTTTGCCCCCCATTTCTTCCAGCCTTTTCAGGGCATAGCGGGCCATGGCCCCGGTGGCCTCAAACCCCGTCGAATCAAAGGCAAACTCGGAGCCGAAAAGATAAGGCTCGTCGTTAACAAAGTGCAGCACCTTTTTCTCCCAGTGTCGCCGCAGCTCGGCCGCCTCCTTCTTCCAGCCCTCCCTCTCGAGCGCCTCTATCAGCTCATTCATCACGATTTCGTTCATGGTTGGCGTCCCGTAGGCTGACCAGCCCTCCACTTCCAGGGGCACGGTGAAATAAGCAATCGCAGTCCGAAAGGCCCGCCTCAGGTACTCCTCGGCGCTGAGCTCGGTTTTTATACCCGGGTACAACCGCGCCACCTGGTACATCCGGTAATAGAGCAGCACGATATGCGGGTAATCGTATATCCGCCAGATATGCTTGCGGCCGTTCCGGCCCGGGTCAGAGCTCTCGCGATTTACCTTCCAGTTCGGTATGCCGTAGATAGCAAACGGGTAGGGCTCGTCCTCGGTCATCTGCATCCCGCCCCACAGGTAATGCTTGATGTACAGGTCAACACTGGACACCTCTTCCTGGTCGGGGAAGTATACATTCTTCGAGGCCACGAAGGCCGGCCTGGCATTACCGGCATCGTCGCAGGCATCCACCAGCCAGGTCTGGAGTTCGTCGCGGTCGTCGGCACTTCGCAGCACTTTATTCTTCATGTCCCAGTCGCTGAAGACCGCGTAATACCACTTCGACGGGTCGCGATGCTGCTGCCGCCTCGCCAGGAAACTCGCCCGCTTCTTGAACAATGTCTCCAGATCCTCGGTTACGAAAAACTCGAGCGGCATGCTCAGGCCTCCGGCGCACTTCACGGTGATAAGGTTTTCTCCGAGCCGGCGGAATTTTATCCTGAAGATCCGGTAACCGCCCTGTCCTGAAACTCCAGCAGGCCCAGCAGGCCCGGCTTTTTGAGCCGGCGGACCGGAGGCGGGAAACACGGCCAGCGACGGATTCTCAACGCAGGCAACAAGTAAGTTGTGATTCTCTTTTCCTGACGACTTCTCCTGCCTCTCTAAATCAGATGACGGAGGAGATTGTCCGGCGATTTTAGAACCGTTATCCCGCTGCCCGTCACCCTCCCTTCCTAAATTTCTCTGGTTTAATCCTGGCTCTCCGGCTGGCAGCAACGAATCGGGCATCCCGGAAAGTCCCTCGGCCACAGGAGCCTCTTTTTCAATCCCTGCCTCCTGCCTGACATACCTATCCTTATCCTTTAAGCTGGCCATGGCCGCCCGGCCGGGCCTGATTTCTTCAATCATGGTCTCTCCGGGAAACTCTGGCTCGAGCCCGATTATCTCGTTGCGGGTCCTTATAGCCACCATGGCTTCGAGGTTTTCCGGCACCACCATCCCCGGGACCACCTGCACGTCAAACTTGCCCTCGCGGTAGAGGAGGTCGCGGATGCTCTCGTAGCCTTTATCTGCCCACAGGAACTTGAAACTGTAGCTGGCCCGGCTTCCATCGCGGCCGCGGGGCTTGAGCACAACCGAGCTGCTGGCGAACCGCCAGCGTCCTCCGCGGGCTTTGGCCTCTTCGGTCGCCAGCCTGGAATGAACGTAAGGGCAGAAAATACCGCGTCCGCCGTCGTCAAAATATTCAAAGCCCGGGCCTGACTGTCCGATGCCCGTGCCCGCTTTTCCTGCCCTCCCGCCTTCACCAGTGCCGCCAACGGCTGAAGCTTCACCGCGCCCGCCAGCTTTCTCACTCGCTCCCGGCCCCTCCACCGGGATCATCAACAGGTAGGGCGGCTCGGCGTTGGTGCGCTGGCAGAAGACAAAAGACCCCTGCCCGGCCACCAGGAAATGCCTTATGACCCGCAGGTTGCAGGTCACTTCCTTGTCCCAGCCGTACTGGGTATTGAAAGGCAGGGGCAGGCCGAGGTCGGCCACTTCTATTTCCATGTCGGTCAGGTTTTCCAGGCTCACCGTCCAGAGAAGTTCCTCTCCCCGGGGCTCAAAAACCGATTCGACCCTGATTGTCCGGTCCACCAGGCGCTTCTGATGTTCGTAGGCCCGACTGATTTTTTCCTCGGCGTCGGTTTCAAGGCGCCAGCGGTAGAGCCCGGCGCTGTGAGTCGGCTGGAGCTGCATCTCGAGCCTGACCGCCGTCGTCCTGACCGGTTTGAAGCTGACCCGGTTAAAGCGGTCGACGGCTGTCTCGTAAGTTGAGGTGTTTTTTACCGGCACAAAATCGCCGGCCGCGTTCTTGTATAATATCCGCCAGCCCACCGGCACCTTATAAGGGCCGTTAAGCTCGGAGTCGTCAAGCCAGTAAACCTCGGCAGCCGAAACCGTGGCCGGCTCCGGAAAATCGTATTGCAGCCACTCGGTCGTGCCCTTCCTGCCGGTAAAAGCCAGGTAGCCGCCGGCACGGCTCCTGGAATCGACAACGGGCAGACTGTCCGTGAGAACCTGGAGCGAGCGCGCCTGGGTTGAGGCCGATATCCGGACCCGCGAAAGGAATGACTGGTACGGCGGGTAGATGCGGTAAACAAACCTCTCCGGACCGGCCTGCTTGAGCTCGGCGTCTTTTAGCTGCCGGTATTCTTTTTCCCCGGTCCGCCTGTAAGTAACGAAAACATCCCCGATTGCGTTGCTGCTCAGCACATAGTCGGTCGGATAGATATCACCAGCTTTCATCAGGCTCGACAGGCCACGCCCGGAAAATTCAACCTGGAACGTGCCCGAGGCAACCTTTTTGGCCTGAGGCCCGGCCTGCCTCTCAAATGAAAAAGAAAAAGAAAGAAAAACAATAAGGATACCAAGAATAAAAATAAAATGAATATCGGCCGACCTGGTCTTCACCGATCAAGCTCCTTTCGTGTCATATTCCTGCCCGAATCAAATGAACTCCCCGGCCTGAATTCGTGCCAGAGCGATACGGCAAAAACAAAAAAGCTATTCAAGCAACCTGTCCAGTCCAACCATATAATCTGCAGATATAAGATATTTAATATATCTCAACATGCGGACCTGTTTCAAAATTTTTATTACTCATTATTTGGTTCTAATTTATTTAATTTTGACCCAGGACATGAGAGAGAGTTCATATATTCACTCTCTTCCTCGCAACAAGCTATTAAAGTTTATTTTTATCGTTCTTATCGAATCCATTTGCCCCTGTTTCGCTCTCTGTTTTTCTCCTGGCTTAATTTCTCGCATAAATCCATAAAAAAAAGGAATATAGTAATGAGGCTCCGGTTTAATCCCTCCTGGCCATTCCACTTGAAATACCTGAAATACTTGGATTTTTAGATATATCTTATTCAGAGGAAAAGGAAACCATCACCTTTATTAGAACCGGTAACCAGGAAAAGAGCATCGGTTCATTTTCATCCATAAAAAGACTTGCTAAAGGTCACGTTGCTTGAGATTTTAGGACAAGCGGGAATCAGCAGCAAAGAGTTCCAAAGCGATAACCGGGGAGACAATCTTTATTGCCTATTTTTGCTCAAAAA
>JABLWX010000117.1 GCA_013178315.1 Candidatus Aminicenantota bacterium
CGATACCCAGCACGCCGTCCAGCCACCACAACCTCTGGCTGAAAAGAACTCCGGCCACGATCAGCACCGAGGCCACGGCGTCACTGCGGTGGTGCCAGGCATCAGCCCGCAGGGACCCGGCCCCGGTTTTCCTGGCCGTCCAAAAGGCAAACTGGGCCAGCGCCTCCTTCATGACCGCTGACACCGCAAAGACGATGACTGCCAGCTGGCTGAAGCCCATGCCCTGGCGATGGATGAGCTTGACGATTGATTCATACAAGAAGCTGAAGCCGACCACGGCCAGAAGAGTCCCGATAATGATGGAGGCTATGGATTCCGAGCGGCCATGGCCAAAGGCATGGCGGCTATCGGCTGGCCGGGAAGCTATCCAGAAGCCTACGACTACTATGATGGAAGTCAGGCAATCGGATAGAGTATGCCAGGCATCGGCCACCATGGCCACCGAATTGACCTTGCGCCCGACCAGGAACTTGAGCAGGAAGAGCACCAGGTTGATAACAATGGAAATATACCCCTCGTAATAGGCCAGCCTTTTTTTCTCGGCAAAAGTTAATGTCATCTGATCAACGCGACCTCAATATAAAAAAATGGCCTTGCTCTTTGGCCAACAATCAATCAAAAATTCTGGCTTTAACTTGGCCGTTATCTGGCCAGAAGTCAGACCGTAGTCTCTACTTTCTCCATGGGCTGGCCGCAACAAACCATGACATGCTCTTCGGCACAGCCACACTTGCGGTCAATAATCAGCCGGTAACCGCAAACCCGGCATTCCAGGGCCGTCACCGGCCGGGGCGCCGGGGCCGCTTCTTTCTTGACGGCCTTTTTGACCACCTTTTTCTTTACCACCTTCTTCACCGGCTTCCTTGGGGCCGGTTTTGCCTTTTTCTTTTTTGCCATCCTGCCCTCCTTTAATACCTGTGAAATATTTCCCTTCGCCCTGTTATGGGCCAGAATAATTTTAAGCACTTTCAGCCCTGTTTGTCAAAAACCCGGAAGTTCCGGAAAGATTTGTCTAACTTGCCTTTCTTGTGGTATAAAGGTTCGAAGGAGGACGCAATGAAAAAAAGAACGAACCGGTTCTGGCTGACCCTGGCCCTGCTGTCAGCCTTATTCCTTGGCCTGAACCAGGCCCTGCCGGCCCAGACCCAGCAGGAACGGCTCCAGACGGGTATAGCTTATTTTGAGGCCGGCAAGACGGCCGAAGCCAAGGCCATTTTTGACCAGCTGGTGGCCGAGAACTTTGTTAATAACGACCTCTACTATTACCTCGGGTCGGCCCTGATCAAGCAGAAGAATCCGGAGGCGGCCCTCACCCAGTTCAACAAGATTCTGCAGTCCGCCCCTAATTCTCCCTACGGCTACATCGGCAAGGCCCAGTATGACATCGCCAAGGCCAACTATACCAGCGCCGAAACGCAGCTTAACACCGCCGTCCAGAAAGATCCCAACTGCGCCGAGGCTTACTACCACCGTGGTCTGCTCCGTGGCTACCAGAAGAAGCTGGACCTGGCCATAGCCGACCTGCAGAAATGCCTGCAGTTGAAGGGTAACCACGCCTATGCTCACTATAATATCGGGCTGGCTTATTACCAGAAAGGACGCAAGGACCTGACCATAACCCACTTTCAGAAATTCTTATACCTGGCTCCGGAGGCTCCGGAAGCAGCCCAGGTCAAGGCCCTGCTGAGCAGAATTTAAGGACCACTTAAAACGCCTGGCCGATACTGATAAATAAGGTGCTCCTGGGTTCATCAAAACGTGGTTTCAGATTGAACCCGTAATCAATTCTGACCAGGCCGAGCGGGCTATCTATTCTCAAACCTAAACCAGCCCCGGTCCTCAGGCGCCCGGGGTTGAAATCAGACAGCCTGGAGTAGACGTTGCCGGCATCCAGGAAAACGACTCCCCGGAGGATTTTATAGATAGGAAATCTTAATTCCTGGTTGGTGACCAGCATGGCCTCCCCGCCTTCGGGTAGGCCAGTCCAGATATCGATCGGGCCGACGGCATCGAGCTTGAAGCCCCGGATGCTGGTGCCGCCGCCGGCAAAAAAGCGCTTGCTCGGTATCAGGACCTCCCCGAAGGCACTGGCCAGCCCCAGCCGGTAGCAGGAGGCCCAGACCACCCCCGGCAACAGTGCCTTGTACATGGTGAACTGGGTAAAAGAACGAACATAATTCAGGTCCGAACCGAGGTAGCGTGGCGCATAGCTCAAGCTACTGGTCAGAAGTGTTCCATGTTTTGGGTCGAAGCGGTCGTCCCGGGTATCCCGGCTGAGCAACAGCGAAAGCTCGGAGCTGGTCATCCTGACATCATAGGGAAATGGCCAGGATGGTTCTTTTTCATAATCATGAATCCGGCTCAGGCGGTACACCCAGCTCAGGTCAAAGCCCCGGACGATCATGATCTTTTGCTGGAAGCTGGCCCCCACCTCCTCGGTTATATATAGGTCTCTGATATCCTTGCGATAGTAGACAGAAAGAAGCGATTCCATCTTGCGGGAGAAAATGTAGGGAATCCTCAACGTGGCCCGGGCATCCTGCTGCCTCTGGTTGGCCCTGAAGTAAAGCAGGCTGTTCCAGCCACGACCGAAGAGGTTGTTGAAATCAAGCTGGGCAAATCCCTCGAACCTGGTATCGGTGTTGTACTGAAGACCGTAGGTCAGGCTGAGCCAGGGCATTTCCCGGACCTGGAGCCGGACCTTTTCCTGGTGGTCCGGGGTACTTTCTGCCTCGGAGGAAACGTTAACTGCCTGGAAGGTGGCAGCGTCATAAAGATTTTTCTGGGCCTGGGCCAGACGTTCCAGGCTGACCGGTTCCCCGGGCTTGAGGCCACTTTCTTTCAGAACGAAGGAGGTTTTGCTGCGCCTGGCTCCTTCAATATCAATGCCGGAGATGGTATAAACAGGGCCTTCTTCTATATTTACCCTGACATCATAATCGGCTCCCCCATCTACCGGCCGGGCTTCTATCTCCACCCTGGCCTCCTTGAAGCCGGCGCTGCGGTAGCGGTTTAGCAGGACCGTCCGGTCTTCGTTCAGGGCAGGCCAGCTGAAGGTCTGGCCAGGTTTAAGGTTAATGATGGCCTCCAGCTCGGTTGTCTGAAACCTACTATTTCCCTTTACTTCCAGAGAACTGACCCGGCTCTTAGGCCCGGCCTCAATCTTCAGGGTCAGGTTGAGCAAACGTTTTGCGGCGTTGGCCTCTATGACCGGGGGTTCTATTTTCGGGCTCAGGTAGCCGTTTTCCTGGTAGAAATATTCAATTAGTTCCAGGGCTATCCTGCGGTCGTAGAGGAGGTTCCAGAGACCACGGGCCCTGGCTCCAAAATAGTTGGAAACGATAGCTTTGATCACGGGCTCCTTGAAAACCGCCTCTCCGGTCAACCTGAAGCTCCCGATTTTCCATTTCCCGTTCAGCCTGGTTGAAACTTCGTAGATGGTCTGTTCTGGCTCTGGCTTTTTGACCAGTTTGACCTCTGCCTGGTAATAACCGCGCCGGTTGAGCTCGTTAAGGAGGACGGCTTTAAGCTGGTAAAGGTTGGCCTCCTCGGGCAACCTTCCCACCCAGGAGTTCAGGGCTTTTTTTCGGGCCCTGGCCGGTATCTTATTTCCGGCGAATCGGAAGCTGACCGGCTGGCCGGCCTTAATGTTCAGCTGTAAGGCCAGGCTGTCCTGACCTGATTCCACCAGCTCATCTTCTATCCTGGCATTCAAGTAGCCCCGCTTCCGGTAGAAAGCTTCCAGTCGGTTCCGGGCCTGCCTGAGAGTTGCGGTCCGGTAGCTGCGTCCCGCCTTGAGTTTCAGGGCCCGGCTTACTTCTTTTTCGGTAAAAACGGTCTCTCCGCTTATTTCAATTCCGCTCAACTTTTTCTTTATGATTTTGTCCTGGCTCCCGGTTTCGGCCCGCTGTCCGAAATTAATCCTGTGCCTGAGGTTCAGGCCGACCACCCCATCGTCCCGTCGGAATCCCCGGGTAGAAAAATTCCTCTTTAACCGGTAGTCCAGAATCCAGGTTTGATACTGGCTGTTGGTCAGGTCGATGGAATAGGTGACGGCAAAGTCCCTGGTCATTCTTTTCCTGATGGTCAACCTGGCCCCGGGGTCCTGGAGGGTGGCGATGTTGAGTGGTTCCAGAATCACATCTTCTGCCTTCAGCCATTTTTTCAGAGTCTTGGTCACGGGAGAGGCCAGCGGGCTGGAAAAATGCTGGACCAGCTGGCTGCTGATGGTATTCAGGGCTGAGCCCTGAACCTCGCGCAGGCTTTTTCCCGTCAGCAGCAGCGAGGCCAGGTCTTCCTGCGACCTGGAGGGAACCGAGGTCAGCGAAAATTTCAGGTCCGAAGGAGTGCCAGACATCACCAGGCTGACCTCAACCTCCTCCTCCCCATCGTAGACCGTGCTCTTGAGAAAGATGTCCAGGTTGGGCTCGAGGTTTTCCCGGCCGAGAAAGTCTACCCGCAGCCTTTCCACCGTATACTTTCGCTCGCCAATAACCAGCTCTCCGCTGTAGGCGTTTTCAGCCCGGCCGGAAAGAATGGGAGCGGGAATTGTACCCTTGAGGTTCAGGTTGGCCTTGAGTTCCAGGTCGGCCAGATTGTTCTTGACGATGATGTTCTCGACAGTCTTGATATCTATGTCGAGCGGCAGGTCATAGAGAAAAGCTGGGTACTCCGTTCCCACGGGAGAAACCTTGCTCAAGGCCATTCTCAGTCCCTGGGTGCTCGGGTAAAAATCCTGGCGATAGCTGGCATTCAGAATGGAAAGATCACCTGACAATGACCAGCCCCTTTTATCCTTGCTCAGGACCAGGCGGGCCCCGGACAGGCTACTAAATCCCTGCGGATAATTGAAATCAAAATCGCGGAGGTTAAAATCAATCCTGGCCGAGGTCAGGGAAAAATTCTGGCCGAACAGGGCCCGGCCGGTTCCCGAGAAACTCCCGGAATTGGCCTGACCCTCCAATCGGTCCAGGACCAGCTGCGAGTTGTCAACCCTGAACCGGGCTGTGGTGTTGCTGAGGATTAGCGGCAGGTCCTGCATTCTCAGGAAAACCTCGTTCATCGACCCGGAACCTTCGATCAAGGGCTCTTCCAGGTCTCCCCTGATGGTCGCCTGGAGTTGCAAGTTCCCGCCTACCTGCATTCCGGACAACCAGGCCCCGAAATCAGAAAGGTCAAGGTCTCCGTTTAGAGAAAAGTCCAGGACCGGATTCTTCGGGTCTTTAAGTTCTGCTCCACCTCCCAGATTGAATCTTGACCGCCCCGAGTTCAGGATGAAGCTGCTAACCAGGAGCTTTCTTTCCCTGAGCTGTACGGCCAAGGGGCCTTCGTTCCTAATTTCGTTGCCGCCCAGTTGCAGGTTGAGGGCTGGTATTTCCAGCCTGAGCTCCATGCCTTCCAGGTCCGGGGAAAAACCCTTCAACTCAACCCGGCCGTCTGCCAGCCCCCCGGGTTTCAGGCTCTGAAGAGAAGGCATCAACACGGCCAGTCCGGCAAAGTCAAAATTTTCAAACCTAAACTCGGCTTCCAGTCTCTCCGGCTTGTTCAGCGGCACGGAAAACCTGGTGGTGGCACTAAGGGCCACCAGGGGACTGGTCTCCTCGACTTCCGGCAGCAGCCCGGCCAGCGATGATAGCGGCAGGTCCTTCACAAGTATCAACCCGGATAGAAGGTAGGGCTCTTTTAACTCCAGCTCGGATTCCAGGTTCAGGTTAAACCTGGGGACGTTAAAGGTGGCCCGGGCCAGCCGGCCGTCGGAAGTTGCCTTCAGTTCAAAGTATGGAAACCAGACCCGGTCGACCATGAAACCCTGGCCGGTAATTCTTAGGTCAGCCACCGGATTTTTCCAGGGGCCACTGGCCTTAAGCCGCAGGTCCAACAGTCCGGCGTTAAGAGCCGGCAGCCAGGCCTGGAATAGACCCGCTCTTAACTTGCTTCCGGCCAGCTCGGCCCCGATTTCTCCAGAGTGCGGGTTGAAACTGAGCTGACCCTGAAGCTGGCCATCCTCTCCGAGCCGGAGGTCAATTTTCTGAAGTTTCAATCCCTCGGGACTGTAATCGCCCGAAACTTCCAGCTTTTCCAGATTCAGGGTACCAACCTCGGTTCCGGTAACCGCGACCTGAAAATTGGCCCCGGGCAGGGCGGTGGTACCGGCCAGTATCACCTTCCCGGACAACAGTCCGTTCAGGTACTGTCTGCTCTCTTCATCCACCAATCCGGAAAACTGGGTTATATCCAGGTCTGATATTTCCAGCTGGCCACCGAGCTTGAAAACCATTTCCCGGGCAGCAGCCAGTTGCCGGAGTGAGCCGGCGGCTTCTATCTGACCGCGATCAAACCGGGCCAGAAGGCGGCTTAGGTTAATATTCTGAAGGCTGCCATCAGCTTTAATTTCCAGAACGGGCAGTCTGATCTGGCGGAACCCCAGGTTCTCACCGTTTAGAGCCAGCTTGAATTGCGGCCGGTTGAGCTTTCCCGAAAGTCGCAGGTCCAGGAGAACTGAACCGCTGAAGCTATCCAGGACTGATAGCTGCTGTTTCAGGCCGGTAGCAATTTCAGGCAGGCCACTGGATTGTATGGCTTGAATGACTGATTTCAGGTCATCCAGTCTCCAGCGCAACTGGCCTGACAAATTTTCCAGCCGTTCGAGTTTCCCGCGAAGTTCCAGCTGGGAACTTAGCAGGTTGAGATTTAGCCTGTTGACGTTAAGCAACCCGGCGGCATAAGTAAGACTCAGATCCCCGGAAACCGGAACTGCCGGTTGTCCTTTGGCTATCTCTGCCGGGAAATAAGGCTTCAGCTTCAGTTCGGCCTGGCCTTCGATGGCCTCGGCTGATAATTGCGGGGCCCGCAATTCCAATCGGCCACTTATTTCCGAGGCCAGTTCCACGGGGAAATCAGGCAGAAACACCTGAAGAAGCCGAAGGTCAAGCTGCTGCAGGCTTACAGAAGCCTGTAAGTCTCCCTTAAATCCGGGCGGCACTTTACTTTCCAGAGAAATCTGGCCACCTCGGTATCCGACCCCGGCCTTCAACAGGTGGGCAGCTTCTCCGGCCGGGACGATATTGAGGGCCAGGTCGACCGGGGTCAGACCATAAAGTTTGAGCCCACCGCCTGCCACCTTTCCGGAAACTTCGGGCCGGGCCGTGGTTCCGCTTATGACCAGGTCCCAGTTCAGGTCGCCACCATATCTATCGCCCGGCTCCAAGAGCAAAGACAGTTCCGACAGCCAAAGGTGTCCTGCGGTTTTCAGGTTCAGCCGTGGAGTGTCAAGATAATTTTCTACGGTCCCGGAGATATCCAGCGCCGTCTGCTCAGTGGACAGGGAAAGCCTTTCCAGCTTAATTTTTTCCTGGTTGAAAGTGGCCCTAACCTCCAGCCCGGTGATTTTAGCTATCCCCTTCCCCAAAGAGAGAGCGCCGGACTGGCCGGTTATAGAAGCCTGATGAAAATTGCTCGTGTCGTCGAACCGGACGGAAGCTGCCAGCCCGATCAGGCTCAGCGATAACGGGGTGGCCGGCTCTTGAAAGAAAAGGCCCCCTGCTCCAGTCGGAAATTATCGATGCGAAAGGAAAAGCCCGGAGACCTGCCTGCTCCTGACTCAGGTGCCGGGATAGGTTCCCCGGTTTCCGGTCTTTCAGCCGATGATTTGAGCTTGATGACCGGCCCGATTAATTCCAGGTTTTTTATCCGCAGTTCGCCTCCGGTGATGGTCGACCAGCCGCTCTGAAAAGTGAGCCGGTCGCAGGAAATCGATTCCACCGGGAACTCGCTCTTCTCAGACGCTGTCAACTTTACCCCGGAGATAGTCGCTTTCAACCCGAAGATGTTCAGCCTCAAGCGATCGGCCTGCAGGGTCAGGCCTGTTTTTGATTTGACCAGGTCCCCGGCCTTTTTTAAGACCAGTTTCCCGCCCCAGGGGGTCTGAAGGAGCAGGCCGGCCAGGACCAGGAGCAGAACCAGACCAAACAGCATCCAGGAAACTATTTTTAATAACTTGCCCTTTTTCCTTTTTTGCCCGTTACTTTCTTTTTCCATCATCTGAATTATAAGTGGAGACTGTAAGCTGATTCAACCTAAATGATTTCCGGGAACATGGGCTCGGAATCTTAATATGACCTTATACTCCACCCGATCTTTAATCTTCAGTCATCTATCCGATTGGCCTGCGTCTTTCCAGGGCAGTGATCATGCTAAAGTGAGAAGCTGTCCCCGGGCGAACTGATGAGACTGGCTCAGCACGACCGATAAAAGCTGATTTTTTCTATTGCGGGCTCAAACGATGAATCTGGGAATCAGGGGATTGATTCTGGTCACCATTTCATAATTGATGGTTCCGGCCAGGGAGGCCAGCTGGTCGGCGGTGATTTTCTCCCGGCCCTCGGCTCCTATGAGCGTCACCGGGTCTTCCAGCTTGACCCCTGGAATATCGGTAATATCGACCATGATGAAATCCATGCAGACCCGGCCCCTGACCTGGGCCCTCTTCCCTTTTACCAGAACGTAGGCCGAGTTGGAGAGCCCGCGGTCGTAGCCGTCGTAATAGCCAACCGGAACAATGGCCAGCCTGGTGGGCCTGGTTGTCCGGTAGGTGCAGCCATAGCCGATGTAGGCCCCGCGGGGAACGGTCTTGATCTGGGCCACCCTGGCCCTCCAGCTCAGAACCGGTTTCAGCCGGAGCGGCGACTGTCCCCGGAGCCGGCAGGAGACCAGGGTTTCTTTAGACGGCCAGAGACCATAAAGGCCGATGCCCACCCGGGCCAGGTTGAAATAAGTTTCTGGAAAAAGGATGGCCGCGGCCGAGCAGGACATGTGTCTTAACGGAACCTTGAAGCCGTTACTCTCCAGATAGTTTACGGCCTGCTTAAAGTTCTCAAGCTGGTAACGAGGATAGTAATCATCGGTGGTATCCTCGATGTTGGCGAAGTGAGAAGAAACGCCTTCCAGGACCACCTCCGGGGTTTTCTTGAGCAGGTTCAGAAATCCGCCCAGCTTATTTGGGGCGATTCCCTGGCGGTTGGTGCCCGTCTCAATCTTAAGATGAACCAGGGCCGGCTTTTTCTGCTTCCTGGCCGCAGCCGCCAGCGCCTTCAGTGTTTCCAGGTTATAAACCGTCGACCTGAGTTCAGCCCGGACCGCTTCCTCCGCACCCGAAAGAGGCAGGTATCCCAGGATGAGAATTTTCTGGTTGAAACCTTGCTGGCGAAGGCGCAGGCCCTCTTCCAGGCTGTGCACGCCAAACCAATCGATTCCGGACTCGGCAGCCAGCCCGGCAATTTCCAGCAGCCCGTGACCGTAGGCATTGGCCTTGATCACGGCCAGCAACCCGGCCTGCCCCAGCCTGTTCTTGAACTCCTGGACATTGTGAAAAAAGGCCTGGCGATTTATTTCCACCCACTGAACCGGGAACTTCTCGGTTTTGACTCTGGCCACGGTGCCTCTCTCCTGAAACTTCAGCCCAGAACCCGGGCTTTCTCACCCAGAATCTTCTTGAATTCATCGCGGCGGAAGATGATGTCCTCCCGGTCAACGCCGGTGGAAATCAGCCCCACCCGGGTTTCCACGGTGTCTTCCAGCCACTTCAGGTAGTCCAGGAATCCGGCCGGAAGAGCGGAAAAATCCCGGGCCCGGTGAATTGACCGGTCCCAGACCGGGAAGGTGCGGTATTCGGGTTCGACTTTTTCCAGAATCCACGGTTCTGAAGGGAAGTCCTTCATGATTGAGCCCTTGTAACGGTAGGCATGGCAGGCCCTGATTTCGGTCAGCTCTTCCAGGACATCGGGCTTGGTCAGGGCAATCAGGTCCACCCCGTTGAGCCGGCAGGCATAACGAACGGCCACGGCATCAAACCAGCCACACCTTCTCGGGCGGCCGGTGGTGGCCCCGAACTCGTCACCCTTGCGGGCGATCCGGGCCCCGGTTTCATCCTTGAGCTCGGTCGGAAACGGTCCGCTGCCCACCCTGGTGGTGTAAGCCTTGGTTATTCCAAGAACGGCGCTAACTTCCTTCGGGCTCAAACCCAGCCCGGTGCAGACTCCACCGGCGGTACAGCTGGAAGAAGTGACAAAGGGATAGGTCCCGTGGTCGAGGTCCAGCAGTGTACCCTGGGCACCTTCAAACAGTACCGATTTCCCAGACCTGATCTGGCCGGCCAGGAACACTGAAACGTCAGCCACATAGGGGGCCAGCTTTTCACCCAGGGCTTTATACTCATCAAGAATTGGTCCCACCGCCAGAGAAGGATAGCCAAAGGCTTCAAATATCCTGTTCTTCACGGCCAGGCTGTCCTCGATCTTTTCTTTCAGGACTTCAGGCTCCAGCAGGTCGGCCACCCTTATTCCCCAGCGGGCCGCCTTGTCCTCGTAGCAGGGCCCGATGCCCCGGCAGGTGGTGCCGATCATTTTACCGCCGCGGCTCTGCTCGGCAATTTTTTCCAGCACCGGATGATAGGGCATGATGACCTGGGCTGTCCGGCTGACCAGCAAGCGCTCGGGCCTGACCTCCACCCCCAGGGCTTTCAGGTCATCAATTTCTTTGAAAAAAGCCTGGGGGCTTACCACCAGGCCGTTGCCGATGACACAAACTTTATCCGGATGAAGAATACCCGATGGAATTAAATGCAGCACTACCTTTTTGCCGCCCAGATAAACAGTATGGCCGGCATTGTGTCCGCCCTGGTAGCGGGCGATGATTTCAAAGGCCGGGGCCAGGAAATCAACTACCTTGCCCTTGCCTTCATCACCCCACTGGGTCCCGAGAACCAGAAGATTGGCCATGTCTCTATCCTCAATAATTAATTAAGCCCGCAGAAAAACCCGCGCTATTCTATCAGATTTCCGAACGATCATAAAGCCTTCAGAAGGCCAGGCCGACCTGAACCAGGAGTACGTTGTCCTTCAGCTTTACATCTTTTTCCTTATTCCAGTCATATTCCAGCTTGGCGTAAAAGTTCGAAGCCGCATCCCATTTCAAACCAACGGCCGACCTGGTTTTCTTGACCATGGACTCGAGAAAGATGCTCAGCGGAGGGGCATCTTGGTCGTCGACCAGGTTCTGGGGCAGGTCCGACCTCTGGAAACTATAATAGAGGCGAAAACTCTTGAACAGCATGCTGACCGTCAGGTAATAGCCTTCAAAATCAATCTTCTGGTTCAGGGTGGGATGGTCATACGCAGCCTGGATGTACTCGCCTCTTACTTCCCACTCCGGGGTCACCCAGAGCAGGTCCAGGCCGCGGAACTGAACGTCCTTGGTTCCGTCGGGGTCGTACTTTCCATTGTAAATGGACCCTCCGAGCTCAATTCCTTCACCGAAGCGCAGGCCCAGGCGACCGCCCATGGCTTTGTCCTTATTGGGATCGGCAAACTTTGTTTCCAGGTAGCCCTGGCTGTCGGCCGATAGACCGTTTACTATGTAGGCTGAATAATAAAAGATGGCATAATTGCCCTGCAGGCAGATTCCCAGGTCATTCCAGCGGTAAGGGAAAAAGTGGAAGGCCAGGGGCCTGAAAACTGTGGGATTTTCGTGGGGCCGGGCTGAGCGGTTAAAACGGCCGAAGGGAATCTCAAACAGGCCCATTTGCAAACCGATCAGCTGGCTCCCCTGGAAGTTGATGTAGGCCTGGGCCAGTTGAAACTCTTCATGGGAGGCCAGCCGGCCCTCGGCCAGGAAATTAAGTCTGCCATAAATGAGCCCGGAAACGGCCAGCCCGCCGTTGAAATTGGCAAAGGTCCCCCTGGAGTAGAGGCCGTCCGGCTGACTTTTCAGGTATTCAAATGAAAAATAGCCACCGGCCTTAACCTGGGCGGCCAGGCCGGTTGACAGCCAGAAAAAACAAGCCAGCAGAGCTACAACTTTCCGCCTGGACATGATTCACTCCTGTTCATCCGGTTATCATAATTCCTTTAATTAATTTATTCACGTGTCCTTAAAAATCCTGGAAAAATCAAATTCCTCTTCCAGGATCTCGTTCTTGTACTCCCCGATTTTCCTGCCCGACTGGATCAGCCGGCTGACTTCCTGGGTTCCCTTCTTGGTACCGAACCAGATGGCCCCGACAACCGAATCTTCCTTCAGCACCAGTTTCTTGTACAGACCGGCCTCGGGTTTATAACTGGCCAGAATTTCATAACCGGCGGCCTCCGGGTTGACCAGTCCGATGGAGGTCAGGTAAATACCCATGACCTTGAGGGTACTGGCCGGTATGGTTCCCTCGTATTTCTTGGGCTGGTCGCAGAGGTTGTAGGCCAGGGTCCGGGCCTGATCAAAAGCTGCCGGAATCAGGCCATAGACTTTCCCCCGGTGCTCGGTTACGTCGCCGGCAGCGTAGACCCGGTCGCGGCTGGTTCTTAAGTAATCATCAACCAGCAGGCCGCGCCCGCAATCCAGGCCGGCCTCCCGGGCCAGGTCCAGCCTGGGCTTGACCCCGGAAGCAATGATGACCGCCCCGGCTGGAACGGTCTCCCCTTCCTTAAAACGGATCCCACTCACCCGGCGGTCGCCGAGTATCTCGACCGCTTCCCGGCCGGTGATGAGCCTGATGCCGAGGCCCGCCAGGTGCAGCTGCAGCAAGCCAGCCCCCGTTTCATCCAGCTGCCTCGGAAGCAGGCGACTGAAGACTTCAACCACGGTGATCTGCCTCAGTCCCCTGAGATTAAGAGCCCGGGCTATTTCCAGCCCGAGCAGTCCCCCGCCGAGAATAACGATTTCTGGTCCGGAGCGGATAAAATCCAGCAACTCCAGGGCATCGTCCAGGGTTCTGACAGTAAATACTCCTTCCCGGTCCACGCCCGGAAGGGGCGGGATGAAGGGACAGGCTCCGGTAGCCAGCACCAGCCGGTCAGCCTCCAGGCTGCTGCCGTCCTCAAATTTCACAGCCGGTTTTTCCGGGTCGAGGCTGACCGCCTTCACTCCAAGCCGGACCTGAAGTCTCTGCCTCTCGGCCCAGCCCTCCGTAAAAGCAAAAACTTTTTCCCGGGGAATCAGCCCGGCCAGGAAATCGATCAGGTTGGGCCTGGGATAATAGGGATGCGTTTCTTCCCCGACAATGATTATTTCGGCCGCCGAATCCAGCTCTCTGATGGTCTTCCCGCAGATGGTTCCGCTCAGGCCGTTACCCAGTATGACTACTCTCATCTGATAACATCCAGCCGGGCCTCAGCCTTCCGGGCTTCAGCTGAGTTTCTGAAAAAATTCCTTGCCCACCCCACATTGCGGGCAGACCCAGTCATCTGGCAAAGACTCAAAGGGCGTGCCGGGCGGGATGTTGTTGTCCGGGTCTCCAATTTCCGGGTCATAGATATAACCGCAGGCAGTGCATTCCCATTTTTCCATGATTGTCTGGCCTCCTTTCAATGATTCCTTATTATAAACCACAAGAAAATTAAAACAACCGGAAAGTTGGTTCCAGGCCGCCGGTGATTTCAAGGATCTTTTCTTTCAGCCGACAGTTTCTCTGAACCGGCTTGTCGTTTTTGATGGCGATGTGCAGGGCCCGGTAGGAACCTATAATAACGCTCAACTTGCGGGCCCTGGTCAGAGCCGTGTAAAACAGGTTTCTCTGCAGCATTATGTAGTGCTGGGTCAGAAGCGGCATGACCACGGCCTGGTATTCGTTGCCCTGGGCCTTGTGGACAGAAATGGCGTAGGCCAGCACCAGGTCGGCCAGCTCGTCCTTCTCATAAAAAATCAGCCGGCCATCAAAATCCACCAGCAGGCCGAACCTTTCCGGGTCCACCTGGACCACGGTTCCCAGGTCACCGTTAAAAACTTCCTTGTCGTAATCGTTCCGGATCTGCATGACCTTGTCCCGGACGCGGAATTCCTTCTGGCCGACCTTCAGCCCGGCCGTTCCCGGATTGAGGACTTTCTGCAGCTCCAGGTTGAGGTTGTCCACCCCGGCCAGGCCCCGGTACATCGGGGTGATGACCTGGATCTGGGCAGAGAGAGGACTGAGGTTAAGCCTCCTGGGAATGTTGTGCTGGCAGAGTTTCAGGATCAGCTTGAAAACCTTCTCCTCGTCTTCCTGGTGAAAGAAATAGAAATCGGATTCCGGGTCGTTGCGCCGTGGATAGACGAGAGACTGCCCCTGGTTGACCCGGTGGGCGTTGACCACGATCAGGCTTTCCCCGGCCTGGCGGAAGATTTCATCCAGCCGGATAACTTCCACCAGCCCGGAATCGATCAAATCCCGGAGCAGGTTACCCGGTCCGACCGGCGGCAACTGGTCTTTATCCCCGACCAGAATCAACCTCATCTCCGGCGGGACGGCCCGCAGCAGGTGATACATCAGAGGTAGGTCCACCATGGAAACTTCATCCACGATTAGCGCTTCGCCCCGCAGCGGATGATTCGGTCCCCTCTTGAACCGGCCTTCCTTGGGCTGGAACTCCAGCAGCCGGTGGATGGTCTTGGCTTCCCGGCCGGTGGTCTCGGCCAGGCGCTTGGCCGCCCGCCCGGTTGGAGCGGCCAGAAGAATCTTTTTCTGCCAGTTCTCGAAAATCTCAACCATGGCCCGGACGATAGTGGTCTTACCGGTCCCGGGCCCGCCGGTGATGATGATGATCTTTTTCTGCAGGCTGCTGATGATGGCTTTTTTCTGCTGCCCGGAGAATGTTAGCCCGCTCTTCTTCTCGACCTCGGCTATTCGGACTTCAGGGTCAAAGTCAGGAGCGGCCGCCGGCTGGGCAGCCATCCGGGAAACGATGCGGGCCACCTCTTCCTGGGCCTGGTAGAAAAAAGGCAGATACAGGGCCGACTGTCCGTCGACAACCTCCCTGACCAGTGACCCACCGTCCAGCAGGTCATTTAGTGCCTGGTCCACCTTCTGCGGTTCGACCTCCAGTTCCTGGCAGCACTTCTCTTTTACTTCTACCTCATCTGAAAAAACGTGTCCCTGCTCATTGTCTTTCTCCAGGAGGTAGAGAATGAAGGCCTTGACCCTTTCCGGAGAATCAGCCGGCAGACCCAGCTTGAGGGCGATCTGGTCAGCCGTCTTGAAGCCCACACCCCAGATGTCCAGGCAGAGCTGGTAGGGGTTGCGGCGCAGGACCTCAAACGCGGCCTGGCCATAGGTGCGGTAAATCTTATAAGCCAGGGTGGTCGAGATATTATGGGCCTGGAGGAAGATGATCAGGTCCCGGATTTCCTTGTGTTCTTCCCAGGATTTGAGTATCTCAGAGAATTTCTTTTCCCCGATCCCTTCCACCTGTTTTAATTTTTCCGGCGTTTCGTTTAAGATATTGACCGTCCGCTCTCCGAACTTCCTGACAATCCTCTGGGCCAGGACCGGCCCGACCCCCCTGATCAAACCGGAAGCCAGAAACCTTTCCACTCCCCGGGCCGAGGATGGCAGGGTCAGGCTGAACGACTCCATCTGGAACTGAAGGCCAAAACGGGCGTTCTTTTCGCGGCGGCCGGTCAGCTTCAAACACTCACCGGGCGAAAGAGGCGGGAAGTTGCCAACCACCGTGATCTCTTCGTTTTCGGTCTTTATTCGGAAGACGGTATAACCATTCTCCGGGTTATAGAAGATTATCTGTTCTACCGTTCCTTCCAGGCATTCCATGAGCTTTAAGACACTCCGCCCTGAAATCTTACTCCGCTTTCAGAATTACCGGGTCACCCGGTTCCAGGCCCAGCATCTCGGCCGCGGGCTTTTTGTAGAGCGCAATTTCCAGAAGCCCCAGGCTGTTGATGATGAAAAACGGACGGTCCGAACCGGAGGACGAGTAGGCAGCGGCCATTTCCGATATTTTCTTTTTCCCGGCCAGGAGGAGGAGATTGGCCCCGCGGTTTTTAGTCAGAAACTGGGCTATTAATTCCTGGCTGAGATTGGTGATCAGGTTCCCGAACCGGTCGCGGTAAAGGATCTGTCCCTGGATCTCCCGGTTTCCCAGATGTGGCTCTGGGAGTTCCAGCCTCAGGGGATTTCTGACCGGCTGGCCCAGCTTGGAAGCGGGCACCCCCAGGCTCAGCCAGGCGGCCACCGGGGCCATCTTGTCCCGGCCCTCGAAG
>JABLWX010000118.1 GCA_013178315.1 Candidatus Aminicenantota bacterium
TATTCTGCGCATCATATTCCAAAATCCAATGCTAGGCTGCAGTTAAGGTGCCGGGGTCTTTCCGTCCAGCGGCAGGTAACCGGCGTCTTCACCGGTACCACAGTTTCGCCGTGCCCCTCTCTGAGACCAGCTGCTGTGGCTTATATTGAGTCTCTCATAGGCTGATCCCAGGCTTACCCTTTTCTCCCGCATCGGCTTAACCGCTTCCCGGAAAACAACTCTTAAGTTTTTAACGCATTAATTTGGGTCGTTTCCCGCCCGATGATTTTTTTTAGCTTCTTGAACTGCATCAGCAACGGTTCGGACTCGTCCCAGCTACTCACATTGGTCAAACCTTTTTTGTCCGCACTCCAGAAGATGAGCCCACAAACCGTAAAAAAACACCTGATTGATCTGCCGTTCCTGCTCGGAGGCGGCCACCTTCTCGGCTAATCAGGATAATAGGCAAGAGCCGAAGATTAGCGATATTGATAGAACTGGCCAAGACATATCAGGGTAAATCTAAGGGGGCTAAGGGCCATATGCTGGAGGAAATTGTATGGCTAATCTAGTAGAGCCAAAGGTATGCCTGCTGGTTGTTGCATAATTGGAGACGGAGTGGTTATCAATTTAAAATAAAAGATTTATTTCCGTCCGATAACCATCAAAGAATAGTATCAAGTGCCAATATATTTTTTGCCCGTAGTCTTGAACTATTATAGGTCAAAGCTACTTTCATTTTCCTCAAGGGTCATCAAAGGAAAAGCTGGTATTACCCCAAGCTAGCCGACTTTTCCAATAATTTGACATAAAAATGTCTCCCTCTTGACTCCTCAGTCCAAAGTAGTCAGATATTTCTTCAAGCTATCTCTGAAGGAATGGTTTAGACCTAGGTGCTTTACAACATTCAGTCTAAGGAAGTCTTAAGCAAGTTCCAGTTTTTTATTCGGTAACGTTTTACCATATGGATTCCTGTTTCTTCTTCCACATGTCGGGCATAGAGCTTACCATTTTTCAAGACTAAGAGTCGGGCATATGGAAGCGATGTGGTATAGATGAAGTACCCGTCCTGGCTGTAAATGTCATAACGGGCAGCTCTCCCCTTGACAGAGAGAGGATTATCCCGAAGCACCCACATTCTGTCGAGGTCATCAGTGAAGATTCCAAAAAAGTGAGGCTGATATTTGCTTTTTAGGTATTCGGCAATCTTACTTGCCTCCTCGGGCGGGATGAGACGCCGAGCACCCTGATTTTTAATAATAAGTCGAGGTTGGCCGTCAGTTTCAATTATAGTCAACTTATACTCTCCCGAGTAGCCATAAGCAAGGTTCTTACCCTTCAAGGCAGCCATGAATAAGTCTTCTTCATACCCGGTAGTAATCCTGATCGTGGCATCAGCTTCTATTTTTCTAGATACCTGATAGGGAACCTTGATTATCTGAAGCAACACTTTGCCATCAATTTCAATCTTTTCCAAAGCCCTTCTTTCTCCCTCTTCATCAAGAACAGAAACGATGCCCCAAAGCTTATTTCCAGCATCGATGATGAAATCTCTGATGGGGCTTCGCAGAGTGGCCTGTCCCAGGTAGGTTCCTTCTGTCCGGTAAAATAAGAGTCTAAAATTGAAATCCATCACATGGAGAGTTTGCCCATCAGGAGAGAGATATATTATCCGAGGGGATTGGTATTCGCCCGGTCCTTCGCCTGGACGACCAATCATCCGAAGGTAATGGCCGCTGTCGTCAAATACCTTGATGGCCACTGCCCTCGGATCGCTTATATAGATATTACCTTCTCTGTCAACAGCCAAGCCGGAAATCTGTTTGAATATAGCGTCGGGCTGGGTTTCGTCGTTGCCGATGGAAAGTTCTTCTTCAAGGTTAAGATTAACATGCCCATAAACAGGTTTGGCCGGGTTTTCAACAACCGAAATGCCGTTATCCAGATATAGCCTTCCTTTCCATCTAGGCTGCTCTGATCTTGGGGAACATGCAGAAAAAACCAATAAGACTAAAGAAATCCATGATAAAAATCTCTTTTCCATTTTTCCCTCTTAATTTCATACTTAAAATAAATACTAAAATTAAGTCAATAAACCCTTTCGCTCAGATTGGGACATGGCCTCCCAGGTTAGGGGGATATACTGAAGCGGCACAGCACCCGTCCGCCATTCTGCATTAGGTTGATGACACGGTAATAACTCTCCGATACCCTCTCGGCACCAAATGTTAGCTTGAGGCGATTGATGATCCGGCCTACTATGGAGAAATCTGTGGGCAAAGTAATGATGCACATTTCAGCCTGGCATCGAGGACAGGCTATTAGATTAACCTCATAGACTTTTCTGATCATCTCAGCCCAGTTCCGGTCAGTAGCACATTGGGCAGAAACCACAGGTTGGATTAGAAAACATAAGGAAGTGTTTGGCATAGCAGTCAAAACAGCGGATATGGGCATACTGGCAGCGCGAGTCCAAGTAATCATAATAGCTCTCCACACTTTAATGATGTAAGGGTCACAATGTCATTTTCTATCGGGCTCCGGGACCGTAATCAATGCAGCGGCCACTGCCGCTCTGCCTGTGTCCATGTTCCTCAGCACTAGTCGGCACTTGTAAGTCCCTGCCTTAGCCGAAAGTTCGCTTCGAATGGAGACAGGTTGCCGACGATACTCTGGACTGGTCAGGTCAAGTTCTGCCCGGCTGGTATCCACTATCCGATCAAGCTCATCGAAAATAAGACTCACCGCTTCCACCCTCGAACCCGCCACCTCGCCAAGCTCCTTAACCGGAACCCGGGCAACAAACCGTATATTTTTTGGCGGTGACGGCGCCTGAAGTGCCACCTGCACCGTAAAGCGCATCGGCTCCTCCGCCGAAAGCGGCCTGGTGGTCAGAGCTATATCAACCAGGTGAATCTTTTTTTCGAGCTCTGAAAAAGCAGCAAAAGGCTTATCGCTGAAGTAACCGGGCTGAAAAAGAACCTTGCATTCGGGTTTCCTGACTTTTACCTTAATTTTGTGATATTCGCCTTTCCAGCTTTCCTCAATGGGATAGCCCAGGACATAATAGGCTCCCGTCAGAATTTCAATCTTCTCAATATGGTCTGGGGCAGCATAGATATCACCAGTAAACTGCCCTCCGGTCCTGGAAGCTATCTCACGAAGCACACTAATCCCCCTCTCAGTCTCTGGTTTCCTAGCTGAGTCTAAGAAATAGGTATTCTCCTCAGTGTTGACTGAGAAGACAGAGACGTTGGCGTCGGCCAGTCTGCGGCAGAGTTCGTCATAAGCCCGGCCCAGGTCAGTGTTTCCACTATTATAATATCTACCCCGGCCAATATAGGCCGGGTGAAGTCCGGTTGAATAAAGAATAACGACTTTACGTCCTTGAACATAACGCATAGCCTGAGCGAAAGATTCCATGGCCCAGATGAAGTTTTCGGCTACTATCCTGCCTGCCAGCAAATCACTGGACCCCTGATTGAAAATATCGCGCGAATAGACATCGTCAATACTTCTTGAGATTCTAATCTGGGGATCTGTTTGTGGTAGACGATTCGGCGCGAGAGGCATGAGATTAGCGGCTCCGATAGACTCAATCGCCCGGCGGGCAGCTTCCCGGTTCCGGTCGGGCTGGTGAAGGACATTCAGAACCCGGCTTCCCGAAAAAGTCAGTACTCCAACCAGGACGTCGGGCTCAAGCTCTTTTTCCATGGAGCGAAGGGCTGCCTCCCGGGCCAAGCGAAACCCGCCTTGATCTGTAAACACTAAATCAAACAGGTATAAAAACACCCGGTTCATAAGCGGAACTGGCGTGTTTACTGCCGATGGCTTCTCCACAGGAACAGCCACGGGCTCCTGGCTTTCAACAGATAGAGATAGCGTGTGATTTTCAAACTCAGTAATGATCATCTCCTTGCCATTATCAATGAGGATGAAATCATCCTTGTTGAGGTCAGTGACCGGCCGACCCTTATCATCGGTCACAATGACGTAAATGAGTTTTCTGATGACGCTGACCTGATGCTGAACGTTATCTTTGACGTGCTCTTGCCCTGGCGTTTCATGGCTGACAGCTGAAGACTGGAAGAAGCCAAAAAGCAACATCGTGATGGGCATGATGATAACTGCGAGTCGTCTTATTCTTTTAATGTCTTTCCCGGCCGGACCTGCCCCTGAATATAAAGATATGAAAGACTTTTGCTTCATTATGCCACCTCCCTCAATTTAAACACCAGATTCACATCCGAAAAAGAGCAATTTTTGTGCCAGCGTTGTCCTCAAATCAGCCCCCTTTCCGCTGATGCATCTCTGTTCACTGCCGGGGATAAGTGTCCACATAGAAGGACATCCCTCTTTGCCAGACATTGAGTGGCCGCCCATCCAATGCGATTTTTTGACACTAAGCCACCTCCCGAGCCGACTCCGGATTCCAAGCTAATATTACCTGACCAGCCATCTAATGGGCAGCAGTAAAATGAGGGGACACGAGAGCGGGACAAGTGACCCATAAAGTTATCCCCCTTTTCTATTATAAGCAAAGAAATCTAAGGCACCCTTCCACAGTAAATTATCTTTCCCTTTTCAAATTCAATCATTTTATTGACACTGGCAAGCTGCGGTTTTTTATGCGAAATTATCAAACAGGTCTTATGCTTGAAATCATTATTAAGCAGTTGTTCTACCTTTCTTTCCGAGTCTCTGTCAAGATAAGTCAGGGCTTCATCGAATATCAGCAGATCCGCATCCTTAAGAAGTGCCCAGGCTATGGCTATCTTCTGTTTCTCCCCTCCAGAAAGCTGCCTTCCTATCTCTCCAACCACAGTCTCATAACCTAATTCGAGCTTTTGAACAAATTCTGCCACTCCTGAAAGCTTGGCCAATCTCTTAACTTCCTCAAATGAAGCCTCGGGCCGGCTGTAAAGGATGTTATTCCAGATGGTATCATTGAAGAGAAATGTAATTTGCGAGACAACGCTTATCCTATTTCTTAAAGAGGAGAGTGAGATATCCTGGACTCTATGTCTGTCTATCAGAATCTCGCCTCCTGACTCCCCATAGAGCCCCAAGATAAGTTTAATTAAGGTACTTTTCCCTGAGCCATTAGGGCCAGAGATTAAAACCTTCTCTCCCGCATTTATCTTAAAGCTGACATCCCTCAGTACCGGCTTTGAATCATAGGAAAATCTTACCTCCCTGAACTCTATCTCCCCTTGAAGCCGATTAAGATTAATTCCGGAATCTTTAGTTTTTTTTCCAAGACCCATCAGTTCCGATACCCTTTGAAGGGCAGTAAAGGCTGGCTGAAATGATAACCCTATCGACGCCAGCATCTGGGTGGGACCGTAAAGCTTAGCTAAATAGCCAGAAAATGCAATATAGCTTCCCAGAGTGAAACTCCCCCTTATTATATCCCACCCACTATACCATAACACCAGAACGCCTCCTGCTGCTCTGGTGAGCGAAAGTAATTCGGGAAAAAACTAAAAGTAAAAGCTCGTCTGATACCGGCCCTCTTATAATCCTCAAGAAAATAATGGATTCTGGCTTGTTCCCTCTTCTCGGCTGAAAACACCTTGACCACATCAACGCCAGAGAGGGTCTCCTGAACGTGGCTAGACAGAACTGCCGCTTTTTCCATCACTTCCCTGCTTACCTTTCTTATCCCATTCGAATATAATCTTGTAACCAGAAAAAGAGGAGGTAGTATAAAAGGAGATATTAAAGTCAATTTCCAGTTTAGACGAACCAGAATAACGAGAGAGAAGATAAACTCCAATACTCCAATAAGTGCCCGAATCATGATGTCAGAGAAGGAAAAATTTAGACCTTCCACCTCGCCAATCCTTGATAGAACATAGCCACTCTGGCTCTTATCAAAAAAGGAAAAAGGCAGATTAAGTAGATGCTGAAAGGGGTTTTTCTTGATGCTGGTTAAAGCTTCCTGGCTAAAAACACTAAAAAAATAGCTGGTGAGGAAAGAAAAGCTAAGCTTTAGGACTTGAATTCCTAATAAAATAAGAACGATGAGATTAAGTAACCTTAGGTTCTTATTCAGCAGAATCTCATCTATGATAAATTTCATAAGATATGGCGTAGGCAGAGCAAGAAGTGAAACAACAATCAAAGATATAGACACTGATATGGCTTGCTTCTTATAATGACGGATATGGGGAAAGAGCACTTTGAGTCTATCAAATACCAAACTCATGCACAGGCTACCTCCCCCTAAGTTAACCCCTCATTAAAGGCTGTATGGCCGGACGCACTGTTCCGATAGTGCCATATGCTAGCCCCCTAACCTACTATTTAAGTAAGGGGGCCAGCATAAGTTCCATCTTGTTTATAACACCTTAAGCCCAAGCAAAGTTTTCAGTGGGCCCATCTCCACATCCGCAGCCGCCCACATCATAGGTAGCGGTTTCTACATTAAATTCGAGAGGGAACCACAGTCCTTCCAACGAACACCTGCATCTGCAATACGGGTAGTTGTTGGGCTTTGGATTCCCGGTTTTGATTTCAGTCATAACACACCTCCTTTCTATCAGAGATTCCAGCATTTAATATCTCTCCCCTCCTCTCTATAGGACAAGCAATAGACATCACCTCCTTTCCTTAGCTTTTCTCTATTTTGAGCAAATTATCGATTCTCCCTGGATCGATTTCATATAGCCGACAGTATAACTTCAAGAATATTTCTGATATGTTTTTCTCTATTTCGCAGTTATATTTCTTATAACGCACACTGAAAACACCACCGTAAAACGCATGGGCATAGCAAATATCACAAAGTCGTGATAACCAGCAATAACAACATTCAGCTTCGCTCTGCTCCCGGTAGTCCACAAGATAAATTCGTTTTAATTTTTCAATATCTATTCCCGAAAACACATTGCCGAGTGCAGGTGATAGCCCTATGCGCTCACACAAATAAATCATCCCCTCCGCTGAGATATAAATCTTTCGGGCTCCGGGATAACAACAACCATTCATTCCACTGTCCTCTGCAGGATTATCGAATATATACCTTTGATGGATTGAGGTCAGTTTTCTTTCAAGATACTGTGCCGCTAAAGGATGAGCTTTAGAGTTCGCCTGATAAGATTCTATATATCTTTTAATTGCCCAACTCAAAACGCTATAATCCAGTCTGTTTACAACCATCTGATCCGGCAATATATTCTTTTTGGCATATGAAAATGAAAAACGAATGTCTTTCGGGAACCATGGTTCTTCCCACAGAGTTCCGATTCTATTTATTTTTTCCTCTGAATAGGGAGGCGAATAAACCATACTTATGCTAATTTTTTCCCTACTTTTTTCACCGTAAGCTTCAAGAAGATACTCAATTCCCTTTTTCACTTCCTGAAAAGAGCCTCTTCTATTAGGATAGGTTCGATTTTCATCATGAATATACTCAGGACCGTCCAGACTTACATGGACACCGAATTCATTTTCAGATAAAAATCTGGCTATCTCTTTGGTCATCAGCGTCCCATTCGTTGTCATCGAAAATATAAGCTTGTCATTTGATATTTTGGTCTTGGCATATCTGACACACTCTTTAATAAACGGGAATCGAAGTAACGGTTCTCCACCATAAAATGATATTGCTGCTCTTTCCTTTGAGCTACTACACTCTGAAAGATGGTCGATCGCCCGACGGGCGATATCTAAAGGCATATCCATATTGCTATGATTTCTATTTTGTTTAAATGAAGGATCATAGATACAATATTTGCATCGAAGGTTGCATCTCTGAGTCGTCTCAAGAATGATTTGCCCTAGGGAATGTTGTATAAACCAGTCTATCTTGTCGGGGCACGTGATCCCGATTCGGGTGGCCATCAAAACTTTTTTTCCATTCATCAAATCACTTATATGACATAAGGCTGTAATAAAGTCATCAACCGAACTCGAGTACATTCGCATATCAAGTGCATCTTGAACAGGCAACTTTATTAGATTATTAAGGAATTCATACTCAAGCTGACTGCACAAGAAAATCCTATTTGTTCCGGTATCATACAAATAATAATTTTTATCTGTCTTGAACAGTTTAAATATAGGCTTTCTTCCATTCCAAGACTCGGTCAAACGTCGGAATTCTCTGAAAGCTTTAATATACTCATCTCCCCGCACTTCTTTTTTCATTTCAGCTCTTCCCTAATTAACCGCCTCTCATATTTCCTATGCCGTTTTTAGCAATTTTCATGCCAATTAAGTTAGCTATATTTATGATGTTGAAATTAAGATAATTAGCTAATTTTTGAATCATTAATGGACGAGATAAGATCCCCATTTTATGGGGATTTAGTCCCCTTAAAATGGGGATTAATTCCATGCCGAGTCAGTGCCTTCATGAACCTTTTATAATCCTGCTCGGTGCGGCCGGCGTTGAAAAGCTCCATTAGCCTTCTGTATGTCCCAGCCTCTTTAAGCCCCATCTTGATTATCGCCGCCACTTCCTCCCGCTTTAGCTCCCTCTGTAGGAAGGGTCTGTATACCACATCCCAGAAGCTTTTCTTGCCCACTATCATCTGCCTGTATCTTTGAAGAACCAGATTGTTCTCTGAATATAGATTATTTGAATCATATGGAATAACATCATCAAATGTTATAGCTTCCGCTTTGATTTTATAGTTACCGCAAATTACCATGGCT
>JABLWX010000119.1 GCA_013178315.1 Candidatus Aminicenantota bacterium
ATAAGTCCGAGGCGGAAATTGAAATGATGCAGAAAAGCTCGCAGATCGTGGCCAGGATTCTGTCCGAACTCCGGGAAATGATCAAGCCCGGGATGGAAACCAGGGAACTGGATGCCTATGCCGAGGCCAGGGCCCGCCAGCTGGGAGCCGTGCCGGCCTTCAAGGGCTATCGCGGTTATCCGGCTTCGCTCTGTATTTCGGTCAACGAGGAAATTGTGCATGGCATCCCGTCGGGACGTCGTCTCCAGGAAGGCGACATAGTCAGCCTGGATTTCGGAGTCGTCTACGAGGGATTTTACGGGGATGCAGCCCTGACCGTTCCGGTCGGCAGGGTCTCCGACCTGGCCCTGAGGTTGATCGCGGTTGCCGAGAAGGCCTTTTACCGGGGCCTGGAAGAATTGAAAGTCGGGAACAGACTATCCGATGTATCGGCGGCCATCCAGCAGGAAGTGGAAGGGGCTGGCTTTTCGGTCATCCGGGCTTTTGTCGGCCACGGTATCGGCCGCAGCCTGCACGAGGAGCCACAGCTTCCGAATTTTGGCCTGCCCGGTCATGGACCGAGGCTAAAAAAAGGACTGACTTTGGCTATAGAACCGATGATAGCGGCCGGGCATTGGGAAGTGGAAGTTCTGAACGACGGCTGGACGGCGGTTACCCGGGACCGGAGCCTGTCAGCTCATTATGAGCACACCGTGGCCCTGACCGACCGGGGCGTGGAAATACTGTCGCTCGACCAGGTTGAAGGGCGCGGGACGGGGAGATCGGCCAATGCCTAAGACCGATGTCTTTGAAATCGAGGGCGTGGTGCTGGAAACCTTGCCCAACGCCATGTTCAGGGTGGAACTGTCCAACAAGCATATCATCCTGGCCCATATCTCCGGGAGAATGAGGAAGAATTTCATCCGGATCCTGCCGGGTGACCGGGTCTTGGTGGAGATATCCCCTTACGATTTGACCAAGGGGCGTATCACTTACAGGTTCAAGTGAGGTGTAAGATGAAGGTCAGAGCATCAGTCAAGAAAATCTGCCGGAACTGCAAAATTGTCCGGAGAAAAGGGGTGATCAGAGTCATCTGCTCCAACCCCAAACATAAACAAAGACAAGGATAAAAGAGGAGACCATGGCAAGAATTGCAGGTATCACACTTCCGCCGGAAAAAAGAATTGAGATTGGTTTGACCTATATCTACGGAATCGGAAGGTCCAAAGCCAACAGGATCCTGGAGGAAGCCAGGATCGACAAGAACAAGAAGGTCAAGGAATTGACCGAGGATGAAATCAACAAGATCCGCCAGATTATCGAGAAGCGCGAGAAAATCGAGGGCGACCTTCGCAAGGAAGTTTCCCAGAGCATCAAGCGGCTGATAGACATCGGCTGCTACCGAGGGATGCGGCACAAGAGGAACCTTCCGGTCCGGGGACAGCGGACCAGGACCAATGCCCGCACCCGGAAGGGACCGCGCGGTCAGACCATCAAGAAACTGAAAGAGAAGAAAGCTTAGTTTAAGGGAGAAAGTTCATGCCCAAGGCCAAAGCCAAGAAGAAAAAAATCAAAAAGGAAGTTACCTTCGGGGTAGCTCATATTCAGTCAACCTTCAACAACACCATCATCACCATAACCGACCAGCAGGGGAATACCATCTGCTGGGCCAGCTCCGGCACTTCCGGCTTCAAGGGGGCCCGCAAGGGAACGCCCTTTGCTGCCCAGCTGGCGGCCAAGGAAGTGGCCAACAAGGCCAAGGAATTTGGCGTCCGCTACATCGATGTCAGGGTCAAGGGACCCGGTGCCGGACGGGAATCGTCCATCCGGGCCCTGCAGGCCGCCGGACTGGAAATCAAGTCCATCCGGGATGTGACCCCGATTCCCCACAACGGTTGCCGGGTGAGAAGAAGAAGAAGAGTTTAAAGGAGATCAGCCATGGCCAGGTATCAAAAACCGGATTGTCGCTTGTGCCGGATAGAAAAAACCAAGCTTTTCTTAAAAGGTAATAAATGTCTGACCGATAAATGCCCGCTGGAGAGACGGCCCTTCGCTCCCGGGCAGCATGGTCGGATGAGAAAGAGAGTGCTGGGATATGCCCTGCAGCTCAGGGAAAAGCAGAAGCTCAAAAGGTACTACTGCATGTCGGAACAACAGTTCCGCCTTTTCTTCAAGAGGGCCGAGCAGCAGAAGGGTGTCACCGGCGAGAACCTGCTGGTCATGCTGGAGAGAAGGCTGGACAACGTGGTCTTTCTGATGGGTCTGGCCCAGTCCAGGTCCCATGCCCGTCAGATGATCACCCATGGTCATATCCTGGTCAACGACCGCAAGGTGACCATACCGTCCTACCTGGTTAAGGCCGGCGACCTGGTGGCCCTTAAAGAGAAATCAGCCCAGAACGAGAATTTCAGAGCGGTGGTTGAAGCCAATAAGACCAAGACTCTTCCCGGCTGGCTGCAGGTGGACTGGGATAATTGTCAGGGGAAAGTGGTAGCCCTGCCGACCAGACAGGATATCACCATCCCGGTGGAAGAACATCTGGTGGTTGAGCTTTATTCGAAATAACGAGGAAGGCGGCTGGAGACAGGCCTTCCAATTAAGGAGGAACCATGACTGAACTTGGTTTCCAGAGGCCAAGATTTTTAGAGTGTGATTACGAAACGCTGAGCGATACCTACGGCCGGTTTCAGGCCCAGCCTTTCGAGAGAGGTTACGGCATCACCATCGGCAACTCGCTGAGAAGGGTCCTGCTGTCCTCGATTACCGGGGCAGCCATAACCGCTGTCAGGATTAACGGGGTGCTGCACGAGTTTTCCACCCTGCCCGGAGTGGTGGAGGATGTGACCCACATCATCCTCAACCTCAAGACCATACCCTTGAAGCTGAAGGTCAACGAGCCCAGGCGGATGACCCTGAAGGTGGTCGGGCCGGCCGAGGTTAAATCCGGCGACATCGTCCACGATTCAGACGTGGAAATCCTGAATCCGGACATTCATATTGCCACCCTGGATGTTGACGGCAAGCTGGAAATGGAGATGGTGGTCAAGAATAACCGGGGCTACATCACCGCCGACCAGAACTTCGACAGCGAGCTGAGCGTTGATTTCATTCCCCTGGATTCTTCCCACTCGCCGATACTCAAGGTCAATTACACGGTTGAGCCGGCCCGGGTTGGCAAGCGGATCGATTACGAGAGCCTGACCCTGGAAATATGGACCAACGGCGCCATCCGGCCGACCGACGCCCTGAGCCAGGCGGCCAAGTTGATGCGCGACCATCTGGCCATCTTCCTCAACATTGTCGATGAGCCCCTGGAGCGGGAGACCATGATGCCCAAGAAGGAAATTCCATACATTGACAAGGTGGAAACCCTGGCTCATACCATTGACCACCTGGAACTTTCGGTCCGGGCCAACAACTGCCTGCGCGCTGCCGGCATCGGCCATGTCTACGAGCTGGTCCAGAAAACCGAGGAACAGCTCTTGAAGACCAAGAATTTTGGTCGCAAGTCGCTGGAAGAAATCAAGAACAAGCTGGCCGAGATCGGCCTGGGTTTGAACCTGGAATTGCATCCCAAGCTGCTGGAGCAGGTTCAGGCGGTCATCAAGCAGAGCAAAAGCGATAAGGAGCTGGAAGCATGAGACACCGGGTTAAACGCTATCAACTCAGACGGAATACTGCCCATCGCCGGGCCCTGCTGAAGAATCTGGTAACTTCTCTCCTGGAAAAGGAAAGAATCAAGACCACGCTGGCCAAGGCCAAGGCGGCCAGGCCCGTGGCCGAGAAGATGATTACCCTGGGTAAGAAGAATACGCTGGCGGCTCGCCGCCTGGCCCTGGCTTACCTGACCAAGGAGGCGGCCGTGCAGAAGCTGTTTTCCGAGCTTGGACCGCGGTTCAAGGAGCGCCCGGGCGGTTATACCCGGGTGGTCAAGCTGGGTCCCCGCTCGGGAGACGGTGCCCCCATGGCCATGCTGGAACTGCTCGGCGCTGAATATAAAAAGAAAGCCAAGAAAAAAGAAAAGGAAAAAGGCAAACCCGCCAAATAGTTTCCTTTCTGTCCTGAATACTGACGGCCCGAACCTTCGGGCCTGAGTCCAATCCATCCTTGTTATTGCAGTCCGGCCAGGCTCCATAAAGGACACTGGCCTCCTCCCGGGGTTGAATTAAAGTCAGGCCCTTTAATCTTTTGGACGGCGGGCTCCCTGGTAGATACTCTGCCAGTAGTCATCATAAAGGTTGGAAATCTGCACCATCGGTTTCTGGTTGGTGGTGGCGTGGATGAACTCCCGCTCGCTGATCATCATTCCCACGTGGCTTATGCTCTTGCGCCCGAAGAAGACCAGGTCCCCGGTCTTTTCCTGGCCCCTGGGCACTTCCAGCAGCCCGGACTTGGTGAACTGGATATCGGCGTCCCGCAGGATTTCCAGCCCGCTCAGGCGGTAAATGAGCTGGACGTAGCCGGAGCAGTCGAGGCCCAGAGGGCTGGTGCCTCCCCAGAAGTAGGGCAGCCCGAGGAACCTCCTGGCCAGTTCCACCATCTGCTCCGGGCTCAGGCGCGGTCTCTGGAAAGGTGCCTGCTTGACCTGGCCGTCGCCCATCTGGAGGAAGGCCTTGCGATTGTCGGGCAATATAACTTCGCCCCATCGCCCTTCGAATTTTTCCAGGACCAGGACCGAGCTGATGGGAGCGAACAGCAGCGGTTTCTGCTTGGTGACGTCAGGCCCGGAGTAAAGGTAAGCAAACAGGCTGGTGATTTCTATGACCTGGCCTTCTGAAGCATAGGCTTTTTCATCCTGGCCATAGGGTCGCAGGGCCCGTCCGTAAACCCAGCCCTGGTAGGTATCCGGCGTTTCTATCTGGTACCAGGTATTGCCTTTAGCATCCCTTTCGCTCTTCAGGATCTTGACGGCTGTGCCCAGCAGGGCCTGGCTGACCACGTCGGCCTGGTCGTCGGCTCTGGAATACATGTTTTCTACCGGGTTTATGATTACCCCGGCCGTGGCTGTCTGTTGCACCTTCTGGCACGAATTAAAAGATATTAAAAGGATGATGGCTGAAGCGGTTAAGATTATGAATTTTTTCATATCCGGTCTGACCTCCTTTGAGGCCATTATAATATTATTGGCCCTCAAAAAAAATCTTTTGTTGCCGGGCTGCTTTTGGTTTAAGATATTGGAATTAATGGGAGGAGGTTATGAAAAGAAAAGAGTTCTTAAAGACCAGCGGCTTGATAATAGCTTCTTCTATGATTGGAAGCTGCCAGGGTAAGGTTAAGAAGGAGAAAGAGGTCGAGACCAGAAGGAGTGCCCTCAGGCTCAGCACCACCATCTATGAACTTCAGCTGCGGCAGGCCTGGACCCTGTCCCGTGGCACCTGGAATACCCGCAGGAATGTCCTGGTCAGGCTGGAGAAGGATGGGGTGGTGGCTTACGGAGAGTCGGCTCCCATCCCCAGGTACAACGAAAGCGCCGAGAGCAACCAGGAATTTATTCAGCGGGCCCTGCCGGTTCTGGAAAGAGACCTCTGGGAGTACCAGGACCGCTGGCGGGAGCTGGAGGCCTTGGCTCCGGGACAGAACGCGGCCAAGGCTGCCCTGGACATGGCCATCATGGACTGGGTGGCCAAGAGCCTGGGGATACCGCTTTACAGGTTTTTCGGCCTGGACCGCAATAATACCCTGCCCACGACCTTTTCCATTGGCATTGATACGGCTGAGGTCATGCAGAAGACCGCCCAGTCCGTTCCGGCTTTCCGCCGGCTCAAAATCAAGGCCGGGGTACCCGATGATAAGAAGCATATTGAAGGCATCAGGGAGGTGACCGACCGGCCGCTCGTTGTCGATGCCAACGAGGGCTGGAAGGATCGCCAGCAGGCTCTGGAGATGATCAACTGGATGGCCGAGCGCGGAGTGGAGTTCGTGGAACAGCCGATGCCGGCTGATAACCTGGAAGACCTTCGCTGGCTCAAGGAGAGGGTGAAGATTCCCATCATGGCCGACGAGAGCGTTCACAAGATTCAGGACGTCCCGGCCCTGGCCTCAGCTTTCCACGGCATCAACATCAAGTTGATGAAATGCGGCGGGCTGCAGGAGGCCCTGCGGCTGGTGGCCGTGGCCCGGGCCCACGGGTTGAAGCTGATGATCGGCTGCATGATTGAGAGCAGCCTGGCCATCGCCGCCGCGACCACCCTGACCCCGCTCTTTGATTATGCCGACCTTGACGGAAATATACTGATAAACAACGACCCGTTCCGGGGATTGACCCTGGAAGGCGACCGCTGGCTGCTGACCGATAAGCCTGGCCTGGGAGTGGAACCGGTTATCCCTGAGTGGTAGGGCCTAAGCTTATCTTTCCGAGATTATCCGCCCGTACTCGCTCGACCTTTCTAACCGGTCAAAGTGGTTGTAAACCTGCCGCCCGATTTTTCTGATTACGGCATTGCCATCTTCCGTGGGAGCCAGGTAAGTGGTCATGACGCAGATGATATAGGGCCGTTTTTTCAGGAAGACCAGGCCGGAATCACAGCGCACGGCCTCCAGTTCGCCCGGTTTATCGGCCACGGTGATTCCTTCGGGCACCGCCTGTTGCAGCGGGCTGTCCTTGGGCAGAGAAAGCAAATCAAAGAATAGCTGCCGGTGTTCAGGTCCCAGGACCTTTCCCTGCCAGACCCGATCCAGCAGGGTCAACATTTCCCTGGGAGTGGAGATGTTTTCCCGGCCCTCCTCGGCTGCCCTGAGGTCCATCATTTTCCTCCTTAGCTGGGTCTGCTTCAAGCCCAGGGAGGTCAGGCGATCGTTGACCGTTTCCATTCCCACCCGGTCGATGAGCAGGTTGGTGGCAGTGTTGTCAGAAAGAACGACCATCAGAACGCAGAGGTCGCGGATTGAAATTTTAAGCGACGGGTAGCCGAGATAATTAAGAATGGGGCCGCCGCCTACCTTGCTTTCCGGTTTCAGGTCCACGAATTCTTCGAGCTTGAGGCGGTTCTCTTCAGCCTGTTTCAGCACCTCGAGCAGGATGGCGATCTTGATGGAGCTGGCCTGGGGGAAAATTTCATTTTCATTGATGAAAAGACTCTGGCCCGACGACAGGTCTCTGACCGCCAGCCCGAGCACTCCGTCCAGTGAATCCCTGGTGGCGGCCAGCTGGTCACGCAACCTTTTTTCCAGCTGGGCCACTTTGTCTTCGGCCTGCAGGTGGAGACAGGTCAGGGCCACCAGACTTATGGCCAGGCCGACCAGGATTTTTTGCCTGGAAGAGGTCATCCTTACCCCTCCTGTTATGTTATTAAGTCAGTACTTCTTCTAGTTGGTCTTGATGACCAGTTTCTGCCCGGGAACCAGGACGTCGCTGCTCAGGTTATTATCTTTTTTTATTTTATCCACGCTTATGCCAAAGCTCCTGGATAGCTGGTAGAGCGTATCGCCTGCCTTGACCACGTAGGTGAGATTCTCATTTCCGGCTGGCCCCTGGACCTGGCTGGCCGGTGCCGTTCCGCCGTCATCCTCGGCCGGAGTCAGGCCCTGGGCCCGGCCCGGGATTTTAAGCCTTTGCCCGGGGTATATTAACCGGGCACTCTTCAGGTTGTTCAGGCGGACGATGGCCTGAACGGTGGTCCGGTAGCGCCTGGCGATTAACCCCAGGGTTTCACCCGGCCTGACGGTATGCCAGCCGAAGACCGCTTCCGGTGGGATCCAGCTGGGCAGTTCGGCCAGGCAGGCAGCGGTCTGTTCGGCATACCCGGGCGGCACCCGCAGTTCATACTCGTAGTTCGGGGTGGAATCATGCCGCAATTCTGGATTGAGCTGGACCAGGAGGTCCTGGTTCAGGCCAAGCCGGGAAGCGAGTTGGGATAGCCGGGTGGGTTTTTGAATGATGACAGTTTCATAGGCCAGGGCCGGCTCGGGCTGGGGCAGGCTGAAGCCGTATTTTTCTGGATTTTCAATAATCAGCAGGGTGGCGATAAATCTTGGCACGTACCTGGCCGTTTCGTAGGGCAGGTTGGCGAACAGGTCCCAGAAATTATCGAGGTAATCGATTTTCTGGGCCCGGATGACATTCTGAACCCGGATTTCCCCGCAGTTGTAGGCAGCAATGGCCGTGCTCCAGTCGCCGAAAAAGTCATGAAGCTCTTGCAGGTACCTGATCGCGGCCCGGGTTGACTTGACCGGGTCCATCCTTTCATCAATGAACTTGTCCCTTTTAAGGCCGTAGCGGTAACCGGTCGAGGCTATGAATTGCCAGAGACCAAGAGCCCTGGCCCGGGACAGAGCCCGGGGCTTGTAGCCGCTTTCGATCAGGGGAAGCCAGGACAGCTCCTCGGGCAGGCCGGCCTTCTTTAGCTCTTCCATGATCATCGGACGGTACAGCCCGGCTCTCCGGTAAGCTTCTTCGAAAAATTTCTTTTCCACGGTCTGGAAGCCCTTGATTTCACGCTCCACCCAGTTGTTTTCGACCAGGGGAATGGTCTTG
>JABLWX010000012.1 GCA_013178315.1 Candidatus Aminicenantota bacterium
AATACGGTGGGCGCGGGGATAGTCGCGGTTGGCGGACCGGACGCCTGGGCCCAGCCACCCGGTGTGGTCCCTAAGCTGGTCGAGCAGAAATGGAAAATCGACATAAAGACGGTCTCTTACGATGAGCTGGGCAGAATTATCGCCGAGGCCCGCAAGGATGCTGCAGCCGTAAAGAGGGCAGAGCGGCGGGCCAGCGACTACCTGAAGCTACCCGGAACCAAGCTCGAAACCGGCCTTGATTTTGTGCGCAACGCCTTCCTCCTGGAAGAGGTGTTTGTGGCCCTGATGAAGCGGGCCGGGTGCCGGGCCATCACCATCAACGCCTGCATGGGGACCATTATGCCGATCGCCGAGACCACGGCCTGCCTGACCCTGAGCCTGCTCAACGATGCCGGCTACCTGGCCTTCTGCGAATCGGATTTCGTGGTGATTCCGTCGGGCCTGCTGCTGGCCAATATCTCCGGGAAGCCCGTTTTTCTGAACGACCCGACCTACCCGCAAGAGGGGATAATCACCCTGGCCCACTGCACGGCGCCGCGCAAAATGGACGGAAAGAGCCTGGAGCCGGCCAGGATTCTGACCCATTTTGAGTCGGATTACGGGGCAGCTCCTAAGGTGGAGATGCGTCGCGGTCAGGTCGTGACCAATATCATTCCCGATTTTGAAGCCAAGAGGTGGGTGGGCCTGCTGGGGAGAATTGAAGAAGCTCCATTTATGCCCATCTGCCGGTCGCAGATTGAAGTGAGCTTCAACAAAGATAGCGAGCTGCTGGCCAGGCGCATGCCCGGTTTCCACTGGATGACTGGCTACGGCGATTATATGCGCGAGGTCGGTTATGCCCTGCGCCGCGTCGGCATAGCCTGGGACACCTTATAAAACGGGGGACACGAGAGGGTGTCCCCCGTTTTACACCCCATTTCAGGTTTATTACCTCGTTCCTTATTGAATAACCGAAAGATTGGGCCAACCAGCAGTATGCCCGCATCAAGCCCGAGAGGTTCAGCCGGGTAAAAGTTCGCTGGCTCGGGCAGCTAACCGGGGTGCAAAAGTGGAAGAGATTACGAAGACCAAATCGCGAACAATACTTGACATGGCCTGATTAAAAATAAGATTATGGTAAGACTAATTGATATATAGATATTAATGTCTTACATAATATAAATATCCTGACAAATATCATTTGACATACATAATTAGATGCTGTAACCTATAATCACAGGGAGATAGAAATGCTTACAATAATGTCAAATAAAGGCCAGGTGGTTATTCCAGCCAGGCTTAGAAGAAGGCTGAAACTTAAAAAAGGCACTAAATTATTTATTGAAGATAAGGGGGACAGGATTATACTCCGTCCCCTGACCGATGAATATTTAAATAAGTTGGCGGGTCTATTAGGCACCGGTGGTAAGCTTGTAAAGTCTCTGAAAACACAAAGAGAATTAGATAATAAGAACGAGTAGCTTATGAACAAAGTATTAGATTCATATGCCTTACTGGCTTTTTTTGAGAAAGAACCGGGTTACGAGATTGTGAAAGATGCTCTGGCCGAGGCCTTAGAGAAGGATAATTTTCTGTTAATGACCGCTGTAAATGCTGGTGAAATCTATTATATAGTAGCCAGAGAGCTCGGAACCGGCAAAGCGGAAGAAATATGGGAAGTGATCAGAACTCTTCCAGTGGAAATAATTGAAGTTGATGCTGAGCTGGCCAGGGAAGCGGCAAAGTTTAAAGCCAGGTTCAGTATATCTTACGCAGATTGTTTTGTCGCGGCCCTGGCCAGGATAAAAAAAGCGGAAATCATAACCGGGGACAAAGAATTTGAAAAAATCTCCGGTGAATTAAAAATTAAATGGATTGGGTGAGTCCCTGTTTTGAAAAAAAACAAGACCGAAATTAGAAAAAATGGAGCAAATATTATCGACCTTAGTTATGAAAAACTTGGGCTTGACCAGCTATTAATATATTGTGTTAAAAAAATTATCGAGAGGGGAGAAGTTTGTACGTTTGAAACCCTTGTTTATGAATGTTTTTCTTTATTCCCTGAGAAATTCTCTCTGGCACATTATCCAGAATGGCCGGATTCAGCCAGAGTTGAGAAATCTTGGCGAAGATGTAGATCAGATAAGGGATGGCTTTCCGGCAGGGCAAAAGAAGGCTTACGAATAACGGAAGCAGGAGCAGAAATAGCTCTTGCTACCGAAAAAATCCTGTTTAAAAAAACGGTGATAAATAAACCTATTAAAAAAACTATGAACAGGACCAGGGAAAAAGCTATTATTAGTTATATATACGATACCAAAGAGTTTAGAAAATATTTACTTTCTGAGCGATACGATATTTCAGATAGAGAACTGAGATCTTTTTTGGGAGGTACACTCGAAACCCCAAAGAGAATACTCATTCATAATTATTTTAGATATTATCAGGCAGCAAGAAGACTTGGTGAGCAAAAAGTATTATCATTTTTGAGATTGTGTAAGATTCGATTAAAGAAAATGGGGGGGATTAATGGAACAGCGGCGGACAAAAAAAATTTATCCAGGAATTGACGACGAAGTTGCTGTAATTCAGGCTCAGGGAACAATTTCAAATATATTTGATGCTCTTGTGGAATTAATAACCAATAGTGATGATAGTTATAAAATACTCGAAGAAGACGGCAAAAAAACCTCAGGTAATATAGATATAACGATAAGGAAATCAAACCAGGGTTTTTGTGAATCTATTAGAATTAGAGACGAAGCTACCGGTATTCCAGGTTCAAAAATTGAAGAAATATTTTGTTATGGAAAACCTACCAGCGGCCTGTATTACGGAAAGAGCGTAAGGGGTTTTTTCGGAAGAGGACTGAAAGAAAGCATTCTCTCTTTAGGCCAGGCTGAAATAACAACATGTTGCCAGGGTCAAGAAACCCGCTGCAAATATTATTATTCTCAGGAAGAGAAAAGACTTATATTAGAAATATTTGATCAGCAACAGAGAAATGATTCCGTATCCTACACAGATATAAATATAATATGTTCAGCAGAAAAGAAAATCAGGTGCCCTGATTTTGAAAAAATATACAAAGTTTTGAATGATCATTTTGCCTTAAGAGATATAAATAGAAATCTGAAGCGAAATATCAAAATTACCTTAGAAAAGGGAAATAAGAAATATGGTCCGAAAAGGTTATTTTTCAAAATTCCCAGCTATCAACAAATAGAAAACTTAGAGATTATTTCATCAGAATACGGCCCAGCCAGATTTGTGTTATATGAATCCCCGGAAAAATTATATTATTCAAAGTATGACCCCTCGTCGTTAGCAGGTATTTTAATTAAAACGAAGGGCGCTATTCTTGAGAACTATATGTTTGGTTTTGAAAATGATCAGAATTCACATTATTTTTTCGGAGAATTAGATTGCCCTGGAATATTTGAAAAGTTATTAAAAGGCGACAAGAGCTTGATAAGACCTGATAGAAAAGGCCTGTACTGGCAGAAACTTATTGATATAGAAGAAAAGGTTAAAAATATATTAGCCAGGCATATTGAAAGAAAAAAAGCGAAAAGTTATGAATCATCAGAAGAAATGCCCCAGGACAGATTAGATAAATTTAGAAAGGTACTGAAGAAATTGAACATATTAGCTGAAGAATTAACAGAAATAATAGACATAGATGAAGGAGTAAAACATGGAATTCAAGAGCTCAAAAGATTAACAATATATCCTTCTGAGGGGAGTGCACCTCCATATCAAAACAGGGTGTTTTCTGTTTATTATCCTAAAAAGAATAATACAAGTTCTATTTCTGTTTTTGTCGAACTGGAGGATTCAAGTGGAAAATTTGAGCTATCTGATAGACAAATAATATTAACACCGCTTGAAAAATATGCCAACTTGCTTTTCGGTTATTTTAAGATAAAAGGATTCAGAATAGGAGATACCACAAATATTATCGTTCATAGTGAAGATGAAGAAGATATTGCAGAATTTAAAGTAAAAGAAGAAAAGGGGAAAAAAGAACCTGGGAAAGGGGCACCAAAAGAAAAAACAGCAGGTATATTTAAAAAAATAGTTTTTGATGATGAAGAAAAAGATCCTAATCAAAGAGTATATTATGATAGAAGTCTGGGATATGTAATTATTTATCTGAATTTTCCAGGAATTAAGCCACACCTGGAAAAGCATGGTAACGGCATCGAGACAGAAAAGGGAAGTATGTTATTTTCTGAATTGCTTGCAGAGGCGTTTTGCAGAGAAATATCTAGAAGAAAAGCTGATAAAGAAATATTTGATGCTGAAGGAAGGCTTGATTATTATCTTAAAATGTATAACGAGTATATGAAAAAATGTCTTCCTATTATCCAGAAAATATTTCTTATTTCTTAGGGCTAAAATTGCTGGGAAAAAAATAGGACGGACCCCGCGGCTTTTGGAGTTAAGAGACCTAAGTTTTATTTGGTTATTTTAACAGATATCAATATAGCTGATTTTTATTCCAGGTGAATACATTAAGAGTTTCTTTGAAAAGGCAGGTTTTTGAACAGAAGCTGTGGATTTCAGGCCACGTTATCTGCCCCCATTTCTTGGTGTTTAGTGCTTCCAGTTTGCCATAAGCGGCAGCCCGGGTATTTTCTTCTAAATCTGTTAATGGAGGAGATAGTAAATCCAGTGATTGGTTTTGTTCAGGAATAAGGAAAATGAAAAAAGCATTTTGGCTGTATTCAGATAATTTCTCTGTAGCTCGAAGGACTACTTCATTTAAACCAATTTTACGAGGGTTTTTGTTGCTCTTATTAAAGTGGCTGAAATTTATTCCTTTTTTTATCTTTTCAAAACCTTCTGGCTTGCTCAGTTCAGAGCATAGCCTTTGTTTGAAATATAACTGAGTAAAAAGATTAGATGTTCCATACTTTTGCTTTTCGTTTTTATCGTGACTCTGTTTTATAAAATCTATAAAATGTTTATATTCATCATTAAGAGACCATCCTTTCTTGCTAAACGTTTTTACCTTGGCTTCTATAAAGAATGCAAATTTCTCTTTTTTATAATCTATGAGCATTAGTACATCTGCATCTCCAAAATCAGAAAAAGATTATTCAATTAATATTTCTGCTGCGGTTATATTATTTAGCCTAATATATTTTTCTTCCCGAAAAGGAAAGCTTATCATCGAGATAAATTCGGCCAGCAAATTCAGGCGGGTTTTTTTCGTCGGTATCAAAATACTTTAATTCATAAAAAAAGAATTGATAACCCCTCTTTCAGAATATTCGATTATGTTGAGCATATAACCACCTCGCACCCTATAACGGGGGACATGAGAGCGTGTCCCCCTTTTTACATCCCCCTTTTTCACGCTTATTTTTTCCAGAGCCTCACAAGCACCACGCCGTGCGGTGGAACTTCGGCTTCGAAGCGGCCGCTGAAAACGCCCAGGTCCTGCTGCCGCCAGAGGTCCCGCACCCGGTAAGAGCCCGCCTCAAGCCCGAGCGAGGCGAAATCAACCGCAACTTTCCGGTGCTCGTAGGCATCCAGGTTAAAAAGCCCGACGGCTCTGGAACCATCTTCCAGTTCCCTGGCCCAGACCTGGTAATCATCGCCCTCAACAACTTTTTCCGCCTGGCGGCCGAGCGGGTCCTGGTCAATCTCCAGGACTTCAGCGTTGGTCAGAAGGTTAAGGGTGAAATCGTCTAACTGCTCAATCGGGCAACCGATCAGAAGAGGCGCGGCCAGCAAGCACCACAGGCTGATATGGGTATATTGCTCGTCCGGGGTCAGGCGGGTGGGCCGCAGCTCGGGGCCCCAGCCAACCTTTCCCACCACCAGCATGTCGGGGTCGTTCCAGTGGCCCGGCCCGGCATACCTGGCGAGCCCGGCCTGCCCGAAACCTATTCCGGCCATGCTGGCCCAGGTGTCGGTGATGTCGCCGGTTGTCCGCCACAGGTTGCCCCCGACGCTTTCGCCCCATTCCCATGGTTTTTCCAGCCCCCAGTTACAGATGCTGAAAACGATGTCTCTGGGTGCTTTCTTTATGGTTTCGCCGAATTTTCTGTAGGCGACTCTCGGGTCTTTGCCCTCGCAATAACACCAGTCGATCTTAACATAATCGTAACCCCATTTAGCATAGGTCATGATGTCCTGCTCTTCGTGGCCCTCGCTGCCTTCATAACCGGCGCAGGTCTTCGGGCCGCAGTCGGTGTAAAGGCCGATTTTCAGGCCGAGGCTGTGGACGTAGTCGGCCAGGGCTTTCATGTCGGGGAATTTCTCGTTGGAACGAATCTGGCCGGTCTTCGGGTCGCGTTTTCCATGCCAGCAGTCGTCGATGTTGATGTAGGTCCAGCCGTAATTTATGAGACCCTTTTCCACCATGGCCCGGGCGCTCTGGCGGACGTTTTCATCAGTTACCGAGCAGGCCCAGCAGTTCCAGCTGTTCCAGCCCATCGGGGGAGTCAGGCATATCTTATCGCCGACTTCAATTCGCAGGTCGCGCTCGGCCCGGCCCAGGGCGTTTGTAGCAATTAGCTTGACGCTGTAGGTTCCCGGCCTGTCTATGAAACCGGTAATCAGCCCGCTGGAGCTATCAAGCTTAAGCCCGGAGGGCAGCCTCTCGGCCGCGAAAGTCATCGGCCTCTCGCCGCTGGCCGGGATGGTAAAAAGAAAGGGAGAACCGGGCCTGACTCCAAAAACCTTCGGGCCGTTTATCCCGGGCTCCGGCGCCGGTGGCGGGGTAAGGATATAAGGCCCGGCGGCATAAGGCTTTACCGGCTCGGGCTTGAGGCCACGGTATTCTATTCTGGCCTGGCACCAGTCAGCATGGTCATAGCCAATACCGTCGCCAGCGTCGTCCACTGTCAGATCCAGGTAAATTATACCCTTCAAACTGACATCGACCTGTCGGGCTGGCTC
Source organism: Candidatus Aminicenantota bacterium (assembly GCA_013178315.1). Lineage (GTDB taxonomy): Bacteria > Acidobacteriota > Aminicenantia > Aminicenantales > Saccharicenantaceae > Saccharicenans. The sequence goes on from JABLWX010000012.1 coordinate 6,895, forward strand.
TCCGGCTTTCATCACTCCGCTCTTCCAGAGCGTCTTCTTGATGTTGTTTTTGTCTTTGCCTGAAACGATAAACTCAACTGATGCCCGTTTGGCCCCGCGCTGCGTTTTTGTAACCTCGTCGTCCACACCGACCAGGGCCTGGAAGCGGAGGGCCTTCCCGTCAAGCCTTATGCGGCAGTTGCTTTCGGCATGGGTGCCCAGACCGCGCTCGAAGACCTGACCGGCTATGGTCAGTGGATTGCCGTCAACCGATTTATTGGCCTTCGGCTCGGACCAGCCGGCGCTTATGTGCTGGGCTCCAATTTCATCGAGGTAGATGAGGCTGGCCGGTTTTTGCGAACAGCCGAAAGAAAGAAGAAGCAAAAAAAGCGAACATACCGAAAAGAATATTACAGTAAAAATCCGTTCATGACTGCCGGAGTAACAGTGCTGGCTCATGCATTTTCTCCTTTATTCTTTCTTTCTCTGATTTTAACAAAAAGCGGGGCACGCTTCATAATTCTTAATATATCTGACCGGGGAACAAATGTGGGGACGACACCCCGGCCCAAATAAGTAAGATACAGAATATACAGCTCCCGATTACCTGCGGATGATTGACGAATTGATTCTATTAGGCGACTTAATAGATTTTTTTCGCAGTATCCGGGTCCAGCACAAAAAGTGGCCCTTAACCCCTCATTTTCCACCAGTAGAAAAAAGAAATTATGCGGTCTGTACCCATTTTACGGACGAATTGAAAGCTGAATCTTAAATACGCCGCGCTCCTGGAGCGGCAGGAAGCGGCTCATCGGGTCCCAGCTCTTCTCCCAGTTCTTGTTGTAAACCAGGTAGATAACGTTTCCCGGGCTGAGCTCCCAGCGAAAACGGACATTGATGGCCAGTTCTCTGGAAACGTCGTCGTATTGAATGTAGTTCATCAGGCCTAGCCGCGGCGAAAGGAAAAAGTCAGCCTTGACCTGGAAGACATTCTCGCTGAACCGGCCTTGCGGGAGGTTGCCGCGGACCAGGTCGGCGTTGATGGCCAGTGTGGCATAGCCCTTTAGCCTTAAATTCAGCCCGAGCTCCGTCTGGTGCAGCCGGCCGGAATAGAACTCACCGAACTGGTGTTCCAGGTCTATGCTCACCGGGCGGTGAGAAGCCGACCTGAACTCCAGGTTGAACTGGGTAAAATTGTAGCCGCCCGCCGGGATGACCACCCCGTCAGCCACTTCAAAATCGTAGGGCAGCACATCCCGCTTTGGAGTTATGGCAAATTCGAAGCGCTCGCCGCTTTCGGTTTGAAAATTAATCGGCTCCAATGAAATGGTCCTTGTTTCGAGCCTGCCGGCCAGGTCCCAGTAAAAATTAAACCGCAGCTCGTGGAAAAACTGCCGGACCGCCCGGCCGATAAAGCCTTTCTCAGGTCTGGGCATGTAGGCCATTCCAAAGGAATAGGTCTGGACGTTTCTCCTCGGCAGGAAGCCCAGCCCAGGGTCGACCGCCTCGCCATAATATGAGTAGGAAGTGACGATGTCCCAGAGGTCGTTGGGATAATCTATCTTGAAGCCATAGGCCCCGTGGCGCCCGGCCTCGATCTTGTTCCAGTTATAGACGTACCAGCCGCCTATGCTCAGGTTCCGGTTGCCCCGGAAGCGCGAAGTCTGGTAAATAAGGTCCACCCCGGCCAGGGTATTCCTTTCTCCAGTCGGGCTGCCCGAGGTGAAAATGAGCCCGACCTTGCTCTCGGCCAGGATGTTCTGGTAAACGCGTCCGGCAAAGAAATTCTGCCGGCCCAGTCCCAGGTCCTGGAAGCGGTCGGTCATGACGTCAATAAAAGCCAGGTTGGTGTTACCGAGCCGTCCGAAGGCCTTGGCCCCGAAAAGAAGTGGAACCTGCTGTCCCTGGTAAAGTCCGATCCGGCGGCTGAAAAACGGGGAGAAGCTCTCGGTCGAGGTGGTGCCGAACCTGAAGATTTCCGAGCCTTCGAGAAAGAAAGTTCTTTTTTCCGGGAAGTAAAGCGGGAAGCGGGTGAGGTTGATGCGCCGTTCATCCACCTCGGTTTCGGCAAAGTCGGTGTTGTAACTCAGGGCGCCAACGAAGTTAGGGGTGAAATTTTTGTAGATATCAAAGCCGCCATCCCACTGGTAGTCAGTACTGGCGGGGTCGGTATGGGTCTTAAGCACCCTTGAGGTCCCGTAAGGACGAAAGGTTATGCCCAGCCCGAGCTTTAGGTCGCGGATTCCCTCGAGGTGGGCAGCCTCGGCAGCATTGTTGAAAAAGTTATCCTGCCTGACCGCGGCCAGCCGGATGGTCTCCTGCTTACGCGGGATGTACCTTTCCACATTTAGGCCCCAGTGGGGAAGGTTGGGCTTGAAAGAAATTGTCTTGAAGGGGATCTTGATTTCGGTGCTCCAGCCATCTGGGCGGATCCGGCTTCGGGCATCCCAGATGCCGTCCCAGTCGAGGCTGGAATGCTCGCCAAAGGCCAGCCCCTCGCTCCGGGCCCCGCAGGCGTTAACTATGAAGATGAAGGCGTTTCGCCTGTCGAGGAATGGGTCGAGCAAGATCTTGATTATGTCGTCGCCGCCTTCTTCGTCGTCAAAGGCGTCGTGGGCCATGGTGTTGGCGGAGATCCTGGTCGGCTGGCTGTCGGAGCAGAAGATGCCGAGGTAGAGGTTGGAGTCATCATAGACGATGCGAAGCTCGGTGGTCTCGCTCGGTTCGCCTTCGCGCGGAAAGACCATTCTGAAGGCGGTAAAAGGGATGGCCTGCTTCCAGGCTTCATCGTCCAGCTTGCCGTCAAGGGTGGGGCCGCGCTCGACCCTGACTGCCTGGAGCCTGGGGACGGTGGGCTGGGAAGGGGGTTGGTCCTGGGTATTGGATTGAGGCTGAATCTGGCCAGGAACGGGGGATTTGGGTTGAATGGGACCTTGGGCCTGAGATTGCAGGCCGTGGTTGGGGTGTGAGAAATGGGGGACCTCGAGATTAGACTGAGACCGGGGTTGTGAGCCAGGCTGAAGCAGAGGCAGGTTCTGGAACTGGGTCCGGAGTTGCTGCCGACCATGGGATTCAGAGCGAGATTCCCGGGCCAGGGTTGGTTCTGAAAATAGAATTAAAGCAAAAAGCAATATGAGCGTGGAGATAGCCAGTGAAACCAGAAGCGCGGACAGGGACCAGCTGGATCTGCTTAATGGCCTGGACTTTAGGAGATTTTCTGGAATTCTTAAAATGTTCATATTTCTAACCTCAAGTCACCTCGGGCAATCTTTTTTTGAATAGTTCTTTGTGGATCTTTTTCTTAGAGAAGCTCGGCCCTGATGGGGCGTTGTCCTGGACAAAAATTGATGGGTAAATTCGCGGGAAGGCCTGGATGCTTCCGGTTTTGTCGGACTCATGATAACCCGAGCAATATAAACCACTGCTGGAATTTATGTCAAGAATAATGGAAGAGAA
>JABLWX010000120.1 GCA_013178315.1 Candidatus Aminicenantota bacterium
TTGCCTCCTGGCTAATCTCATCCCCGAATCTATCCCCCTTACTAGCCAGAAAACAAGTGCGTTTCGTGTAGATTTTCTCGTGAGGCAACGAATCATTTTCAAATAGATTTTAAGTGAGGCAATTCGCGGACTTGACCGTATCCCTCCTTTGACGTATTCTATATTCAACAATTGACTTCACACCTCAACTTGAAGGAGAAAATCCATGGGGAAAAGAAAAGGACGTCACAGAATTGGTCTGACCGGAGGCGCTGTCTTCCTTCTGTTAGCATTCCTCTGCACTCTGTTCGCGGGCCAGGCCCCGTCCGGAACCAGGTTACCGAAAAATCTGTCCGGTCTTAAGGGCCCTTTTAATCTGGCCCCCGGCCGCACCCCGGAAGTTCAGTATTACCTTCAGGAAACAAGGTTGATTCAGCTTGGCTTTGATGGACTGAGAAGGTCGGAGGAAGTATACTCCCTGAAGCTGAAACGGGTCCCGGCCAAGTTAGCCGGACAGGATGGAGATGTCTGCTCGGTGGGAGAATTCAGCCTGAAGTTCGGTGATAAAGAGTTGGTGACCGTTCCGGGGCTGGCTGGCTGGTCCTACGTCTTCAGGGAGATTGCGGGCGAAACGGATGAAAAAGGCTATGTCTTCGGCATTCCCCATGACCGTTTCGAAAATCTAATGGCCAGCGATGGCCAGAAATTGTCCACCGTGACCAGGTACGCCGTCTATAACAGTTTCATCGATTTCCATGGTTTCTGCGATGTTTTTGCCAGGCCGGCCGAGGGTGGAGGGATTCAGGAACTGAAGTATCCCGGCCAGTCTGTTCGACATGCCGCCGCTTTCACCGAACCGCCGGTAAACCTGGGCCAGGGGATAAAGGAAGGATCTTTTTTTCGCAACGGAGATGTACGCCTTGTATTTAAGGGTGTGGGCCTGGCCAATGGTTCTGCCTGCGCCATTATCGGATTTGATTCGGGAGAGAGCACGCTCAAGATGATCATGCCGGCTCCCCAGGGCGGGGAAATCGTCACCATAGGCGGCTCCGAATACCTGGGTGATATATATCTCAACCTGAAAACCGGATGGGTGGAACTTGTCCTGCTGGATGAATTTGTGGTAACAGAAACTAAATTGCCGCCGTCCCTGGGGGGACAGAAAATGCCAGCCTATAATGTCCGGCACCTGACCATCAGAAAAATCTCCCGCGAGGAGTTCGAAAAGAAATCAGGAAACCAGGGCCGGTGACAGGTGGCTGGCATGGTTGGAGGATTTGGTTTCCTCGAGAAGTTAGGACCTGTTAGTCTGCTGGTTGCCGAGAGCGGGCTGGTTATTCTGGCAATTATCCTGACTACCTTTATTGTCCTCTGGCAACCGGCAAGAGCGACTTTTTGCGATCGCGCTTACGACGAAGACTTCGGGGGATGGCGACTGCAGTCTGCCGGGGGTCTCCAGCAAGACCAAGCCTTACCTGATTTCGGGCCGGATGGGCTTAAAGGCCTGACCGAAGAGCAGAAGAAAAAAATCCTGTCGGGTGAGGTGGTGCTGGTTTCTTCCCACGAGGGGGCGCCAGAGGGCAAAAGCATAATTTCGGCTGCCCTGGTCTTTGAGGTCCCCGTGGAGCGGGCCTGGGCGATTCTCTCTGCCCCCGAGCTGCAGGCCGAGTACCTGGAAGAAATCGCAGAGCTGAAGACCGTGGAGCAGGGACCCGGTTATAACCGGATGTTCTTTCTGGTGAAGGTGATGGGCCAGAAAGTCCGGTATACGGTCATTCATCACTTCTGGCCCGACCAGTTCTACCTATGGTGGGAACTCGACAGCAAAGAGCCTCATGACCTGAAAGAGCTGTATGGTTTCTGGAAGCTGTTCAGGTACGATGAAGGCAGGACGGTAGCCCGTTACGGAACCCTGGTCAAACCTGCCTTCCCCGTTCCGGCCTTTCTTCGCAACTGGCTTTCCAGGAGCAACGTCCGCCACTCCCTGGCCACGGTAAAGAAATATGTGGAAGGAAGAAAATAACAACAGTGAGGCTTCAGAAAGCAGATTCCCGGGATAATACGAGCGGGCCAGAGAGTCGGCCCGGGTCGTTGACACCCGGAGGCGGTTGTCTTAAGCTTAAGGTAGCCAAGGAGGTTATCCATGAAGAAGACAATTCTGGTATTGACGGGGATTCTTCTTATAATTCAGTTTGGCTGTTCTCCGAAAACATCATCAAACTTTGAACTTTATATGACCGATGCTCCCCTTGAGGGCCTGGAACATTTTTATGTAACCATCAGCCAGATATACTTAAGGCTGGAAGATGGCACCTGGACTGACAATCTCTTGACCGAACCCAAGACTTATGACCTGCTTCAGCTCATGGACAGGGAGGAGAAAGTCTGCCAGGCAGACCTGCCGCCGGGAACCTATACCGGAATAAAGCTGGTTATCACCGGTG
>JABLWX010000121.1 GCA_013178315.1 Candidatus Aminicenantota bacterium
CTGGACTTTGATGCCGCCCAGTCCGCAGTTCAGGAGGGCAGCGGTTACCGTTTGGTGCCCATTGTAGTGGTTAAGAGGATAAGCTATTGATTTCTCGGGAACTCGGAGAAGCGCGCAGCTCGAGTCGGAAAGATTAATTGCGGGCAGTTTTCTGGTTTAAGAGAGACTTAAGGCTCAGGGACAACCGCGGCCTTTATGAGCTGTCTTCCCTGCCTGCCGAAATAATTCCAATCTTCATTCTTGACGAGCGACTGTTGTCCGGCCTGGATGGTCCGGCTTCCAGAACCGGCTTTCTGCTGGCCTCCCTGGAGCGGCTGGAGGCTCAGCTCCGGGCCAAGGGTAGCCAGCTCTATTGCTTTTACGGGCGGCCCGAAGAAGTCCTGGCCGGGCTCATTGCCCAGCTTAAACCAGAGGCCCTTTACACCAACCGCAGCTATTCCTGGTCGGGGGAGAAGGTCCAGAAGAAGGTGGAAGCTCTGTGCCGGAAGACGGGAGTTGAGTTCAGGGATTTTAATGATTCCCTGCTGGTTTCACCCGAAAAGATTGAGGCCCGAAAAGTCTTCAGCCCGTTTTTCAGGTTGTGGAACTCGGCCCTGAGCTCTGAGGACTTATCGATAAAACCGGAGCCGTCCCGTCTTAAAACGCCAGTGCTTCAATTACCCGCGCTGGCCGAGACTGCCAGGTTAATCGCTCGCGAACCCAATGCCTACTGGCAGCCAGATTATGCCGGTCGGCGGCTCAGGCAATATGATTTCCGGGGCTATGATGAAGGACGGAACAGGCTGGACCAAGATGGCACCAGCCGCCTGTCGGTGGCCATCAGGTTCGGCCTGGTGTCGATAAGAGAAGTGCTGGCCGCGGCCAGGAAGCAACTTCAGGTTGATAGCCAGTTTGTGAAGGAACTGGCCTGGCGGGAGTTCTGGTACCACATCCGTCATCATTTTCCCTGGACCGAGAAGCTGGAATTCCAGGAGAAGCGCCGGGGCCTGAGATGGCTCAACCGCGACGAAGACATCAGGGCGGTGGAGGAAGCCCGCACCGGCTATCCGGTAATTGATGCGGCCATCAACCAGCTCAAACAGGAGGGCTGGATGCACAACCGGGCCAGGTTGATAGTGGCTTCGTTCCTGACCAAGGACCTTCTTATAGACTGGAGGATAGGGGAGAAGTTATTCAAGAAGTATCTCCTCGATTATGACGAGGTGGTCAACACCGGCAACTGGCAGTGGTCGGCCTCGGTTGGAGCCGACCCGCGGCCACTGCGTATGTTCAATCCGCAGCTTCAGTCCGAAAAATATGACCCGGAGTGCCGCTACATAAAAAAATATGTTCCCGAGCTCAAAAGGGTTGATTGCCGGGCCATTCAGGCCCTGGACCTGCCTGACTATCATCCGCCCATCGTGGACCACCGGTCTGCGGCCATCAGGGTTAAACAGGTTTATCTAAGGTGATGCCCCGGCTTTAAACGGTCGCGGGGTATTCTCCAGGGTTTATCAAGATGAGACTATCGAAAAGACTCCATCAATGACCAAAATTGAAGGAGAATTATACCCCTTGTAATAATGGATTTGATTTTAGTTCAGTGGACCAGCTGGCCGTTCCCCAGAAAAATCAGGTCCTAATAATCCCACAGCTCTCCCTTTATTTTTAGACTTTTCTTGCCAAGAGTTTTCTGTACCTTCCTGTTTCCTTATCCTTTTTACAGGTCCAGCAGCTTGATGGTCTCGGCATAGACCAGCCTTTTGTATTTCTTGTGGGTTACCGCAGCCACGGTCCGGGCCGCCTTGTCCACCTCGTCCGTGTCAAACAATTCATATTCCCTGACCGCGATCCTGTAATCCTGCACCTTCAGACCGGAAGGAAGCTTGAGCGTTCCCTGCCAGATGAAAGAACCGACCTCGGTCGCCCCGGCCCTTTGCGGTTTAAGGATGACGGCCGCGTCTTTGACCGGCTCCCAGCCCAGCTCGTCGGGCAGGTTGGGTTTCTTGTTTTCCAGGACCGCTTCCACCTCTCCGGGCCCGCTTCCGGCATAACCCTGGATATAAGAAACGCCGGAGAGGGTTATGGTAATATCGCTCAGCTTGGAAGGATTGAAGGAGACCGAGAGAGTCCTTTCCGGCAGTATCTGGGCGAAATTGGCTACCACCACCTGGGAAAGATGGGCTCCCGGCACTGAATTGGGCTGGAACCTGGCCAGGGCCAGCCTGATGAACGGGAAGTAAGCCTGGCCGGAGTCAAGCTCCAGGTCGCAGAACCAAAGCTGTCTTTCTTCATCGTACTCAACCTGGTGACCGACGGCGATGAATTTCTTCTCATCCGGCATTTCCAGCAGGGGCAATTCTCCCAAAATTTCCACGGCTGAAGGAAAAGCATCTGGTAGTGGATATTCGGGTGGAGCTACCGGTCCTGACCTCCAGATGGGGTCGGCTCCCCACATGGTGACGTAGGGCTTATATTTTTCGGCCACCGGCGGGACGCTGACCTTAAGACCAGCAGCCACAGTTTTTCTCTGGAGCTGGGGTTGGATCTTCTGAGAAGCCAGGGCAGGTCCCGTAGCGCTTGCAGGAGCGGCGATTGGTTTCTTCGGTGAAACGGTTAGACCCGGGGGCAGGATTACGGCCAGCAGCTCGCCTTCGCCTGTTGAATACCACGGTCTTTCCAAGTAGATGCGGAGGCCGCTTCTCCTGACACTGGTAATCTGTGAGCCTTTCTTGCTCCTTTCCCATTTAAAAGAAGGTACCACGTAGACAATTTTGGGCATGGCCGGGGGTGCGGTATTGAGCACCTTGACTTCTACCGGCTCACTCGTCCTGGTGTATCCGGTCTCTTCGGGCAGCTCATTTGAAGGGAATTGCTCCATGTACCTGGTGGTGGTGACCAGCCGGTAATTTACCCTTCTGAACTTGGTATCGCCGAATTCATGGCGGTAGACTGGAGTTTGCGGAGCTTTAACCATGGCCACGGTGGCTGCCCTGGTTTGAAGTTGAGCCGCTCCAGGTTGCATTGCCTCCTTTCCAGCCTCTGGCCTTGGAGTCAGGGTCAGCGAGGTCATGACCGGTTCTATTTTGAATTCCAGCACGTGAGCCTTACCATCCAGAACTCGTGGCCCGGGCTCATTAAGGTAATCCACCGGTTCTTTCCAGTCGGCCAGGAGCTCGGCCTTGGAAGTGCTCTGGCCGTGCAGCTCAAACTCTCCAAAGAGAATTGCCGAGGTCTGGCCCAGGCTTCTCTGAGCTTCCAGCGACTTGTTGACTGGTTTGCCCACCGGTTGCAGCGTGGCGTGCATCAGGGTAATTTCCCGGAACGGGGTCATCAACCAGTTGCGGCCCTGGAGCGAGAGGGTCCTGACTTTAGTCAGGTCAATCCGCGGCGGCTGCAGGGTCTTCAGGACCTGGACCTGGCCCTCGGGCAGCCCCCTCGGTGGCTTCATAACCTTCTGGGGGATTATCCTGTCTGGCTTTTCCAGCCAGCGGTATAGTCCCTGGATGGGCAGGAATCTTTCCGGAAAATAACAGCTCAGGCGCAGGGTAACCGATTCGCCTTTTTTCAGATAGACGGTCAGAAGGCGCGCTGAGTTATCCCAGCGGGCCGGCTGGCTGCCTTCCTGGAGCCTGATCCTGAACGGGCGGAAATCCGGCCAGTCGCCCGAAAATTCAATCAGCATCGGGTCGGGTGCTCCGTAAGGCAGTCCACGAATACAGGCCCCCCGGGCCCACGGGTCTGGAAAGTAGGGCAGTTCAACCTGCTCACCGGGCTCCATTTCCTTGAACTGACCACCGTCTCTCTGGCAGATCAACGAATAGACTTCTGGCTTCAAGCCGGCGGGGCCATCAAACATTCCGTGAAACTCTGAGTCCAGCTGGGAGATTTTCGGTGGGGCCACATGGCGGTCAGAAACCTGGTCGGTGGGAACGGTATCTTTCTCGATGGATTCATTGAAGCTCTTGATGACCACGTGGTCAACATTCTCCCCGCTTTTCGGTGCTTCCCTGGGAATTATTAGCGGGGAGGGCACCGGGTCGAACCGGGAGAAGATGAAAGGTTGCCTGGAAGGCGCGGGAATGGCGCAGCTGTCGTCAGGATTTTCCAGGGGCTGGCTGTTTCCGGCCAGGTCCACGGCCCTGGCCCGCAGCCGGTAGCCGACACCATACCGCAGTCGCGGCAGCGAACCCGGTTTTGGCCTGAATCTCGTTTCCAGCAGGAAATCGGTCATGGCCTTGTTTTCAATGGCCTGGGGTGTGTCGTTAGGGTCAATGGTTTTTCCAGGGCGAGGAGCCACCAGGCTCCAGCCGTCCCAGTGGAACAGGGATTCATGGGCAAAGATGTCGTCGGATGATTCATCGGCCGATTGAGTTACTGCCGGAGAGATAAAACCCTCGTCTTCCAGGGTCAGCTCTCGGTCTATCCTGAGGAACCTGTAGGTCCCGATACGCTGGCAGAGGGACCGCCACTTCCCGGACTTCTCATCCCAGACGTCAACCCGGTAGCCCTGGATCAAGTCCTCGGCATACAGGGTAATTTCCCTCCGGCGTACCAGGTCGTTATTAAGTTCCACGGCTCTAACCAGGACTTCGGCAATGTTCCTGGCCTGCTCGTTTCTCACCACACCCAGGCCGCTCGAGCGCAGGGCCGGAAGCTCGGCCTTGTCTTTGGTCTCGGCCGTATCGGCCAGCTCGGCTGTTTTCAGGGCGATGGCATCGACGTCCAGTTGAACCAGGTCATATTGCTCTTCGTCGGCCAGGTTAAGGAAGCCTCTGACCACCTCCGGCGGTCTCTTGTTAGAAGCGGCTTCGAAAATGGCCCGGCCCGGGTCAAAATTGTAGGCAGTGCGGGGCGTTTCATCGGTGCGACCCTGGGGTACTATCTTGATCCAGCCGCTGGCCGGGAGGTCGGGTGGAATGTCCATCTCGAAATCGAGGGCCAGTCCCAGCAGCCTCATCAGGGCCGGGTAGTTGGTGATAAAGGCCAGTGCCTGGTGAAAGTCTATCTCCGGCCTGGTGATCGGTACCTTCTTAACAATCGGCTGTTTGGTCTTGGGGTCGATGGTTATCCTGTTCTTGGGCTTGTAGAAATCGCGCAACAAAAAGAAATCCTTTGGCGGCTGGGGCAGGGGAGTAACCTGGACGGCTCTGAATTTCTGGCTTTCGGCCTCGCGCCTGACCGACTGGGCCATGACCTGCTGGGTGGTCCTGAGCTGGACGGTCCGGGCCAGGCGGGCGTCGGTTATGGGCTTAAGGCGGATCTGGGCCAGTCCATCGGTGTGGAAAACCTTTTCCATCGGCGGCGGTTCTTCCGGCGATTCTGCAGCCACGTTCAGGTAGGTGGAAGCAACAAAGGTCATTACGTTCTTTACCGGGTAGGAGACCACCAGGTTCTTGCTGAGGTCGGCCATCTTGAAGTTAAAGACTGGAGCTTCGGGCTTGAAGATGGCCTGCCAGAGTTCAGGGTCAGGGTCCGGAGAGATTCTTTTGATCTCAACGGGTGCCGGCGTCTTTCTCTTATCGTAGGTCACTCCGAAATTTATGGCCCTGACAGTTTCCGGCCAGTTGAGGATTTCCGGGAACAGGTTCAGGCTGGGAGCCTTACCACCGGAACCATCTTCCAGGCGTATGGAGACTGCGGCCGAAAATCGAAGCTTACCGTCCTTGATTCCGTTGGGACACAGGGTCCACATCACGGTTGATTTAGCCATGGTGGTCCTTCCTTTCAGGCAAAGGCTTCACAGTAAGCCAGCCAGTCTTTTTCTTCCATCAGGTCGCAGAACAGCGGGGCCGGCGAATGCCCGAATTCTCGCTCAACCTTGAGCGTTACCTTGATGCTGAAGAAGACGATCTTGATCTTGACAGTCAGCGAAGCCTGGCCCCAGACCCGGTTGCTGGCTTCTTCGTAGGTCAGGGCCAGGTAGAATTCGGCCGAGATGCTGATGAGGCCCAGGACGTCCAGCTCTCCGGTGCAGCGGACGTAACCGGTCAGGGTCAGGGCATCATCTTCGTACTTAAAATAAATGCCGGCCATCAGGGTCACCCCGCCACTGGCCACGCCGATGTTCATCGCGAAGCTTCCGCCAAACTCCAGGGCGCCTTCGATCAGCTTTATACCATGGGGCTGGAGAACGATGGCAAAGAAACCGCCGCCGCCGAACATGGCCACGGTAACCAGGAATGGATTGTTTTTCTCGTTAAAGGCAAAACGCAGGGCCACCGGGTCGCCGGTAAATGGCAGGTGAATTTCGCCGGTGAATTTCAAGTTCTGCAGGGTAAAAACTCCGAAGGCCACGTCGGGTATGGACAGGGCATAGCCCAGCCTGGCCCCGGACGCGTCCACCTTGACTATGGGTTTCCCGCCAAAGCCGCCGTCGGCATCGCTGAAACCCCCGGGTAGCGGAATCTTATCCAGCAGTTCCTTGATGAATTTGAGCGGGCCCCGGAAGTCAATGGAGGCGATTTTCGGGTCGACGTCGGTTTTCTTGCCCTTTTCGGTGGTGAAGGTGAACTTTGAAAACTTGACCAGGATGAAGGTGGTTATACCTTTAATCAGGTCCAGGGTGAAGTCGGTCAGTTCGCCCTTGACCTTGTAGGTGGATTCCTTCCCGTTGAAATAATTTATCGCCTCCACGTTCAGGGTCAGCGTGGACTTGGTGCCGTCGCGGTTGGCGATGAAGATCAGGACGTCATGCACGGAAGGTGTCCACTTGAGCAGGGTCTTGATGCCGGCCGGGGTCTTGCCGTCGCTTTCATAAACCTGCTCGTTCTTGATGGTCAGTGCCCTGCCGGTGTTGGCCGGGCTGGTGAAATCGTTGACCTGGTCGATGACGTCCTGGAGCAGGATTCCACCCAGGATTTTGGCCTGGTCGCTGAAGAACTTCTTCGGGTCGAACTTTCCGGCGACAATATCGTTAAGGGCGCCGGCAGCCTGGGCCGCTGGATCCGGAACGGACTCAGCCAGTCCCGCTCCAACCGGTCCCAGTATCCTGGACAGGCCGACTATCGAGAAGCTGGGAGTGGCAATACCTCCTGATTTTTCGGCTTTCCCGCCGGCCGCAAAATCCAGGCGGGGCGGGTTAAGGACCTGGAAGATAAGTTCGCCCTTGTTGCCTGACGGGCTCAGGCCATTCTTGATGTAAGCCTCGGCATACTTCACCCGGGTGCTGTCAAAGCCGACCAAGTTTTTGAGGGCGGGGATGGCGATATCCGCTTCTTCCAGCGCGGGAAAACACATCGGCTGGTCCTGCATCTCAAAGGCCGATGGTGAAGAATTTGGCCTGGCTTCAACCACCTGCCAGGTCAGCGAGTCTGTTTCGAAGGTTGTATCGCCTTTTTTCTTCTCCGGAGCGAAAGAAATGCTCTGCCCCATCAGGTCCGGTTTTCTCTTGTCGACAGGGGTGGTGGACTTTGAATTGTAGACACCGATCACCTGGTTAAGCTTGGCCTGGTTGAAGGCATAGAAGTTTTCCACAAAGACCATGGGCATGCGGAATTCGACTTCCTGGCCTTCATGGTCGGTGGCAATCAGGTGGAATCTGAAATCCTGCCCTCCGACTTTCGGCCAGAAAGCCTGCTGTCCGGAGTCGGGCAGGACCTGGGTGCTCTCGGGAGGGTCGAGCGGCGGAGTTTTCTGGGTGGTAATTCTGACCAGCCTGAAAGGCACTTCCCGGCCGTCGTATTGCTGGAACGGGGCAGGGAAGGGGCGGTCCGGGTCCCGGATGACGATGTATTTTTTCTGAAAGAGATAGGCGATGTTCTGCCCGTCTTTCCCCTTATAAAATTTTCTTTCAGTCTCTTTGACCAGGGCTGCCCGGTGCCCGAAGGGGAGGAGATAACCCTTGTAAACGACCTTTACAAAGTGGTCGCGGCCCATGGTGGCCAGGTGCTGCCAGGTTACCACCGAGAGCGGTGAC
>JABLWX010000122.1 GCA_013178315.1 Candidatus Aminicenantota bacterium
TATCGACCCCATGGGCATTCACACCGGCGAAAGCATTGTGGTGGCACCATCGCAGACTTTGACCAACACTGAATACCACCGCTTGCGAGAGATTGCCTTCCGGGCCGTGCGCCAGTTGAAAATCATCGGCGAATGTAACATCCAGTATGCCTTGAACCCCAAAAACGGCGATTACCGAATCATCGAAATAAATGCCCGGCTGTCACGCTCTTCAGCCTTAGCTTCCAAGGCCACCGGCTATCCCCTGGCCTTCATGGCCGCCAAGCTGATGCTCGGCTACACGCTGCCTGACCTCAAGAACACGGTAACTCGAGCCACCACCGCCTGCTTTGAACCTGCCCTGGATTACGTCACGGTAAAAATCCCGCGCTGGGACCTCAAAAAATTTGCCCGCGTCTCCCGGAAGATTGGCTCGGAGATGAAATCCGTGGGCGAGGTCATGGCCATCGGCCGGAGCTTTGAAGAGGCCCTGCAGAAAGCCCTGCGCATGCTCCAGGTGGGCATGTACGGTTTTGTGGGCAATGAAAACTATTCCTTTAAAAATCTGGAAAAAGAGCTGGCCCATCCAACTGACGAGAGAATTTTCGGCATAGCCGAAGCTTTCAAGAAAGGCTGGTCGGTGGAAAAAGTGGCTCACCTGACGAAAATCGACCCCTGGTTCCTTCACAGGATGAGGGGGCTGGTGGAGATGGAAAAACAGCTCAGGAGCCTCTCCTTGAGCTCGCTTCCGGCTGAGCTTCTTCTTGAAGCCAAGAAGAAAGGATTTTCCGATAAGCAGGTAGCTATTTTCACCGGAGCCAGCGAACAGGAAGTCAGGGAAAAAAGGAAGAAACAGAAAATAAAGCCAGCGGTAAAGCAGATTGACACCCTGGCCGCAGAATATCCGGCCAAGACAAATTACCTATACCTGACTTACTGCGGCTCGGAAGACGACGTTCGTTTTCGGCCATCGAAGAAGAAAATCATGGTCCTGGGTTCGGGCCCTTATAGCATTGGCTCTTCGGTGGAGTTTGACTGGTGCGCGGTAAACACGGTGCTCAGCCTGCGGCAGCTCGGCTACCAGACCATAATGGTCAACTACAACCCGGAAACCGTCTCCACCGATTACGACATGTGCGACCGGCTTTATTTTGACGAGCTGAGCCTGGAGCGGGTGCTCGACATCTACGAAAAAGAAAAGCCGGCCGGGGTGATAATTTCCATGGGGGGCCAGGTGCCGAATAACCTGGCTCTAAAGCTCCACCTGGCCGGGGTGAGGGTTCTGGGCACATCGCCCGAAAGTATTGATCGGGCCGAAGACCGGCATAAATTTTCTAAGCTCCTTGATGAGCTCGGCATAGACCAGCCACCATGGAAAGAAGTCACCAGACTGGAAGAAGCCCGGAAATTCGGTGCCGAGGTTGGCTACCCGGTGATCATCCGACCTTCTTACGTACTCAGTGGCGCGGCCATGAGCCTGGTGTTTGAAGAAAACTATCTGGAGCAATATCTGAAAAGGGCTTCGCTGGTCTCACCGGAACATCCGGTGGTCATTTCCAAGTTCATCGTCGGGGCCAAGGAAATCGAGCTGGAAGCGGTGGCCAGCCGCGGGAAAGTGGTGGCTTCGGCCATCATCGAACATATAGAAAACGCCGGCGTCCATTCGGGTGACGCCACCATGGTCGTCCCGCCGCAGAAGCTCTACCTTGAAACGGTTAGACGAGCCCGCCTTATCGGAGAAAAAATTGCCCGGGCCTTGAAGATAACCGGCCCCTTCAACCTGCAACTCCTGGCCAGGGACAATGAACTCAAAGTCATAGAATGTAACCTGCGGGCTTCCCGCTCGCTGCCTTTTGTCTCCAAGGTCTCGCGCATTCCGTTTATCGAGCTGGCGGTCAGAGCCATGCTGGGACTCCCTGTGAGCAACAGCCGCTCTATATTCGAGCTGAATTACGTCGGGGTGAAAGCTCCGCAGTTTTCCTTTTCCCGGCTCAAGGGGGCTGACCCGAGGCTGGGAGTGGAGATGGCTTCAACCGGTGAAGTGGCCTGCCTGGGTGATGATGCCCACGAAGCACTGCTCAAGGCGATGATGGCTGCGGGCTACAGGCTCCCGGAAAAATCCATCCTGCTGAGTCTGGGCGGGGAAGAAAACAAACAGAAATTCATTGCCGCGGCCAAAGACCTGGCCAGAACCGGGCTGACCATTTACGCCACCGAAGGCACTTCTAAGTTCCTCAAACGCCACGGAATTGAAAGCCTCAGGCTTTTTAAGATTCACCAGCCCCGTCAGCCCAACCTGAAAGACTTCCTGATGGAGAAAAAGATAGATTTTCTGGTTTCCATCCCCCACACCGGAAAGCGCATAGAGTTTGATTCCGATTACCGGATGCGGCGCCTGGCTATCGACCTGGGCATCCCGGTCATCACCAACCTGCAATTAGCCGAAGCTTTCGTCTCCGCCCTGCGCTCCAAAAAACTCGGCGACTTAAAGGTCAAACCCTGGTCCGAATATGAATGATTGGTGAATACCTTCTTTTTTCTCAATTCTAAAAATTCTCCTTCTTTCAACCCTTCCTCGATTTTACTTAAGAGCGGAAAATATCTCTCCAGTATCAAACATGAATCTTAAACTGTCAGCCCGTCTTTAAGATCATAAATTCGTTTCCCCACACTTTCTAAGAATATAAGGTTCTTTTTAATATTTATTGCATATCTGCAACCTAAATTCTTCTGTCAGCGTCAAAAAGTTGAAATCAAAAAAATATTTAACTTGTCCATGTAAAGGAGGAGAATATGGAAGGAAATACCCTCAGCTGGAGCAACCCCTTAATCGTAATTCTCTGGGTTTTTGGCTGGGCCGCTTTTGCTCTGATCACAATCTGGATTAATCACAGAAAGAAACAAAAACTCCTGGAGCTCATCCACAAGGAGCGAATGGCTGCCATTGAAAAAGGGCTTCCCTATCCTGAGTGGCCGGACTACTATATCAATGAGGAGGGCAAAGGCCGCGAAAACCCGAGGAATGCTCTCGGCGCAGGTATCATCCTGACCATGATCGGGTTGGGCATGACCCTGATGTTCTGGATGTGGCCCGCGCTCAGGGTCGTCTGGCCGGTGGGCCTGGTCATTGTTTTTACCGGACTCGGCGTGATGATTTCTTATTTTATCACCCGGGAAAAAGAGAAAAAGAACTGAAACTGTGAAACAGGATATCTAAAGTGGAAGACGAAAAGCTGGTAGCCTGGTTTCTGGAAACCGGGGACCAGGCCGCTTTCAGCCAGCTGGTCGAACGCTATCAGAAAAAAGTATTCAGGCTAGTCTGCTCGGTGCTCGGCCCTTTCTCCGAGGCCAGCGCCGAGGAAGTCTGCCAGGAAGTCTTTCTAAAGCTCTACAGAAAAATTAAATTATTTTCTTCCCTCAGCAATTTCAGCACCTGGCTTTACCGACTCGCCTATAACACAGCCCTGGACTGGAGACGGCAGAACAAGATAAGGATCTCGCTGACCTCATCCTATGACGACAAGCAAGATGCCCGGGCAGATTACTCCGGCGACCCGCTGAATACCCTTTTAGATGAAGAAAGAAGAATTCTGGTGCTTCGGGCCATAGAAGAGCTGCCCGAAATATACCGGACCATTACCTATCTGCATTACTGGCTGGACACTCCGCTCGAGGAAGTTGCCAGTCAGCTGGGATTTCCGGAGGGAACGGTAAAATCATACCTTTTCAGGTCCAGACAGATCCTGAGAAAAATGATTGAGAAAAGGCTTGGTAGGTCCACTTCCTTTGAAGGGAAAAAGGAGAGGAAATCATGAAAGAAGAAAAGGACAACCTTGGTTTTATCCTGAAAAAAACTCTTTCTGGAATCCCAGCCCCGGAAATGAGGCCGGATTTTGTTACCTCAGTAGTCAAAAGAATAAGAAATGAGCAAAAAGCCACCGTAAATTCGAAATGGAAAACCTTAATCCAAATGGCCGTCTACTGGACTTTAGTCCTGATTCTTTCGCTTGGCCTATTGTACGGAGCTCAGGTCAATAAAAATTACCTGCTCATAATCTTTTTAGCTACACCACTCCTTTTCCTGGGACAGGTCCTGTCTATAAGGTTCCTGAAGCTACTCAATTTAATCTAGAAGTGTCTCTAAAAGCCCAAAGTCGGGCTGCAATCTGCCTGGGTACGATGGGATTAAGGCGGGAAAATTTGTTTTTGACATTCACAACACAAGGATTTATAGTCTCTTTTTGCGGGCAGACATGATAGAAGGGAGCAAAAATGATTAGCAGAATCTGGCAATGGGTGGACGACACGGGAAAGTGCGGATGCTTATGAGAATTTACTGAGAAGCGAAATATTCATCGGGATCAGAAACCGGAATATAAAAGGGCTTATGGATATTCAACTGCTGAAAAGAGATATTGGTGATGAAGTAGAGTTTGTAACTATAATGAGATTTACTTCAATCGAAGCTGTAAAGGAATTTGCCGGCGAAGATTATGAGGCCTGTGTGGTTCCACCCAAAGCTCGGTCCATTCTCAAACGGTTTGATAGCCGCTCCCAGCATTATGAAATTATAGAAGAATTCGAGGCACATCAATAAATTAAATCCGGAGAAAATCAATGAGAATCAGGTTGTTGAGTATTCCGGTGGCGGACCAGGATAGGGCCCTGCGGTTCTACACGGAAAAACTGGGCTTCATTCTTAAAAAGGACATTCCCCTCGGCGAAGCCCGCTGGTTGACGGTGGTCTCATCCGAAGACCCTGAAGGTCCCGAACTTCTTCTTGAACCGAACGCTGAATACCCGGCCATGAAAGCCCTTAAAGAAGCGCTCGCCAGAGACGGCATTCCCATAGCCGCTTTCGCAGTGGATAACGTTCATGAAGAATTTAGCCGCCTTAAAGAAAGAGGAGTGAATTTTACCCTGGAGCCCACGGATTTCGGCACGGCCATCGTGGCCATCTTCGACGATACCTGCGGCAACCTGATCCAGATTTACCAGGAAAAGACTGTATAAAAAGAAAAAGCCAGGCCGACTTCTACAATAGGTATAAAAAAAATCTTGCCGAAACTTCCGGGACACAGATAACGCGTAAAGAGGCCTTTTTGTGATCATCCCCAGACCATTTTTTATATGATTTTGCGCCTGCACTTTCAATGCAAGAGGTGAAAATTGCCGCCCTGCTGATATCACCGTTGGGGTTTCGAGGCTTCCACCAGCAGCGTCAGTCCGTGATTCCGCCTTTCCGCTGGGGGTTCGAACAGGTGGAGGGCAAGTAACCCCACGGTTCCAAGGAACAGATAACCGATGAAGCGCAGGGGCAACAGAACCGGCGGCAGGTCATCGAGTTTCCAGGAAAAACGGGACAGGGCCAGGGCCAAAGGACTCGAAAGAACGAACCGGGAGCGCTCAAGCTTCAGGTTGGCCTGCTGCAACTTACTGGAAACCACTTCCAGGTTATAAAATTGATTCACGTGGTAACGCCTCCGATGGCTTTCCTTCTCCTCGGTTTTCAGACCCGGGTTGGACAGGCTATCGGCCGAGAGAAACAACCTCCCCCCGGGTTTCAAGAGCCTGGCTATCTGCCGCAGGGTTTTTTCATCGTCCTGCAGATGCTCGATGACGCAGAAGCTTATAACCTTGTCGAAGTAGTTTTCCGGGAAGTCAAGTTCTTCGGCGTTCATTTCTATAAAGTGAAGCTTCTGGCTTAAAGCCCGGTTGCGGGCCCTTATGAGGGCTTTCTTGCGGATATCTATTCCCGTGACCTCTGCCCCTTTTCTGGCAATCTTCTCCGTATAAAAGCCGTCCCCGCAGCCAACATCGAGTATTTTTTCACCAGGTTTCGGGTCCAGCCAACTCAGGAGAATGGAACATTCTTCGATGCGCCTGAAATTATGGTGAAATCCCGAAAGCCTGGCCAGCAATGATTTGAATTTCAACTTAAACTCCCAGCCTTCCTGGAAGCCACTTTTATCAAAGGCTTAGTCTCCTTCTTAGAAATAATGATAGCCTAAAATAGCAGGAATTTTAAATTCGAATGACATTACATCCTGTTCCCCGAAAATAGCCGCTGGTCCAGCTTATCTAACTGATGAAAATTTTCTCGGGAAATGGGTGCTCGCAGCTTGAAGGATAACTTTCTGGGCCATAATCAAGATAGATGGTCATGAGACTTTTCAAGTACTAACCTGATAAATCTTCCCTCTTCCTCCACCCCAATCCCTATGGCCGGACCACCACCGCGCCGCTTCCATATACTGCCCTTCCACTGGATACCTTGTTTTAACCGGAAAGAATATTTAACTTGACTTGACCTCACAGATAGATATAAAGAAAACAAAGGTTATTTCATGAGGGTGAAAAGAAGGTCGTCTGGATTCCCGCCTCGCTAACCATTAAGGCGCTCCCGCAGACCGCAGAAATAACCTTTCTATAAGGAAAGGAGCCGCCATGACCGACCCTGAGTCCAGCAAAAAGAAAGAAGGCCAAATGGATTCGAAACCCGCACGAATCTCCCGGAGAAAATTCCTCTCCTACGCCAGCATCCTCGGGGCCACACCGGTAATCGGCCAGTTACAGCAGATTCAGAAAAAGGTAATCCCGCAGAGACAGATAGCTTTGCCCCGGACCGGACTGTTGATTAAGGCCTTCAGACCGGATGACCTGCTCTACCTGGATTTCGAGTTTCTTAACCTTAAACTGGTGAATTTGCCCCGGCCACACCTGGTCAGGGAAAACGCCTCGCAGCCGGCCTACCTCATCGTCCACTTCCCCCCACAGAGCATCGCCGAAGAAGCTTTTTACGAGGCCAGCACCCCAGCCGAATCAGAGACCCCGAAACCGCCGCCGGTTTTTTCCAGGATTTCAGGGCCGAGCCGGCTGGCCTTCTTAATCCCGGATGAGATCAAAGAAATCCCGCTGACACTGGAATCACTCCTGGCCTGGCACCTTTACCAGCCGAGCCTGGTTCCGGTAGCCCTCCCTCCCGCTGTGCCGGGACAAACCGCCCCAAAAACGGTTCAGCCTAAAACTGGAACCCCGGCTGCTGCAACCCGCTCCCTGCTGACCCAGACCGGTCCTTCAACCCAGGCCCTTTATCTCAAGCAGAGCAAGCTGTCCCAGGCCCAGGTCAGCGCCACTCTCAGGGCAACGCTCAAGCCTGCCCCGCCGGAAAAATTCCAGACAGCCATTGAAATGCCCTACCGGTTGATTCTCTCTCCCAACGCTTACAATGTCTGGCTGCACACGGCCGGGGCCACGTCTACCGCCGGCTGGACCGAGCTCTGGCATACCCGCCTGGCCGCCCTTAACCCCGACGGCTCGGTCAGCGAATCAGACAATCCCTACCTGGCGGTCCGGGCCGTGTGGTCCCCAGACGTGGACCTCGATAACCTGGTTGGCCCTGACCCGGAACACAAGGCCCGGCCACGTCTTTCGCTCGACCCCAACGACCGGCACCAGATCGTCCACCTGAGCAGCAACTTTACCCTCAGGAATCCTGATAAATCCGCCTACGAGCCCATGCCGGTTAAAGTTAACCGGCTGATGCTCAGCCCGCTGGGCGCCTGGCTGGATTCCATCGGCAACTGGTCGCCGATGTCACCGCTCTCGGTGGTAACCTGGCAGCACCTGGCCACCATGGGCCGCGACCACTTTGTCAAGGTCGTTTACAAGGGTTATCTCCTCCCCTTCGGGCACCGGGCAGCCCTGGTCAAAGAGACTGAAAGAAAATTTTATAAGGGGAAAGACGGGCAGAACATCGCCTATCTCTTTCAGAAAAAATAC
>JABLWX010000123.1 GCA_013178315.1 Candidatus Aminicenantota bacterium
ACGCTGGAACCGCAAAAATGAATTCCTGGGCTATTCGACCGAAACGGCGGCGGTATTGGCCGACTGGCTGGGCGGCGCGGCCTACAACAGGGAAAAAATCAACGAGGCCTGGCGCCTGGTCCTCGGCGCCCAGTTTCATGATATCCTGCCCGGAACCAGCATTCCACGAGCCTACGAGTTTTCCTGGAATGATGAAATCCTGGCCGCCAACCAGTTCAGCTCGGTCCTCAAAGATTCAGCCGGGGCGGTCATCCGGGTCCTGGACACCAGGGTGAATGGCTATCCGGTGGTCGTCTACAACCCGCTGGCGTTTGACCGCGAAGACGTGGTGGAAGCCGAGCTGGAATTGCCTCAGTCCTCTGATTACCTGAGGGTTTTTGCTCCCGACGGCCGCGAAGTGCCTTCCCAGGTTCTGGGAAAAAGTGACCGTAAAGTCAGACTGGCTTTTGTGGCCACCGTTCCATCTCTCGGCTTTAGCGTTTACGATATCAGGCCTTCCTCTGAGCCCTGCCGCCTGAACACCGGTTTAAGAGTTGGCCCTAACCTCCTGGAAAACGGCCGTTATCTGGTTAAGCTCAACAAAGATGGCGAAGTATCGAGCATCTTCGACAAGAAGGCTGGCCGGGAGCTGCTGGCCTCTTCTGCCAGGCTGTCCTTCCACTACGAAAAGCCACAGCAGTGGCCAGCCTGGAACATGGACTGGGAAGACCGGATGAAGCCGCCTTCCGGGTACGTGACCGGCCCGGCCAGGGTTACCGTCGTGGAAAACGGCCCGGCCAGGGTAGCCATAGAAATAGAGAGGGAAGCCCGCGGCTCCAGGTTTGTCCAGACCGTGCGACTGGCGGCCGGCGGGGCGGGCGACCGGCTGGAATTTTATAACCTGATCGACTGGGCTACCAGGGAATCATCTCTCAAGGCCGCCTTCCCGCTAACCGTTTCCAATCCCCTGGCTACCTATAACTGGGGGCTGGGGACCATTCAGCGGGGAAACAACGACCCCAAGAAGTTCGAGGTGCCCTCGCACCTGTGGTTCGACCTGACCGATAAGAGCGGCAGTTATGGCGTTTCCATACTGGAAGATTGTAAGTACGGTTCCGATAAACCGGCGGACAACATGCTGAGACTCACGCTGCTTTATACGCCCGGGGTTCGGTCCTGGCCAGGAGAGCAGGCCACCCAGGACTTTGGCCGGCATGAAATTCTTTACGCCGTTTACGGACACCAGGGAGACTGGCGACAGGGCGGGACCGGACAGCAGGCCCTGCGGCTTAACCAGCCGCTCCTGGCCTTCCAGACTGTTGCCCATGAGGGCAGTCTGGGCAAGAATGTTTCTTTCCTGAGGGTCAGCCATGATAATATCCATATCTCGGCCGTGAAAAAAGCAGAAAATTCAGACGAGGTAATAATCAGGCTGGTTGAGACCAAAGGCCAGGGTCTAAAAAAGGCCACGCTCTCCTTTCTGACCGGAATCGGTGCGGCCCGCGAAGTCAACGGGGTGGAAGAGGAAGTCGGTCCGGCCGTGGTGCGCGAGGGCAAGCTGGTTTTTGACCTTAATCCTTACGGGATTAAGACCTTCGCCTTAAAGCTTCTTCCGGCCACCAGCCAGCTGGTGCCGCCTCAATCAGTTCCAGTTGAGCTTCCCTACGATATCGATGTCTTCAGCCACGACGATAATCGCAAAGATGGCGCTTTTGATTCCAGCGGGCGCAGCTTCCCGGCCGAGTTGTTGCCGGATAACATCGTGAGCGATAGCCTCAGCTTCAAGCTCGGGCCGAAAGAAGGAGGAGCCAAAAATGCTGTGGCCTGCCAGGGCCAGGAAATAGAGCTGCCGGACGGAAAGTTTAACCGCCTGTACATTCTGGCCGCTGCTTCCGCGGAAAATCAGAAAGGTCAATTCAAAATAGGCGAGGAGCCTGTAGAGGTTCAGGTGGCTTACTGGTCAGGCTTTATCGGCCAGTGGGATAACCGGACCTGGGCAGAGGGCCCGGCCGGGAAAATTGACTTTGACCGGGATAAATACACCTACACCGGGGTTGTCCCGGGATATACCCGGCAGGACGAAGTGGCCTTTTTCACCACCCATCTGCATCACCCGTCCGAGGGCAATGAACCCTATATCTACGGATACATTTTCAAGTATGCGATTGAGCTGCCGGCCGGAGTCCGGAAGATCAAGCTGCCGGTAAATCCTGATATCAAGGTCCTGGCTATGAGCGTGGCCTGGAACGAAAATGACAACAGCCGGCCGGCCCAGGATCTCTTTGACGTGCTGAAGAGAGACCAGGCTGACTATGAAAGATGGCAGGTGGTTCCACTGCCGGTTATCGAGCCGGCCCGGGCCTATGTCAATCCTTCCGAGCCGGCCAGCGTTAACATCAGGGTTGGGCTGGATGATGCCGAGATTAGGTATACGCTGGATGGCAGCGAGCCGACTGAAAAATCACCGGTCTACGAGGGGCCATTGACCATCAGGGGCACCGCGGTTCTTAAAGCCATGGCTTTTCACCCGAGGCGTCAGCCGAGCCCGGTGGCCGCGGCTTTCTACAGCCAGTCCTATCCCGTTAAAGATATCGTTTATTTCAGCCCGCCGGCCTCGTCCCGTCCGGGTGCAGCCGGCGAAAAGACTCTGATCGATCTGGTCAAGGCCAGGCCCGAGGCCAGGGACCAGAACTGGCAGGGTTATGAAGGCAATGACCTGGTTGTGGTGCTGGACCTGGGTCGAAAACAGGACCTCTACGAGCTGGAGCTCAGTTGCCTCGAGAATAATAATGCCAGGATTTTCCTGCCGGCCAGGGTGGAAGTGGAAGTATCGCTGGATGGCCGGAAGTTCGAAAAGGTAGCCGAGAAAGAATATGCCCTGCCCGAAAAGCCACAGGGGCCGGGTCAGAAATCGCTCTATGTTTCCCTCAGGGGCTCGGAAGGGCGGTTTCTCCGGGTTAAAGCGATTAATGTTGGCACGGTTCCGGAGGGCTTCCGCAACGCCGGCCAGAAAGCCTGGATGCTGTTTGACGAGCTGTATGTAAGGTAATAATTACACAGTTTCAGGTGCGGAGGCTCAGTTCAGGTTTATTTTATCAGTACCTGGCTTCCAGTTTCTTATAAATCTTTGCCAGCCGGTCGAAGGCAGTGGTGACATGCTTATCCAGGGCCTGGCTGGCGGCAGCCGGGTTCCGGCGGTGTAGCTGGCTGAACTTTGACTCAAAGAGCTTCTGGCCATTCAGGTATTCTTTTTCCAGGGGCCGGAGTTCTTTGTTAACCACCTGTATCATCTGGCCGTAGTTACCCTCGACCACTCTTTCGAACCTGAGCACCCTGGTATGAAGCAGGCGGTCGCGGGCGGCGATCAGCTCTTCTGGCTGGAAGTGCTGCCGGTAGAAGAGTTCGTAGTCGTGGTTGGTCGGGCCGGCCCCCAGGCCCTCTGGCATCTTTTCTATTCCGTAATATATCGGAAGATAGACGGAGGTATCCGGTTTGCCCAGGGCCAGCCATAACAGGATAGAAATCGGCTCCGGTTTCTGGGCGTCGAGGACTGCCACAAATGAATTTATTGTGGAGCTGGTACAGATGGTGCGAAATTTGGTTAGATTGGGGCTGCCTTCTTTATACCCGCCGGTGGCGTCGTACTCAGTTCCCTCGTAATGGTCGCGAAGCAGGGACATCAGCATTTCGGCAGTTACCTTGCGAGCCGGTTTGAAGGAAAGGGGAAAATCGTCTTCAACCTTCCAGTCTTTACCGCTCAGGATGACCAGCCCCCGCCACATCCGGAGGCTGTTGCCGTCAGATACCGGGTCCCGGCGGGAAGGCCGACTGAAGGCTTTTTTGAAATCAAAGGGCCCGTCTTTTTCTTCATCGTACCAGCCATTCTTCCTGGCGTATTCAATGATATCCGGACTGCCCAGGAAGTTATCGGGGTCATCCAGCCTGACCTGCCTGATGGTGTAGTAATTGGGAATGACCGCCACCTCGTCATCGGGCACTCGCTGGGCCAACCAGTGCCGGCCCCTGATGACGGCCAGCATCCAGGCTTCGTTCTTGTCGGCGATGGAGTAGGTTCTGCCGGAGGAACGATAACCATACTTTTCCACCAGCTCTCCGGCCAGCCTGACCGCTTCCCGGGCCGTCCTGGCCTTTTCGGCCACTATCCTTCTCAGCATGTAGCCGAGGCCGCCATCGGTGTAATCCTCGGCGTTTTCACGGGAGCTACAGGCATCCGAGGTGATAACCACGCCGTGTTCATTGACGAAGCTGTCGGCGAATTCCTGGGCGGAAGCTTCAATCCAGATAAAGCCGTTGGTCCTGCCGTCGGTCTGGTAGACGGCCCCATGTCCCAGGTTGATTTTGACTTCTGGCCCGTAGTTACGGGGGGCAATTTTCCTGACATTGACGATTATGTCGCCGGTGTCATCTTCGTTGTGAGCCACCATAACCGAGCCATCGGCGCTGGCCTTTTTGCCCACCAGGACGGTGTAGCAGTTGAGTTCTTTCCGGTCTTCGGCCTGTAGCGTCAGGCTCATGACCAGGCACAGGATGGCTATTATGGTAAGTCTAAGACTGCGCTTTTTCATGAATATCCTCCGTTTCGGTTCAGCCTTCAGGTCTGGCACCGGGCAATTAATATAACTTAAAGAGAGACGCAGAAGCAAACGGCTTCTCTGTCCCGGACAATTATTAATTGAGCTGAACGGCGACCTTATGGGCAGGTCGGGTGCTATCCAGAAGGGCAGGCAGAGTCGCCAGCCTCACCGTTGATTAAGAAATGATTACGGCCTTTTTACGTTACGGGCTATAATCTATCTGGAGATTCCCTTTAGGAGGTAGGTGGTCATGGCCGGAAAAGAAACGATTGCGGCCGATTGGCTGGACGGCGTGGCTTTTGAAACAGCTGTGGATGAACACCGGATCATTCTTGATACGCCCCAGGATTTAGGGGGCAAAAACCGTGGCCCACGGCCCAAGCCTCTCCTGCTGGTGGCCCTGGCCGGCTGCACCGGCATGGACGTGATCTCCATGTTGCAGAAGATGAGGGTGCCAGTGGAGAAATTCAGGCTGGTGGTTGAGGGCGACCTGACGGCCGAGCATCCCAAGCAATTCTACCGTATTCATCTTGTCTATGAATTCACCGGGAAAAACCTGCCGCCAGAAAAACTCAGGCAGGCCATAGAGCTATCTCAGGAGAAATACTGTGGAGTCAGTGCCACCATCAAGAAAGCCATGCCATTGACCTGGGAAATGAGGATAACGAGCTCCGAGGGCTGAGGTTTCAAGCCTAGGCCTGAGTTTTTTTTATTAAAGAGCCAAGGCTTTGAAGGTCGGGGAAAAACATACAGATTGGGTAATAAAGACAAACCAGATTATTCTACATTATTCTATTTTTTCTTCTTCGGCAGATTCGTCGGTTTCCTGGTCGCCCGTTGGCCGGCGACGGGGACAGTTGGCCACGGGGCAAACCGCGCAATCAGACTTCTTGTCCAGTTCGGCGTAGAATTTCTTGATAAATTCTTTTAATTCTTCGTCGCTCATCCGGCCCGGGTCTTTTTCGTCCATTTTTTCCCCTCTCTCAAAATCTGCCTTCAGCCTGATTCGGCCTGAACCAGGTATTTTTCTTCCAGCCTGTCCAGCAGCCGGTGAAATTCCTGGTGGCGACCCGGCCCGACGATTTCACGCTCGATGCGCTCAAATCCATTCTTTAGATTCTCCTGGGTCTTTTTGCTCAACCGGCTGTCGGCCAGCGGATACAGGATAGTATCTTCTTTTTCTATGTGAGCGGCCAGCAGGTCAGCATAAGCCCTGGCCTGGTGGGCGAAGTTCAGTCCGGCCCGGTCCTCGCCACGCGTTATACCACTAACAGACTCGTCCATATCCTTGATCAGGGACCGGCCAACCTGGTGCTCAGCCAGCATTACCCCGATTGGGCCCTGTTCCCCTGAAATCCCGGCTTTTTCCATGGCCGGGAATAACAGCTCCTCTTCCTTGGCATGGTGACAGCGGTCGGCAAAGACCTTCAGGAATTCCAGGATATCGCTGAGGTCTTTTAAGTCTGCGCCCCGGCCGGCTTCTAGCCTTCTGGCCACCTCGGTGAGTACGTTCAACATAATTTTTATTGCCCCGTGTTCCTTCTTCAATTCATCCGTGGGTTTCATTTTCCTCTCCCACATCCAGATTAGACCCGGCGGTCTGGTCTGTCAATCAGGCCTGGCGGGAAAGCGGGTGATTCCTGAAGGGTTTGGATTTAACGAATGATCTGAATTTTTCCCTGATCGGGGCGATAATTCTGGTGAAAAATAGATTTTCACGGGAATGTTTTCCTTATCCCTTCATTTCTTATCTGTTTGGGCCAGGCTGGTCCTGTCGGTTTGAAGGTGAGATGAGCCGTTACATATAGGGTGAATAGAAAAATATCGGCAGGAAGGGCTTTTGCTCGGCGGCTGAAAATATGGCAATCAGAGGCATGGAAAGTAAAACTGATTGGAAATGCAAAGAAATGCCGAGGGCCGGACTCGAACCGGCACGGAGTTTACACCCCGAGGGATTTTAAGTCCCTTGCGTCTACCAATTCCGCCACCCCGGCGGCTCCTGATAATTTAAACACAATCGGGCAGGCCGGTCAACACTTCCCCTTCGCCTCGTGACCTAAAGTCCTTTTTACGTTAGCTAAATGCCTGGGGATTCCGGGACCTGTTAAATAAAAGAACCCCCGCATATTTGGGTGCAGATTTTTCAGCCCCGATCGCCTTCAGATTAGGGGCACGGCATAGGGAATGACCTCGTCAGTTCAATCCCACTTGCCCAATCCCGGACTAGACTTCCCGGCCTTTAGATGCTTCTTAATTTCGACAGCTTCGACGGCTCAGAAGAATACTGAAACTCCTATTAAGAACTGGTGGCTGTTGAAATTTTCCGTGATGTCCATGTCCTTGAGGCGGTTGTGCAGGTACCGGTATTCGAACCTGATGGCTGCCGCATTCCCAACCAGGTACTTGAGCCCGGCTCCGGCGTTGAAGACGAAGCCGTTGAATTCATTATCTGCTTCCATCAGATAGCCAATCTTGACCCCATTGGTAATTCCGACACCGACCAGAAGGAAAGGCCGAAAAGAACTGGCCGTCTTGAAGTTATAAACGCCATTCAGGTTGAAGAGATAACCCATGTCGCTATCTTCGACCTTCATCAAGAATAATTCCGGCTCGACTTCTAATCCTTTCCAGAGATAATAACCCAGCCTGAGGGGGATGGTCAGGATATCGAAGGCCTCAGTGGAACCGGAGCTCTTGACGCTGCTGTAATCAAAACCGACGCCCAGCTCCCATTTTTTACCTTCTGTCCGGGCCGATGCGGTAAGAACTAGGGCCACCAACCCTATAACGACCAGAATGAATGGTTTTTTCAATTTTACTCCTTTCCCAATCGGTTTTATGGAGATGATATTATCCCCACTATTAACATGCTAACACCGTCTGGCTGCGGCATTCAACTGGTTTAGTATTTAAGAGGACAGGGGAGGCTAAATTAAATTAATCTCTACTGCCAGAGTTCAGCCAGTGGTCAGTCAATTTTATAGGCAAGGGGCCGGACCCTGTTGCCTCGTGAGAAAATCTATATGAAAGCATAATCATTGCCTCACGTAAGAATCTACACGAAAATTTGTGCAGTTTTTCTTAACTTTTTGTAGCCGCCACAGCCTGTCCTTGAGCCGCTCTAT
>JABLWX010000124.1 GCA_013178315.1 Candidatus Aminicenantota bacterium
AACCAACATCTGCTCTATTTCTTGATTTTCTTTTTCATAATTCTTATATAATCTCTCTAAATTAGAGAAAGCAATGTTAATCTTACCTTCTACTTGTTGAATCTTTTCATAAGCCCGATCATCTAGCCGGATGATCTGGTTCTTTTTTTCTTCGAATTTTTTAATCGATGTTTTTAAGCTATTGAACAAATTTGTCAGATTATTTTTCTTTGTCTTTGATATATCCATAAGAGTTCGAATCGATTGTGAATGATCCTGTTCTTCTACAGAAATGGGCAAAAGGAGTTTGATAGACTTCATAATATTGATAAGTTCATTAAATTCTTTATTTATTTGATCAAAACAGTCTAGAACTTCTTTTATCCTCTCTTGAAGAACATCTTCAACCAAAAGACCAGATAATGCAAGGTCTATTTGCTTTTGGGCCTGATCAAGGTCTATCTTATCTAAAATGATGTCACGTCTTAATGAAATCAAATAAGACCGAACAGGAGATATGCTTCTTACCTTGCTCATCAGTATTATTGTATATGCAATTAGTAATAGAATAACTGATGCCCTGAACTCTTCAGGAGTGAACGCCTCAAATTCAATAACTAATTTCTTAAAGCAGCCAAATAATGAGATTATGAACAGCATTGATATAATTGAAGCTGTCAAATAGGTGAGCCATCCCATTCGCTGTGGATTAATTGGCACTTTTAAGAAACTCAAAATAATTAGAAAGATCCAAACCAGAATCGAATATCCCATTAATATAATTATTGATATCTTTGTAATAACACTTAATTGCCCTCCAATTTTTAACGCAACTAAAAGCAATACTGTATATTGTGCGAGAGAAACAAATATATATATCCTATATGAGCCGAATAGATTCATTGTAAAAAAGTATCGTGGCTCTCTTGAGTGAGATGTTCCTTGTCCTGAAATAATTGGTATTAAGTTAATTATAAATTCAATAATCAAGCTTAGTGAAACATAAATGAATCCAATATTTATAAAATTCACTTTGCTTAAGGGCAGCTGGTTTATAAAGAGCCAAGAAAGAGTTACAAGAGCTCCTATTAATGCCCAAAAAGTCCAGCCGGGTCTTTTTTGTTCCTCATCAATTTCAGAAAGCTCATAATTTATTAGGTCAATCAGGTCACTTTTTTTCGATAATCTTGCACATTCTTCATAATCAAAGTTTGATTTTGCCCTAAGGTTCATAGTCGAATTCGGGTCTATGAATTCACTCATTATTTCCCTCCTTAACTCTTTTAATTATATAAATATCATGCTACTTTCTTCAAATCGATTCCTTAAATAAGCCGATATCAGTTATAAAAAAATTCAGTTTTCTTGCAGATCTATTTTTTGGTAATAACAATATCATCAGTTACTATGCTTAAAATATCATGGATGTAAGATAATCGTTTAAGACATGAACCCTCATTATCCGATTCTTTGCCTGATTTAACCTAAAATGTCTCTCTATCGTAAAAACTATTAGTGGAAACATATTTCAAAGAGAACAAATATACCAAGTGAATTGAAATAGCTGGTATAAAAGTATTGCGCTGGACCCGGGCATGCTATCCGCTAGGGCCATCATCCACTGAATCAATGCTCGCTCTTTGCGGCCGATCGTGGCCATAACCAAAACTGCAAACAGCCCGCACCAAGCATTCGCCAACCGCCGGAACCGGGTTTAACCAGTTTTCCGCGTCTAAAGCCTGTAACCTGCCCCCCGGGTTTTAAGGCAGAGCGATTGCGCTTGCCCGGCTCCCTTTTCCCCGGCTTTCCTACTATTCTTATAGATTTAATATGAATATCGGTATAGAATGGTACCAGGACGAGAAATTCAGGAGGTTACGAATGTTAAAGAGATCCCTGTTGATAATTCTCGTGACCGGCCTGTTGCTGACCGGCCTGGCCAGCCTGCCCGGACTCGGTCGAGAATACACCCGGCCCCAGCACGCGGTGGCTTCGGATAAGCAGGAAGAAATCCCGGTTCTCAAACCGGCCGGCAAGAAGAACGAGCTTCCCGACGGCCGGTATTTTACCTGGGAATTTGCCCAGACTCCCAAGATGGGCACGGTTATCCTGAGATTGGAGATCTTCGACCGGAACGGGGAAAAGATCACCAGCCTCAAGGTGGAAGGCCGCTCCGACATGCCGTCCATGCGCGGCCATCACGATTCCGGCGAGGTTGCCTTCAAGTTGAACAACCAGGGAGTCTACCTTCTCCCGGTAAACATCGTCATGCCCGGAGACTGGGAAGTAATCCTGACCTTCAGGGAAGGCGATGACTTCCTTTACCGCGGGCGGATTCTCTTCAAGGTTTAAGGGCGTTACCTGACCAGAAGGAAAGGCCTGTGGCCAGGCCAGTCTGGAGGGCAAGTGACCGTGGGACAGCTGACCGAAGGCTTAACTGATAAGAAGCAGGACCGTACGAGTAAGTTTCAAGGGGCTCTGCCCGACGTCCGATGACAATCCTGCCCCTGGCCTGCTGTTAGAATCTCGCCCGGCCGGAACTGGAGCCAGGTGAAACTCATGAGTGGTCATCAAGTCAGACAGGAAAGCCGGAAGAAGAGCTGGCTTATCATGCTGTCCACTGCTGCCCTGATCCTGACCCTGTTCGGCTCAGCCGTTAGCCCGCTTTTTGCCGGGGGCCGGAACGCTCTTTACTTCTTTGAGCTTCAAGCCGTTTCGGCCTACAATTTCAGCGAAAAATCTTTCGAATCTTTTTCTTACCTTTCTCACCATCCAATGCAGAAGAATGGCCTCGGTCTGGAGACCCTGGTCAGGTTCTACCGCCGAAAGGCCGACCTGGGATTTTTATCCCTTCAAGCCCGGGCCGTCTACGACAGCGAACACGACCTCCCCATCCGCTTCCAGCTATATAACGCCTTCTTCCGCTTCAAGATACCCCTGGCAGAAATCTGGTCCGGGCACAGCAAACCCGCTCTCGGCCTCAATTATAACCTGGATAACCACGCCCTGCTCCTGCCAGATGCCACCATGCTCGGCCATAATCTCGACCGCGACTGGGGTGTGGGCCTGCACCACGATTTTCGCTGGGGCGACTCGGCCCTGAGTCTGACCACCGGCTCTGGAATGAGCCTGAAATTCCACCGGAATTACCTGCTCTCCGGGCGCATTTCCTACGGGGTCCTGGCCCGTGATAACTACAACCTCGGATTCTCCGCCTTTACCGGCCGGGTACTCGAGGCGATGGAAACTGAAGGGGCCGTGAGCGGCCCGGTCCCCTGGTCAGGCGTGGCCCTTGACGTCACCTACTTCTGGCTGAACCTGGAAACCCGGCTGGAAGCAAACCTGGGACGCCGGGCCGGGCAGCCCTGGCACCTGGTCCTGCTGAGACAGGGGCTCAACCTTCTGGACGAGGGACGGCTCAAGCTTGAGGCCCAGCTGGGCCTCTGGCAGCATGGCTCCGGCTGGAACTACCTGGCCGGACCCGCCCTCACCTATCGCCTGAATTCAGACCTGGCCCTGCGCACCATGTTCCTTTACGACAGCCAGGCCCAAAACTCCAGGCTGGCGGTTCAACTTTATTTTTACCGGAGCATTTTTTAGAAAGGCTCGGTATGTCAGGATTAATGGATAACATGGACAGAAACAACATGATATTTAGAATAACCGGAGCGAATGTAACAGGGAAAGTAGAAAAAAAAGGTTCCCGGAAAATTCTTCTGGCCGTCGCCATTATCCTCGCGCTCACCCTGGTCGCCTCCTGGCCGGCCCTTCTTCAGGCCGCTGTGGGCTGCGACCTCAACGACCCCGGCCGGGATGTCAAGCTCCTTTTTCCCGAGTCAACTGGCTTTCGAACTTTCTATGTTTCGGTGAAGGATTCCGGCGGGCAGCCGCTGCTCGAAAAGATAGAACGGGCACTCAGCGACAGGTTTACCGGTCTCTACGAAACGATAGACGTTCCCTACACCGTGTACGAAATTTATCGGGGCCAGGAGGTAATCGGTTATGTCCACGGGGTTAACCAGAAGGGCCGTTACGGCGGCATCCAGGTTTTCCTGGCCCTGACGCCAACCGGGACAATCCGTGGCTTCTATGTCCAGAAGATAACCGGTCGCAGCGCCCGGCAATTCCGCTCGCCCGAATTCGGGGCACAATTTTCCGGGCTGAAGCTCAAGGACTTTTCCGGTTACCAGGTCCAGGCCGGAGTCGAAACGCCGCCCGGACCCATCAGCCGGATAACGAACTTCGCGCCCGAAGCCGAAGACGACTTCCGGGCCATTCTCAGGGCGGTAAAAAAGAACCTGATCCTGATGGACTTCCTGGTGTTTAATCTCCAGGAGAAAAGTCCCGGCGACGCTGAAATAAGCGGCCTCTTATCTGCCGGGCAACCGGCAGGCACTTCCCGACTTCATTCAGGAGAATCAAGATGAAGGTAAAAAACAGCCAGAAAATCAGCCTGTTTCACATAGCCTGGAAGAACCTGGCCCGGAAGAAAACGCGCAGCCTGCTGACCGTGGTCGGAATCGCCCTGGCCACCTGGGTGTTGATCAGCCTGTTCGGCTTTAACAGCGGCTACAAGAATTCACTCGACCGCGACATCGATAACCTCGGCTTCCAGATGCTGGTGGTGGCCAAGGGCTGTCCCTACGAGGCGGCCACCCTGATGCTCAAGGGCGGCACCGGCCTCAAGTACATGAACGAGGACGTGGTCAGGCTCATCGTCCGCGAGCCGGAAGTGGAGAGCGTCACCCCGATGCTGATGCAGGTGGTATTCGACCCGAACAAGGGCCAGAGCGGCGGCCTGACCGCCTTCCTGGGAGTCGACCCGGCTTCCTTCCCCAGGCTTAAACCCGGGCTCAGCTTCAAGCAGGGAGGCTGGTTCACCGACCCGGCCGCCCTGGAAGTGGTCATGGGCTATGAGGCAGCCGAGCTGGAGCAGCGGGAAGTCGGCGACCTCTACCTAATCCCGGAGAAAAACATCGAGCTCAAGGTAGTCGGAGTTCTGGGGCGTTCCGGAACCCAGGACGACGGGACGATTTTTCTCCCTCTCCAGACCCTGCAGAAAATATTCGGCCAGGAAGGTCAGCTGACCAGCGTCGGAATCAAGGTCAGCAAGGAAGCCAACCTGGCCGAGTTCGAGGAGAAGATGTTCAAGCTGCCGGACGTACAGGTGGTCAGCCTGACCCAGGTCAAGACCACCATCATGACCCTGGTCTCCACCGCCCGCATCCTGGTCTTTTCCATCGCCCTAATCGCCATCCTGATTTCCATCATGGGCGTGATCAACACGGTGCTGATGTCGGTGATGGAAAGGCAGAAGGAAATCGGCATCCTCAAGGCCATGGGCGCCCTGGCCGGAGACGTCTTCCGGCTGGTCTGGCTCGAAACTTCGCTGCTCTGCCTGATGGGCGGGGTGCTGGGAGCAGCCCTGGCCCTGGGAACTTCAAGGCTGACGGAATATCTTATCAGGAAGCTGCTGCCGTTTGCGCCGAGCGGCGGGTTGATTTCCATAGGGGCGACACTGATCCTGACGGCCATCGGGGCGGTGGTCCTGCTGGGCCTTCTGAGTGGAATTTATCCAGCCTTCCGGGCCGCCAGGATGAGGCCGCTCGAGGCCATCAGGAGCGAGGAAGAATGAGGGTGATGGTAATGAAAGTTATGATAACGGGCGGGTGGCTGGGTTCAAATCCCACCTCCCCGATTCATACGGACAGGACAAAAGCCCGGACATGAAGGAGAAATTAAGATGAAGGCTACTACAGCCATAATCGAAGCCGAAAACATTAAAAGAATCTATAAAAGGGGAGCGGAAGAGATTGCGGCCATCGATGGCCTTTCCCTGACCGTCAACCGGGGAGACTTCACGGCCTTTGTCGGCCCCTCCGGTTCGGGCAAGACCACCCTGCTCAACCTGCTGGGCTGCCTGGACAACCCGTCCGCGGGAAAGCTGGTGGTCAACGGCCGGACCGTTCACGAAAACGGTCGCGGGCTTTCCGAAAGCCAGTTAACCCGGATACGGCGGGAGCTCTTCGGTTACATCTTCCAGAAGTTTTACCTCATACCGACGCTGACCGTGCTGGAGAACGTCCTGGTCCCGTTTACCTTTTTCCGCAAGGAAGGAGCAGGCCAAGACGTCCGGCAATTGCTCAAGAAACTTGGGCTGGAAGGCAGGATGAATCACCTGCCGGCTGAGCTCTCGGGCGGAGAGATGCAGCGGGTAGCCATCGCCCGGGCCCTGGTCAATCGCCCCGAAGTCCTGCTGGCTGACGAGCCCACCGGGAATCTTGACTCGGAGCGGAGCCTGGAGATAGGGCAGGTCCTCAAAAAACTCAACGAGGAGGAGGGCCTGACGGTTCTGCTGGTGACCCATAACATTGAACTGGCCAGGACGGCCCGGGTGATCATAGGGCTTAAGGACGGCAAGAGAAGCCAGGCCCGGTGAGTCCCAGGACCACAGAACCCGGCCCGGGCCCGGACAAAGAAATCACAACCGGATCAGGCAACCGGAAGAAACCTGAAAATACGGCATCGGGCTGCCAGGGATTATATTGCTATCATCGAGCAGCGACCGGGTCGATTCCTCCAAAACCAGTTCAGTCATTATTCCCGGCCAGGGAATGCCTGCCCGTGGTGGAATCAGACGGAAAAAGTTGAGCCGGTCAGGTACTTGAGCCCGGTGTCCACGGCCACGGTCACCACCCGGTGCCCGGGCCCGAGTTCCGCGGCCAGCTTCAAGGCCCCGGCCACGTTCAGCCCGCTCGAAGTCCCGGCGAAAATGCCTTCTTCCCGCGCCAGTCTTCCGACAATTTCCCGGGCCTCTTTCTCGGCCACAGCCATAGCCCTGTCGTAGAGGTTTTTATCCAGAAGCGGGGGGACAAAGCCGATGCCGATTCCCTCGACCCGGTGGCTCCCGGGCTGACCGCCGGAAATGACCGCCGACTCGGCCGGCTCCAGCACCACCACCCTCGTTTCCGGGCTCTCGCGCCGGAGCACTCTGGCCACACCCATCAGCATGTGGGCCGTTCCGACGGCAGCACAGAAGACATCCAGGGGTCCATCCACCTGCGACAGGAGTTCTTCGCCAATCTTCTCGTAGCCCTTTAGTCCGTCCTCGTTGTAAAGCTGATTGGTGAAATAACCCGGCTCGGACTCGGTTATTCTTCTAGCGGCCTCGATCATCCGCGGGGTCAGGTCCGGGGTGACCCTTCCGCCCTGGCTGGGGATGATGGTTAAGTCGGCGCCAAAGGCCTTCATGGTCTGAAGCTTTTCACGGGCAAAAGCATCCGACGAGACCGCCCTGAAGCGGTAGCCCTTGACCGCGCAGACCATGGCCAGCGAAGAACCGGTGCTTCCGCCCGTGTACTCTACGACCGACATCCCGGGCCGCAGGTCACCGCGCTTCTCCGCTTCCTCGATCATGGCCAGGGCAAACCGGTCCTTGTAGGAACCCGTCGGGTTGTAATACTCCAGCTTGACCAGGACCTCGGCCGCGTTTTCGGGCACGATCTTTCTTAACCTGACCACCGGCGTCTGGCCGATGGCTTCAAGAATTGAACCG
>JABLWX010000125.1 GCA_013178315.1 Candidatus Aminicenantota bacterium
TCTTCAACTGGTGTTCCACAGACCATTCCGGCCAACGAGGGTCGCTTTGACCTGACCATCAAGACCAACAATGATTACAGTTCCAGAACCAACGTCTGATTCCAGGTTTCTTCGGACCTCGTGGATAGTGCCACCGGCTACACCATTCCGGTGGAGAGAATAAGCTGGCAGGCTGAGGGTAGCGGATTTTACAGCGGGCAGCTTAGCAAAGCGGCGCCGGCTCTGGTGGCCAGGTTTACCGGGCCCGGGAGTTTTACCGGCTATCTCTATTTCTTTTTTGCCGAGGACCCGAATATGGCACCGGGAGCCTACCGGACAACGGTTACCATTCTGGTTGAGGGAATTTAAATTAAGATGAAACCAGGGAATTTGGTCAAAGGGAATAAGCGGGCCAGGCTCCTGGCCGCTGCCCTGGTCAGTGTGGGGCTGCTGCTCATATCTCCGGTCGGGCTGAGCTCCCGGGTGGCCCCCCAGCACTGGACCATAACCATCAATATTTTCCCCACGACCATCACCTTTCCGGCGGCCGACCCGGACCTGGAGCCGGTGGTTGCGGCCAACACCCCGGTTCATATCCAGGTTACCACCTCGCCGGCCAACCGCCGCTGGGAAGTAACCATCAGGGCCGAGGGCAACCTGGTGAGCGCCAGTGGTCAGGTAATACCCATCAGTACCATCTCCTGGAGAGCTTCTCCCAATGAAGTTTTTAGAGATGGTGTTCTGGCCGCCGGGCAGAGCCTGGTGCTGGCCCAGGACCGGGGACAAAAGGAGGCTGACCTCAGCTTTTATTTCCAGAATTCCTGGGATTACGTGGCTGGGGAGTATGCTCAGGTCATTACCTTTACCGCTTCCCTGCTTTAAGTGGCGGAAGGGAAATGAGTTATAGACAGAAGGTGTGGTCAGAGGAAGGCAGAGAGGGCCTTTTCCTCCTGGCTAATGCGACCGGCCGCCTCTTCTTATTCTTATTCCTGTCTGTTCTCTTCTTAATTTCGGACCTGTTTTCCCAGCAAGGTTATATAAACCTGTCCTACTGGAACCGCAGCCGGGTCTATTCCCAGGCTGGCCCTTTTTATGCCAATGAATACGAGAATATAATGCACCTCGACCTCTGGCAGAAGTTCCTGAACTATGGGATCTTGAGTGGCCGGTTTGACGGCCGCCTGTCCTCCTCCGGCTTGGAGGCGGCTCACTGGTACCTGGACTGGCAGGGCTTGCAGGTGGGCCGGCTGTCCTGGAAGATGAGACTGGGCGACCATAACCTGCAGTTGACCAACCTGGGCTATCGCTTCACCAATTACTACCCGGCCTACAATTACCTGAGGGGAGTGAGCGCCGGCTTCGAGCACAGGAAATTCGGCCTGGAAGTCTTCAGCGGGAAGGTGGCCAGGCTGACCGGCCTGCTGGGTAATTTCTATTCGCTGACCGAGCAGACGGCCACCGGCTTTATGGGTCGTTTTGAACCGGACAAAAAGTATTTTCTCGGCTTTGGCTTTGTGCACAGCGAGAACGAAAGGAGCTGGAGCGGCGAATTACTGACCAGGACCAACGATATTCTATTTATAGAATCAGAACTCCGCTTCAACGAGCAGGCCAGGTTTGTCATGGACACCAGGGCCAGCCTGTCGGCCGGGGAAACAGATGAGGTAAAAACTCCCGGCACCTCGATTCGCTTTGGCCCCCTGCTTCAGGGAGGACGCTGGTCCCTGGAGGTCAATTATCGCCGGGTGGATGCCGACTTCCGCAACCTCAGCAGCGAGTTTGCCTACGACCGCGACCAGGAAGGTCTTTTTACCTCCTGGCGTTACCAGACCCGGCGTCGGGTTTTCCTTTTCGGTTCGCTCGACTATTACCACGATAATGTTGACCGGCGTGCCGCCCTTAATACCACCGATTTCTGGCAGCTCAATTCCGGTTTTTCTCTCATCACTCCGCCCTGGCCTGACCTGACCCTGAGGCTGGACCTTAACGCTGCTGAATCCCGGCATCCGGGAGAGGATTACCGGAAGTTCATAAGTCCAGGCTTTTATCTTCAACTTTCCAAGAACCTGGGCCGTTTCTACCCCTACCTCCGGGCCCGGTTTCAACACTATGATGACCGGGTCAACGACCAGCGCGATTTCAATTATCCCTCAATTTACCTGGGGTTGAGATACAGCTATCTAAGGAGTGCCTACCTGCTGCTCGAGGCCGAAGACAGTCGATACTACGATTACCTGGAGAATAAACTCTCCGACCTGACCAGGCTGCGGTTGGCCACCTATTCTCCCTTTTTATTCGGCACCGATTTTTACGGGGAGCTCTCTTACCTTGACCTCAAGTCGTGGTACTTCGTCAGCCAGTCTTCAAAAAGAACCGAGCTTTACCTGGGGCTGGGACGCTGGTTACCCCTGGGCCTGAAACTCAGGCTGGACTTCAGGGCCAGCTGGCCGCTTCAATCTGCTCAGCCGGCCAATTACTGGTTAACTCTCAGAATAGACCGCCGCTTTAACTGGGGAGAAGTGGCTTCTTACCAGGGCCGGACCACCGGGCCGGTTCTCACCGGCCTCGGCCGGATAGAAGGCCTGGTTTTCTCCGACCGGAACCTGAACGGAATTTTTGATGCCGGGGACAGGGCTTTCCCCGGGGTGACCTTTTACCTGGAAGACGGTAGCAGTGCCAGTTCTGACAACCAGGGCCGGTTTGTTTTCAGCCGGGTGCCGGAGGGCCTCCATTCTGTTAACCTGGAAATGAGCCGCATTCCGGCGGAGTATTACCTGTCAGGGAAGGAACGCCTGGCGCTGGTGGTGGAAAAGCGGAAGACGGCCAGGCTGGAATATGTTCTGGTGGAGGGGGCAACGGTTACCGGGACCGTTTTTCAGGATGTCAACAAGAACGGTTTGCTTGATGAAGAAGACCAGCCGCTCAAGGACGTTCTTATTATAGCCAGAGCCACGGATACCGAGCAGTGGCCGGAAGCGATGAGGCAGTTGCAGGCCGAGGAACTCACCTGTTATAGTGACGGTAAGGGCCGGTTCGTTTTTGAAAACATCCTGCCCGGCCAGTACGAATTATCGGTGGATGAGGAAACCGTGCCGCGCGGGGTCAAGCTTCAGACCGAGCTGCCGCTGAAAGTTGTTCTCAAGCCGGGAGAGTCGATAAAAGATATCAAGATTGTCTACCAGCCACGACCGGTGATCTTTACCGGGCGGACCCGGGCGGGTATCGGCTGATAGCCGCAGTTCTGAATTTTTCTTTACTCCAGTGAGTGGCGGGGTGCGCCTGCTCGCTGATTCAGGTTAATGGGCGCAGCCCAAATCTCGTCCGGGCCGGGAGGATACCGGAACAAAAGGTTTGCGGCCCGGGATGAGTTTTCTTATAATCAACCTGTTAATTTCTTTCACAGGAGATATTATGGCCGAACCGAAAAAATATTATGGCTATACCGGAAAATGGGCCTTCATAGATTTGAGTTCAGGCCGGGTGGAAATTAAGGAAGCCCCGGCTCACCTCTATCGCCTTTACCTTGGCGGCCGGGGTGTCCAGGCTTACCTGATTTACCAGCACCTGAAAGAAAAAGGCTGGCTGAAAGACCCCTTGTCCCCGGCTAACCGCCTGGTCATCGGCAATTCTTCCCTGAACGATACGGCCATACCGACGGCCGGCCGTGGTTCCTGTTCTTTTATCAGTCCCTTCACCTATTCGCCGGCCCGGAAGGAGTGGCTTGGCAACCGGGCCCCGGTATTTGGCCTGCTGACTCACTCCAGTTGCGGCGGACTTTTCCCCAACATGTTGAAAAGGGCCGGGTTTGACCAGCTTATCATCGACGGCCGGGCCAATAAGCCCGTCCGCATCCTGGCCTCGGAAGGCCGGGTGAAGGTGCTGGAAGCCGAGCCCGAGCTGTTCGAGGATGTTAACGGGCGGAAAGTACTGCGCCGGGCCTCGGAAACCACCGATTTCCTGGGCCGGAAACATCCCGGCTCCTCCACCGTCTGCGCCGGGCCGGCCGGCTGGAACCAGGTGGCCTTCGCCTGCCTGACCAACGATTACCACCGCAACTTTGGGCGGGGAGGGGCCGGTGCGGTTTTTGGTTCCAAGAACCTGGTGGCCATCACCGCCTACGGAAAGCAGCTGCCAGAATTTTTCGACCGGGAAAAATTCTTGGAAAAATCGAAAGCGATAGACGAAGCGGTCAACAGCCATGTTCACGACCCGAACTGGACGGCATCCTTCCGTCCCGAAACCGGGACCACCTGGTGGCTGGACCGGGCCTTTAACGGCGGCTACCTGGGGAAGAAGGGAGGGTACTTACCTTGGCATAACTTTGACGAGGGCCACTTTGACCCGGAACTTTACCGCCGGGTTTCCACCGCGGCCTTCCTGGAAATCGCCGGGAAACACAAGGTCTGCAACCGCTGCCGCCATATCATGTGCACCCGCAGCGCGGCCGTAGGCAGCGGAGCATATGCCCACGAGGGGGTGCGCCCTGAATTCGAAACCATTGCCCTGTGGATAAACTGCTGCCTGACCGACCGGGACGGCATTTTTTATCTCAACCATTTATGCAATGAATACGGGGTGGACACCATGACCTTCGGCAGCGTCATGGCCGGGGCCATGGAGCTCAAGGAGAAAGGCTGGCTGCCCTTTCCGGGAGCGCCTGAATTCGGAAACACGGACAGCATGATCAACTGCCTGGAACAAATCGTTTACGGGCGAAGCGACCTGGGACTGCTGCTCGGGCGGCCGACCGACCTGGTGGCCGACGAGTTGATGAAATCGAGCATCAGCGCCAGCCCGGAGGAAATCGTCCGCTGCCTGACCACCGCTTACGCCGGGCTGGGCTATGCCGGAATTGAGCCCAAGGTTTTCCCGGGCATGTTCACCGCCTACGGCACCTCCAACCGCGGACGCGGCGACCATACCTATGCCTGGACCATCCAGGCCGAAGAGGGTGGCCTAACCGGGGCCGAGAACCTGGCTGCCTACGTGGCCGGGAGCCAGCTGGGCAAGGCCCTGACCGATTCCCTCGGCCTGTGTGACTTTTTCACCGAGGATTTCACCTCGCCCGATTTCCTGGAGATGTACCGGGCCCTGACCGGGATTGAATACACGGCTGAAAGCCTCAAGGACTGCGGGCGGCGGATTTACACCCTGGAAAGGTATGTCAACAACCAGCAGGGTCGCCGGCGGGAGTATGATGCCTTCATCCCGCCCAAGTTCATCGAGCCCCTGACCGCCGGCCCCCAGGCCGGAAAGTTCATCGACCCGGCTTATTACCAGGCCATTCTCGATGCTTATTACCTGCAGCAGAAGTGGACGGCCGAGGGCCTGGTGCCGGATAAGCTCCTCAGAGATTACGAGATTGACTGACCTGACCGACGGGTTGGGTTCTTTAAGACTGCGGGCCAGGCACCAGATAACGCCATCTGTAAAAATCAGTCAGGACAGCAAGTACTCTGCCCGGGGGAGGATTCCGGCAACAGGGAAAAGGGATTTATACGGGGATCTATAATTCAAAAAAATACAAGATGGACAACGGGCGGTGGGTATCCCCCTTGTTGCAGACATAGTCGAATATTTATAAAAAATCCTACTAATTTAGTAGGAATTGTTCGTCTGGACGGCAGCGACGCCGGTCTCGGGCCCGCCGGGTTGCCGGAAAGCGGTCTATTACAGCTTGTTATTTGTGATCCAGGCCGCCTGGAGGCCAATTTCTATTCCAGCTCTCGACCCTTTGTCTCCGGGATAAGGCTCCAGGAGAGTGCGGCCAGGACGAAGGCTCCAGAGACCAGCCAGAAGGCCACCTGGAAACCCCTCTGCTGGGCCATGGAACCTATGGCCAGCGGGGCTATGGCCGAGACGATTCGCCCGCTGTTGTAGGTGATTCCCTGGAGCGTGGCCCGGATGCGGGTGGGGTAGAGCTCGGCGGTCAGGGCCCCGAAGCCAGAAAAATACCCGGTTCCGAAAAAGGCCACCACCGGTCCCAGGAAGAAAAGGAGGAGCGGGCTCCGGGCGACCGAGTACAGAAAGACCAGCAGGCTGGCCGAGAGCAGGTAGAAGACATAGCTCTTTTTCCGCCCCAGAGAGTCGCTGATATAGCCAAAGGTCAGATAGCCGAGCCACATCCCGAGCTGCATGAATATGACCAGGGAAGACATGTGGCCGGTGCTGAGCCCGACACCACCCTGGGCCTGTCCCAGCGATAGGTAGCCTGGAATCCAGAGGTTAAAGCCCCACCAGGCAAACATGGTCAGGGCATTCATCAGGGTGACGGCCAGTGTGATCTTAAGAAGCCGGCCCGAGACCAGCCCCGGTTTGAGGCCGGGCTCTTTATTCGTGGAGATTGGCAATTCGTCTTGGCCCGGGTGTTCGCCGCCCGAAGTTTTATTATTTATTTTCGTTTCTGTTCCTGTTGCTTTAGGAGAAGAAGCCCCGCGGGTTTTTTTCCAGAGCTCGGGCTCGTCGACCTTTGACCTGATCCAAAAGACCAGAAGTGCCGGCAGGATGCCCACGAAGAAAACCGCCCTCCAGCCGAGTCTAGGCAGGATAATGGCCGTCACCACCGCGGCCAGGGCATAACCCACTGCCCAGAAGCTCTGCATGAAGCCCAGGGCCTTTCCCCGGTGCTCGGACGGAAAATATTCCGAAACGAGGGCCGCGCCCGAGGCCCATTCTCCACCCATTCCCAGGCCGAGGAAAACTCGAAATAGCCCGAGCTGGAAGACGTTCTGACTGAGCCCGCACATGAAGGTGAAGACAGAGTAAATAAGAATGCTGGCCCTCAGGGCCACCGTCCTTCCCAGCCGGTCGGCCACCACCCCGAAAATCATTCCGCCAAAGGCAGAGGCCAGGAGGGTCAGCGAACCCAGCAGGCCGGCCGTGGGCTTGGACATCGACAGGTCGCTCATCAGGTGGGCCAGGACCAGGGCATAGAGCATGACGTCGAAGGAGTCCAGCATCCAGCCGAAGCAGGAGGCCAGCAGGGCCCGGCGGGCCGGGGCCGGGGTTTTCCGGAACCAGCCGAAAAGATATTCGGTTAGCCGGCCGGATGCAGCCAAACTTTTCCTCCGGGGATTTATTTTGAGTCTGCGGCTTCCTGTACTTTTTTGATAAAGGCCCAGACCTCGGGCCCGATTACCGAGTACTCCTGGGGAATCGCTCCCTGCCGGTAAGCCTGGCCGATTCTGGCCAGCAGGCCTTCGTGCCCGGCAAAGCCTTCGGCCAGCAATTCCTGCCAGCGGCGGAGGAGGTCCCTGGCTTCCGGGCTATCCGGGGAGAGGTCCAGGTTTTCTCTTGTTTCGGAAAGAAGGTCGGTCCATTTTTTCTGGTAGGCCTGCATTTCTTCCGGGCTGAACCGGCGACCGATTTCGGCAAATTGCCCCAGCTCTTCGGG
The DNA here is from genome assembly GCA_013178315.1 of Candidatus Aminicenantota bacterium. GTDB lineage: Bacteria > Acidobacteriota > Aminicenantia > Aminicenantales > Saccharicenantaceae > Saccharicenans. Next base: position 7,373 of record JABLWX010000125.1, read on the forward strand.
GCTGAAAAACTTTTCCGCCCAGCCGGCTTTTTCCTGTTCTGACATGACCGCGCCTCCCGGTGGTAAATTTAAGTTTTTCCTATTATAATAATTCTTCAACTTAATACAACCCAAGGAGAAATTGATGAAAAAGACCACGGTTTTGAGAAAAGCCATCATGG
>JABLWX010000126.1 GCA_013178315.1 Candidatus Aminicenantota bacterium
GTTGATAAGAGAGAGAATAAAGGGCCAGTTGCGCTTTTACGATGGCCAGACCCATCTGTCGATGTTCTACCTGCCCCGGCACCTTCGCCCGGATTCCCAAGGTTCAAGCCGGACGGGCCCGGGTTGATCAGGCCTCAATCAGGGTGGAAACCGGCCAGGCCGGGGGCAGCTGGCAAAATATTCTGGCTTCGGGTGGTAAAAGAACCCTGATTCTGGTAAAATAAGCTGGCAGGTTTGCTGATTTTATGATTAACTGAGGACAACAACCACCCATGAAAATAAAATACCTTGATGGCCGGAGGCTTTATTTTGCCTTTCTGGCCGGCGGAAAAGCCATCATCAAAGACTTTACCTACCTGAACCGGATAAATGTTTTTCCGGTTCCGGACGGAGATACCGGGACCAACCTGGCCTCCACCATGAAAGCCATTGCCGAGCAGGCCAGGCCCTCGCGCTCCATCAAGGAATCGCTGCGCTCCATTGCCGATGCCGCCCTGACCGGGGCCCGCGGCAATTCCGGCCTGATCTTTGCCCAGTACATTTACGGGTTAAGCAAGGAGCTCGGGAACGAAATAAAGATTTCAACCGCCCGCTTCGGGGAATCGGTCCGGAATGCCGTCCGCTACGCCTACAACTCCATCGCCCATCCCCAGGAAGGTACCATGCTGACCCTCATCCGGGAATGGGCCGAGGAGGTCTACCAGAACCGGCACCGCTTCTCCGATTACCACGAACTGCTCCACCATTCCCTGGAAAAGGCCAGGCAGGTCCTGCATGATACCCCGAAGAGACTGGCCGTCCTGAAAAAGGCCGGGGTGGTGGATGCCGGGGCCAAGGGATTCGTGGACTTTATTGAAGGTGTGGTCCATTTTATCCACCAGGGCAGCCTGAAAAACGTCCTCAGCCAGGATCTCCTGGAAATTGAATTCCAGGAGGCTCCCCACAAGATCAAGGAAGACATCCCCTTCCGCTACTGCACCGAAGCCCTGCTCGTCGGCCAGAACCTGAACCTGGAAAAAATAAAGGAAATCGTGGTCAAGGCCGGGGATTCAGCCATTGTCGGAGGCTCCGAGACCAAGGCCCGTTTTCACGTCCATACCAACCATCCCCAGGAGTTGTTCTTCGACCTGAAAAACCTGGGAACGATAACCCAGCCCAAGGCCGAAGACATGAAGCTCCAGGCCGAAATCGCCCTGAAGCCAAGACACCGGATCGCCCTGGTGGTCGATTCTTCCTGCGACCTGCCGGCCGAGCTCCTGGAGAAGAACCAGGTGGTGGTCATCCCTTTCCTGATAAACATCAAGGACCACGTCTTCCTGGATAAACTGACCATCTCTCCTGAAAAGCTTTATGAACTGCTGGAACGGGAAGAGATTCTCCCCCACAGCGCCCAGCCCTCGCCCAAAACCCTGGAAAACTGGTTTTCCTTCCTGCTGAGCCATTTTGAGGCGGTCCTGGTCATGACCATATCCGGTGGACTTTCGGGCTATTACAACCTGGCCAAAACGGCGGCAGAAAAATTTCCTCCGGATAAAGTCCGGGTGGTTGACAGTCGCCATCTGTCCGGTACTTTTGGCCTGATAGTCCAGCGCCTGCTCCAGGAATGGCCCGGGCACCAGGACCTGGACCAGCTGGCTTCTCTGGCAGATACCCTGAGCCGCAAGACAGAGTTGCTGGTGGATATCCGCACCCTGAAATACATGGTCAAGGGTGGAAGGGTCAGCCCGATGAAGGGCCTGCTGGCCAGGTTGATGAACATCAAGCCCATCATCACCCTGGACGAGCAGGGCAAGGCCATCGCCGCCGGCAAGTCTTTCAGCCGTAAACAGAACTTCAAGAAGATCCTGAAAATGGTCAGGAAAAAACATCAGGTTCGCCCCATCCATTCTTTCTCCGTGGTCCATGTCAAGAACCGGGAAAGGGCCGAAGCTTATGCCCGTGAAATTGAAAAGATCTGCGGCCGGCCGGCCAGCTTCATCCAGGATGTCTCGCCGGTGGTTGGGGTCCATAACGGGATCGGGGCCGTGGGCCTCTGCCTTACATATGAATGATTATTCATATGTTGTCCGGTCCGGCCATCATTAATTGAATTTCCCCTCTGGCCAGGAAGGTAAGAACAACCGTCAGGCATGTCCTGCCCTGCCTTAATCAGTCTTTTTAATTCATCCCGGGAATCAAGCTGCGGTTCGTTCAGATCGGGACAGGCCAATCAAGCTCGAGAATCGGTCCCTTACCAAACGGCTTTTTTCTCCTGGCTGAATTTTATAATATAGGCTCAAAGCATTCTCGATGAGGGAGAGGTATAAGCCATGGCCGAAAGCATTTTTCTGGCAGCCGGACTGCTAATCTTTGTCTACATGAACCTGGTCTTCATTCTTTCCCTGGTCAAGAAGAACGCGGCCATAGTGGACATCGCCTGGGGCCTGGGGTTTGTCCTGGTGGTGGCCAGCAACCTGGCCAGGGAAAGCCTGGCCGGCCAGTCACCGGGCCCGCGCCAGCTGCTGACCGCCGTCCTGGTTTTCATCTGGGGCACCCGGCTCTCCTGGCATATCTACAAAAGAAACAGGGGGAAACCGGAGGATTATCGATACGCTAACTGGCGCCAGAAATGGGGGAAGAATTTTGTGCTGCGAAGCTATTTCCAGATATTCATACTCCAGGGATTTTTTATGCTGGTAATTCTCACCCCGGTCCTGCTGGTATTCAAGAATCGGACTTCCGGCCTGAACCTGCTCGATTACCTGGGACTGGCCGTCTGGCTGGCCGGTTTCTTCTTTGAGGCCACGGCCGATTACCAGCTGCGCCAATTCAAAAAGAACCCTGAAAACCGGGGGCGGCTCATCACCACCGGACTCTGGAAGTACTCCCGTCATCCGAATTATTTCGGCGAATCAGTCATGTGGTGGGGCCTGTTCCTGATAGCCCTGAGCGGGCCCGGGGGCTGGCCGGGTATAATCAGCCCGCTGACCATCACCTGGCTATTGACCGGGGTTTCCGGGGTGCCTCTCCTGGAGAAAAAGTACGCCGGGAACCCTGAATTTGAAGCTTACAAGGCCAGGACCAGCGCCTTTTTCCCCCTGCCGCCCAGGAAAAAGAGCTGAGTTCGCATCCCTTCTCCGGCCCGGGACAATCGTCACCAGGAGAAGATAAGCAACAGGAGAATCGTCTTTTTTCCCACTCTGGACTTTGCGAAACCTGGACTTTAGACTGACTGCAAAATAGTGAGAATAGACCTACCTGATATATTAAAAGTTTGATTGACAGCATTCCCGGAGAGCACCCCGGGGTTGATTAGCCGGTATCTTGACCCGCTCAACGGAAGAGCCAGCGGTAAGCGAAGCTGACCACCAGGCCGCCCCAGGCCCCGATGAGCGGTCCCCAGATTACTTCCAGTACCATCAGCCTGAAGCTCCAGTCCTTCATCAGGGCGTAATTGGTCAGTCCGTAGACGGTTATGGCCAGGAAACCGACCAGGGCTCCCACCAGGACCGAAATTTTTAAGTTCCCCGGTTCGCGCAGAAGAACCAGCAGTATCAGGCAGCTCACCAGGACCAGCTGGGCCAGAAAGCCGTAGGCCTTCCTGAAGACGACCCGGTCATTCTCCAGGAGGGCCAGCACCTTAAAGTCGTCCCGGTACGCCCGGCCGAAGAGCCCGAAATGCCAGAGGGCATCGGCCAGGCTGAACAGAACCAGGGTGATTATCCAGAGTAGTATGAATTTAAGACTCTGAGGCATGTTATTTCCCTCTCCCTTCCGCCAGCATTATAAAATTTGCCGGGAAAATAGACAACCGGGATAACCGGTCCTTTGCTCTTTTCAGTTTTGAGCCCGGCCGGGTGACGAGCGGAGAGCAAAGGTTCCTTCCCGCGGGCTCCTATTACTCCCGGCTGCCGTTTAATGTATAGTGGAATAGTAGGATTTTATGAGCACCTGGAGAAAAAAGCATGCTTAAAACATATCAAAAGATGATGATCCTCGGCCTGAGCCTGCTTCTGGCCTGGGCCGGGTGGAAGGGGTTGAATGCCCTGTTCTACCGGGGCAGTGCCGCCTCCCTCAACCAGACCGTGGAAGGAACCAGGATGAAAAAGATAAACAAATCGCTTGAAGACTGGAAAAAGGAATTGAGCCCGGAGCAGTTCCGGGTACTGTTCCAGAAAGGAACCGAACCGGCCTTTACCGGAGAGTACAACGATTTCTGGGAAGAAGGAGTTTACCTCTGCGCCGCCTGCGGTACTCCCCTGTTCCGGTCTGAAGACAAGTACGACCACCGCACCGGCTGGCCCAGTTTCAAGGAATCCTTCGCCGAAACCAACCTCGAATACCATGACGACCTGACGCTGGGGATGCACCGAATTGAAGTCCGCTGCGCTGTCTGTGGCGGACACCTGGGGCATCTTTTTTATGACGGCCCGGCTCCTTCTGGCAAGCATTTCTGCGTAAACTCGGCGGCCATGAAGTTCTTGCCGGCCACCGGAGCCGAAAGCCAGCTGCCCCGGGTGGCCACCTTTGCTGCCGGTTGTTTCTGGGGTGTTGAATACAAGTTCAGCCAGGTTGAAGGTGTCCTGGAGACCGTGGTCGGGTACAGCGGAGGGAAGACTCCCAACCCCGGCTACCGCCAGGTTTTAACGGGCAAGACCGGCCATGCCGAAGCCGTCCAGCTGGTCTATGACCCGAAGATAATCAGCTATGAACAGCTGGTCAGGAAATTTTTTGAGCTACACGACCCCACCCAGTACCACCGCCAGGGCCCGGACGTTGGTCCGAACTACCGCTCGGCCATTTTCTACCACGACCAGGAACAGAAGAGAATAGCCGAAAGGGTGAAGTCTGAGCTTCAGGCCAGCGGCCGCTTCCGGAATAAAATCGTAACCGAGATTGCCCCTTTTAAGAGCTTCTACCGGGCCGAAGAATACCACCAGAAGTACTACCAGAAAAAACTCGGTCCGGCCTGCCCTACCGGATGATTTCAATCTGCTCCGGGCTTTCCACGATGATTTCGGGCTTGCCCTGGTACTCGCGCACCCGGCCGAAGATTCTGACCTCCCGGTTGAGGTAGAGTTTTTCCGGTGGGCCGGGAAAGCGATCAAAATCGCTGGCGAAGATGACCGCGGTGAAATACCTCTTCCAGTTGCGGTGAAAATTCAGGAAGCAGGCTTTCCCGGTGTTGTTAGCAGCCACCACAGTTCCCCGGACCCAGACTGTCTGGCCGTAATGGGCAGCCGCTTCTTCCCAGGATATCTCCTTGATTGTTTCAGACCCCGCCCAGGAAGCAAATGTTCGATCCTTCTCCGGAACTTCTTTTATACCCTGCTTTTCGTTTCCGGGCTGTTCGCCGGTTACCGTAATCTGGTCCGGAGAATTCAGGATTATCTCCAGCCGTCCGCGGTAAAGCTGGACCCGGCCCCTGGCCCTGACCTTCTTGTTAAGAAAATACTGCTCCGGTTGTGGCGGGAATTTTAAAAAATCTGCAGCCAGAATAACCAGGCTCAGATATTGCTGGTAATCGGGATGAAAATTCAAGAAGCAGGCTCGACCGGAGTTATAGGTCCTAACAATCGTTCCCTCGACCACAACTACACGGCCGATATAATTCCCGGCTTCTTCCCAGGAGATAACTTTTTCCTGGGCCTGGGCCGCCAGGTGACCTGCGGCCAGGATAATAATCAATACTGCCGGCAACCAGTCTGATTTTTTCATCGGTTTAACTTTAACCAGCCGTTGGCCAGAAGCGTTTTTTCCAGGTCGGCCGGTGAAAACTCGCTGGTCCACTGCCTCAGTTTTACCAGCTCGGGCCCCAGTTCATCGGTGGTCAAACGGAGGCGGACATATTCCCTGTATCTTATTCCCCACCAGTTGTTGGCCATTTCAAAGATTTCATAGGGAATGGTTTTCTGGTCAAGAATCCAGTCGAACTCGGCCAGGCCCTGGTCCCGCCACAAGCCCAGGCCCTTTTCTCTGGCCTGGGCTTCAAGCTGCCTGTACCTGACCAGGTGCCTGAAGGGAAACCGCAGCAGGGCAAAGCCATAACCATTTCTGATAATTTCTTCGTTCAGTGAGCGCCCGTCTTCCAGATAAACGTAGGCCAGGGTGCGGCCATACTTGTCAACTCTCTCCTGGTCGTACTCCAGCCTGACCCGCGACCCGCCCACCAGGTTTTTGACGAATTCTGAAGCTTCCCTGGCATAGTACTGAACTGGCTTAAGCGGGTGGTAGAGCTCGGGAGTATCCACCCCGATCAACCTGACCTCGCCCACACCTTCTACCTCCAGGCTGTCGCCGTCTATCACCCTTATTACCCGGAGGAATCGGCTATCAGACATTAACCCGGGCTGGTCAGCCCGGCCGGCGGAGGACACAACAGGAGAAGAATGAGAAGGTGGGGCCGAATCAATATTAACCACTTTAGGGCTATTGATCACGGCCGGGGAGCCGGCTGTCAGGATAAGAAGAACCGGCAGGAAGCAAAAAGCATGATTACATAACTTGATAAGAGCCTGAGGTTTTAACCAGGAAACCCGTTTATTCTTGATGTTCGCCCCTGTTCTGACCGACATGATTAAAAAGCAGGAGTACGCCTGGCGCGATTCGAACGCGCGACCTACGGATCCGGAGTCCGTCGCTCTATCCAACTGAGCTACAGGCGCACTGCTTTATTTATAGCCGATTTCCGGCCATCTGGCAAGAAGCCATGTGCCCTTAAAGGACCGCGAAACTCAAGACCTGGGAGTGTCCGCGCCGGAATCAAGCAGGGCCGCGGCCAGAATCTCGGCCACGTCAAGCACCCTGAATTCATCGGCGCCACGGTCACGAAGGCCGTCCTGGAGCATGGTCAGGCAGAAAGGACAGGAAGTGACCACCAGGCGACTGCCATTCCTGATTATTTCATCGCTCCGCAGGTGGTTGACCCGTCGCCCGGCCTTCTCTTCTGTCCACATCAACCCGCCCCCGGCCCCGCAGCAGAAGCTGTGTTCCCCTGAATTCCCCAGTTCCCGCAGGTTTTCGCCCAGGACGGCACCGAGAATTTTCCTGGGTTCTTCCAGCAGCCTGTTGTGGCGACCATAATAGCAGGAATCATGGATGGTAAAAGAGCCCCTGGCTTCTGACTCCTCTGGTCTTCGCAGCGGCAGCCTTTTCCGTTCAATCAGGCTGGCCAGTAATTCCAGGTGTGAAATCACCCGCAGGGAGCGGATTCTTTCCTTTTCTTCCGAGCTCAAATCGCTTAGTACCTCCAGCAGGGCCGGATAATCGTTCTTAAAAACGTTATAGCCGTGCGGGCAGAAGGTAATCAGGCCCTTTAGCCTGAAACGGGCCAGGCTCTTCATGTTGGCCGAAGCCAGCGTCTGAAAGAGATACTCGTTGCCCAGGCGACGGGCTGAATCGCCGCAGCAGCGCTCTTCCTCCCCCAGAACCGCAAACTTCAGGCCGGCCGACTTCATTATCCTGACCATGGCCCCGGCAATTTGGCGGCCCCGGTCATCAAAAGAGCCAAAACAGCCGAGCCACAGCAGGTACTCGGCCTCGGGATACTCGCCGAGGGTCTTCACCCCGAGCTCCCGGAGCAGTTCAGCCCTCCTGGAGGCGGGCAAACCCCAGGGATTGCCGTAAGTTTCCAGGTTGTGGAAAAATTTGCGGAGCTCTGCCGGGAAGCGTCCCCGGGCCAGCACCAGGTTCTGGCGCAGGTTCAATAACTTATCCGGATGTTCTATGTCAAAGGGACAGACGTGAAGGCAGGCCCCGCAGGTGGTGCAGGCCCAGATCTCCTCCTCGGAGAAGACGCCCGGCACCAGGGCCGGCAGGTTTTCCCCGCCTTTTTTTATGTTCTTGTATTCGGCCAGCAGGTGTTTTTCCAGGTTCAGGATGACCATCTTGGGCGAGAGAGCCTTTCCACTCTGAAAGGCCGGGCAGGCATCCTGGCAGCGGCCACACTCCACGCAGGCCAGGGCGTCCAGGCCATCCTTCCAGCTGAAATCGGTGGCCTTTTCTGCGCCGAAAGTCTCGGCTTTTTCCAGGTCGATTGGGAGCATCTGGCCGGTGGGCCGGTTCCTCCGGAAAAACAGGTTTACCGGGCCGGCAAAAAGGTGAAAATACTTGGAATGCGGCACATAGGAAATAAAGGAAAAGACGGCCAGGGCGTGGAGCCAGTAGGCCAGCTTCAAGTTGTGCTCCAGGGTGGATGTGGACACCGAGGCCGGCAGGAAGTGTTCGGCCAGAAAACGGCTGAGGAAAGCCCAGGACCGGCTTCCGGGATGGAGAGCCACGGAAAACAGGTTGAACAGCAGGAAGGTGCTGACGGCCAGGAAAATGAAAACATAGATCAAGGCCGAATCCCGGGCCCCGGTATCGTAAGCCCGGGGTTTGATAATAAATCGCTTTATGGCAAAAAAGGTCACGCCAGCCAGCACGGTTAGGGAAAACAGGTCAACCGAGGCTGAAAAAAGCCGGCCGGGCCAGGACTGGCCGAAAAGATAGAAACCTTCCACATAACCCTCGATGACATGGTTTATGGTCATGGTGTCAAAGGCCAGGGCTCCGTAAAAAATCAGGAAATGAGCCGCCCCGGTCCAGGGCCTTTCATTCTTCAGGGTGCAGAGCTGCAAGAATACCCGGGAAATGGTGTAAAAGAATCTCCTCAATAGAGAATCAAACCGGGCTGAAGCCTGGAGTTGGACCAGGATAATCACCCGCTTGATGACCGGGAAAAAGAACAGGACAGAAGTCGCCAGGACAAGAATGGTCAGAATAATTTTTTCGGCCAGGGTCAGCACCTCGCGTCTCCTCTAAATCGCCATGTTATCTTATAAGATTTTAAGCATTTTGCGGCTAATTTCCACCATTTTTCCCGGCGGCGGATCGTCGGTTATCACATCTCAAGGCCCGGCTGCCAGGCCACCCGCCGGGACCAGGGAAACCAAGAAGCTTCTTTTTTTAAGAGAGATCTGGTCAAGAACCCGGATCTGAGCAAGAACGGGTCATCATTAATTCTTCAGAGCCTGAAAAGAAATATACCGTTGTGTTCATCATTTGGCCAAGACCTGGTTCCGCGCCCAACCAGCAGCCTGACTCTGGTCTTCAGGCCCCAGCACCGGGGAGAAAAAAAGAGCGATTTAAAGCCCGGTGTTGTCTCCAGACTGTCCCCCGCCCCCGGGAGCGCCACCAGAAGCCACAGAGAATTGGCCCTGGTAAATTTGGACGACTGCTCCTACTCCGGATTGACGGAACCAGATTAGAAATAATAGCGAAAGCCAAGGAAACCGAGAATGTGCAGCTCGGTGGCCGGGACGACATCCATCACCGGACCTATTTCAACAAAGATATCAATGGGGGTCTTCTCAAACATGTAGCTTAAACCAACCGGGATCCGGATGCCAAACCTGGTCTGATCCTGGAGGCTCAGCCTGGCCCCTATTCCGTAATACAGGGGCAGCTGGCCCTTGTCCACTTTGAAAATATTGAAGCTGTGAAACAGGTAATCGGCATGCAGGTGGAACGAATCTTCACCGGCAAAAGACCAGGAACCGGCTATATCAAAGGCCGTGGTCCGGCCGGTCCAGTACTTGGCGATGAGGCCAGTGGGCTCGCCCAGGATGATACCCAGGCCGAACTTTTTCTGCTGGGCCTGGCCCGGAACTGCCATCATCAGAACCAGGACCATAACCGAAAGAATGACAATCTTTCTCATCTTATACTCCTTCTTTATATCCAGAATGTTTCCAACCCACAGTTTAGTCGTTAATTCTATTACATTTTTGAACTCAAGACAAGGAAAGACAGGTTTCCAGGTTGAGCTGGCCAGCCAGAATCACTGAACTGAAACCACAATAAGTAACAGGTAGATAGAACCTATCATTGTTTGCGCATCGGTATCTTTTTTATATAAAAAAGACCGGCCAGACTCTTAGGTCAGAAGGCCAGCGCTTTGAGACATGACCAGCTGGGGGCTGAGGATCCGATGCCCCCGGCCAATTCTGTACATCTGCAGCGGCCACGGCCATTCCGCCAACCTTGCCCTGATACTATAATCTGACCTAAAAAATATTCTTGTTGACATCAAATTTCGCAGATATAAGATATTTTTTCTAAAGAATTTTTCCGATTGGCCTGGCGGATATTTTGAAGAGAGAAATTAAAACCGCGGCTTCCGGTTGTACCCAGTGGCCATCATCATCCTTAGTTCTTCCCCATCCTTTCCCCTTCCATGACAGTGATTCAGGGATTCTCCGGATTGATCTCCAACATAGCCCTGAAGGCAATTGTGGGTGCGGCCTGAAGCTCAACAAGGAAGGAGGCACATGAGACAAGAACCACGGAAGCAACATCAGCCCGGGCAAACGAAGAAATGGTTGTCGCTGCTGATTCTTCTGATGCCGGCCGTCGCCTTGGCCCTGATCATCCCGGCAGCGGCAGCCGACGTCAAGCCGGCTTATGCCCTGGTAAATTGTCGCCTGGTCCCGGTCTCCAGCCCGCCCATCGAAAAGGGCGCCATCATCATCCGGGACGGTTTGATTGAAGCCCTGGGCCCCGCTGATAAGATTACAGTCCCGGCAGACGCGGAGGTGATCGAAGCCGGGGGGCTGACCGTCTACCCCGGGCTGATTTCGGCCCACACCAACCTTTTCCTGGAAATCAAGGAACAGGAACAGCCCCAGACGGCTGAAGACTTCCTGGGTGCCTATGCCCAGGCAGCCACTCCCCAGGAGTTTCCCGAGCTCCAGGTCTTCAAGGAAATAAAGCCAAAGAAGCAGACGGTTGAAGCCTGGCACAGGGTCGGAATCACCACCGTGGTGGTTGCCCCCAGCCGTGGTCTTTTCCAGGGACAGAGCGTTGTTCTTAACCTCAACAGCGACCAGCCGAACAGCATGGTCCTGAAACAGCCCTGGGCTCTGCATGTTAACTTCACCACCGAAAGGGGCGGAATCTATCCCTCGAGTCTGATGGGAACAGTGGCTTTTATCCGGCAGAAATTCTATGATGCCAGCCATTATGCCCTTCATCAGAAGAAATACCAGTCCTCGCCCCGCTTCTTAAAAAGACCCGAATACGACCCCTTCCTGGAAGCCCTGGTACCATTTGTGGTTGATAAAAGACCGGTCGTCTTCCAGTGCAACAACCAGGAGGATATCAAGAGGGCTCTGCGCCTGATAGAAGAATTCAAGCTGAACGCGGTCCTCACCCACTGCAACGAGGCCTGGAGAGCCGCTGAACATTTGAAGAAGGCCCGGGTTCCCCTGCTGGTGGCTCTCGACTTCAGGCCTCCCAATACCAGTATTTACAACCAGCAGGGCGAAGCCGCCCGGAAAAAGGCCGAGGCTGAAATCTACCCGGCCAACGCGGCTTCTCTCCTCAAAGAAAATATCAGCTTTGCCCTGACCAGCTTCGGACTGTCAGAATCCAGCTTCGCCAGGAACCTGCAGGCCGCCATCAAGGCCGGGCTTGAGCCCCAGGCCGCCCTCCGGGCCCTGACCGTCGAACCGGCCAGAATCCTGGGTCTCGACCGGCAACTGGGCACACTGGAACCAGGAAAGATTGCCAACCTCGTCCTGACCAGGGGTGAACTGTTCGGAGAAAAGACCAGAGTGGTCAGGGTGCTGGTCGACGGAATTCTCTTTAATTACGAGGAGAAGGGCCAATGAAAAACCTGACTCGCCTCCCAATTTTCATTTTGGTTCTGATTTTAATGCTGGCCGGCTCGGCTAACTGGCTTCTGGCCGCCGGCAACCTTCTGATCAAGAACGCCACCATTCTTCCGGTCACCGGCCCACCCATAACCGGCGGTGATGTCCTGGTAATTAATGGAATCATTAAACAGATTGGCCGGAACCTGAGCGCACCCCCGGGCACCAGAATAATAGAGGCCCAGGGCAAATACCTGATTCCTGGAATCATCGACACCCATACCCACCTGGCCCTGTCCGGCACCAACGAGGGCACCGAGGCCATCACCCCTGAAGTCAACATGGCCGAGGTCATCAATCCCGACGACCCGGCCATCTTCACGGCCCTGAGCGGCGGGGTGACCATGGTCCACACCATGCACGGCAGCGCCAACGTCATCGGCGGGGTCAACGTCGTCCTGAAAATGAAATGGGGCCAGCCCTCGGAAAAGCTGGTGGTCAGGGAAGCCTACCCCACCCTGAAGTTCGCCCTCGGTGAAAACGTCAAGCAATCCAACCGGACCCTGCTCCCCGGCCGGCCGCAGCGTTACCCGGCCACCAGGATGGGAGCCAACGCCCTCATCAGGAGGGAACTGCTGCGGGCCAGGGACTACATGGCCGAGTGGGACAGGTATGAAAAGCTCAGGAATTCCAAGAACCCGCCCCCCGACCTCCTGCCCCCAAACAAAGACCTCCGGCTGGAGACGCTGGCCGACCTGCTGCGCGGCAAGCTTTACGCCCGCTGCCATGCTTACGTG
>JABLWX010000127.1 GCA_013178315.1 Candidatus Aminicenantota bacterium
TCATCCCTGTCCATGAAGTCGACTTTTATCCCCTTAACCCCGATTTTCTGAAAATAATCCAGGGCCCGGTCCAGCTGCCGGTCCAGGGTTAGCCAGACGCACCAGAGAATCAGCCCAACGTTCTTCTGCTGGCCGTAATGAACCAGCTCTTCCAGGTTTATCTCCGGGTTAACCTTGAACAGGTCCGCCGGGTCCGACCAGCCCTCGTCCAGGATGATGTATTCAATCCCGTATTTTGAAGCAAAATCTATGTAGTACTTATAGGTCTCGGTATTGATCCCGGCCCTGAAGTCCACACCGTAAACATTGTTGGCATTCCACCAGTCCCAGGCCACCTTGCCCGGCTTGATCCAGGAAGTATCCCTGAGCTCCAGCTCCGGGGACAGCCGGTAGACGATATCGGTGCTGATGAGGTCGGCATCTTTTTGGGCCAGGACGATCAGCCGCCAGGGATACTGCCGGCCACCGCGGGTCTCCGCGATGTAATCGGCTGCCCTGACCACCTCCAGCTCCCGGTCACTCTTTTCACGCAGTTTTTCTTCCAGCGGGTAGGGAGCAAATTTGCCCATCAGCCCGGGCTGACCCTGGTCGCTCCCGGTCAGGAACATCCCCGGGTAATCATCCACGGCCACGTCGGTGATGGCCACCCTGGGGCCGTCAGGTATTTCCACCACCACCGGGGCAAAACCAAAACGTTCCTGGCCAATATCCTTGAGCGGCAGGTAGCTGTAATTGCTTTCAAAGGAGGTATGAAAACCCCTGGTGAAAGGAAAATAGACCTGGTAATTTTCGGGGAAATTGAACCTGGCCTCCTCGGCTCGAACCTTTATCGGGGCCCGGTAGCCGGTATAGAACCTGTAGGCCAGGCCGTCATTATAGACCCTGAAAATCAGGCCGAAATTTCCCCTGAACTTGAGGTTGACCTCATTATACCTGTCAACGACCACCGCTCTTTTTTCCCTGACCGGGGGGTTGATGGTCTTGTCCACCTTGGTTCTGGCAGCATTCTCCAGGACCGGCCTCCGGCCCAGGACCACGTTGTCGTTTATGGTCATAGAAACCGGAGACGGGGCCAGGACCTGTTTCCCATCATAATAAACGGAGTAAGCAATCTGGGTTCCGAGTTCAATTTTCACCTCTACCCGGTTATCAGGAGAGCTGACCGAAACCCCTGAAGCCGCCCTCCCCTGTCCGGGTAGCCAGGCAGAAATCACGGATCCGACCAGCAGCATCCCGGCAAGTATCAAAAAGCGAAGAAAAACGTTCGTTTTCATGTGACCTCCTTGAACTAGGCCTGCTCGCCATAATTTTTAGACCCGCTTCCTGCACAGATAATTAGTCGGCCTGAAACTCCGAAAAACATATTTCTTTCTTTATTATCTCCAGCGATGGGCACAAATACAAACAGAATTTTAAGCCAGGCCTTTCTGCCTCCGGTTGTGCAAAGGATGTGCGCCTCTCCCGGCAGCTTAAAAATTTTTACTCCGGCCGCCTGATAAATGATAAAATTCATGGCGATGAGGGTTAACATGCGACGGAGCTCAGTCTTATTAATCTCAGGTCTTATCATTTTGGGAATGCTGGCCAGCCCGGCAGCCCCTGGTGATTTCAGCCTTTCACATCTTTTCCGCCAGGGGAAAACCCTCCTGGACGAAGACGGTGACGGTCTTAGTGAGAAAATCTCCCTGGCCATAATCATCCCGGATAATCCCCTAACCGAAGAAACAGCCCTGGCCGCCGACCTGGCCGCCAGGGTGAACCTGGAGAGCCTGGCCCTGGACTTCAAGCTGGTTTACCTGGAATCGGAAGTCAGGGACTTTTCACGCCTGAAGAACCCGGTGCTGATCGGCTCCAGGTTGAAGCTGGCCAGGAAAATCCTGTCGGCCGAAAAGATCGACCCGGCCGCCCTTAAATCCGGTGAAGGACTGGTAGCAACTTTCAATTACCAGGGGCAATCCGGTCTGGTCTGCCTGGGGGGCTCGCCCCAGACCCTGCTCCAGACCGGACGGGCTTTTTTCCTGCGCTGGCCATATTTCTGGGAAATCTGGGGCCGGGAATCTGGTTATACCTACGAGAAGCTGGAAAAAGACCTGGAAAAATTCCTGGAAGGAGTCAAGGTCAGTGCGAAAGGAGTGTCCGTCACCAGGCTGCTTTACACCTTCCCGCCGTCAACGGGTCTCCCGGCCAGCCTTAATTCAATCAATTTTGAGGCCGCGGGCGAGATTGCTTCTCTAACGGTGAAGCTCGATTTTTCCCAGCTCTCCGACTTGGAAAGAGTGGCAGCTTCTCTTCGCCAGCTATCCCGGGAGAAAAACCTCGGGCAGAATACTGAAATCCTGGCCTACCCGGCCTGTGCCAGCCTGGAATTCGTCCTGAATTCTCCGGGCCGGGAGGACAGGGTCAGCCTGCCCCGGCCGGGCTCTTCCCGGCGTCTTCTGACGCCAGGCTTCAAGGAAATTCCCAGGGTCCCGGACAAACCCAGGCAGTTTGACCTGACCGAGGTTTTTTCCACCAGGGGGCTCTATGCCGACCGCAACGGTGATGGAATTACCGATGGAATAGAAACAGCCGTCATCGTCCCGGCCGATTATTCCGGCCGCAACCTTCAGCTGCTGGCCACCAGGCTGATGCTGGAAACAGCCGGGGGCTCCTTTCCCCTGGTCTACCTCGATAAAGAAATTGAAAACCCGAAGGCCCTGGTATCACCAATCCTGGTGGGAGAGAATTCGCTTACCCGGGACCTGATACGAAAAGGCAAGCTCAAGCCCCCCGAGCTCAGTCCCGGGCAGGGATTGATAAAGATACTGCCCTCGGCACCCGGGTCCTCCGATTCTCTACTGATAACAGCTCCCTCGTTCGAGGTCCTGGATAAAACCCTGGCCTACTTCAGCCAGAAGTTCCCCTACCTGACCGAGTTCAGGAAAGGACAGCCGGAAATTTCCCGGTTAAAGGAAGAGACAGAAAAATTTCTTGAAGGTAAAAACGGGGCCGCCGAGGCCTATTTCCTGGACAGGCTGGCGGAAGAAATAAAGAAGCTCAGCCGGGAACAGCCGGAAAGCCTGGAGGTCACCATAAACCTGCCCAGGGAAAATCCGGCTTTTGGACAGGAAGTTGAGTCTTTCCTGAACAAAGAGCTGCCCGGAACAAAGCTCAAGGTGGCGGTCGAGGCCATGGCCCAGCCCGCGGAGGTTCTCAGTGGAGCCAGAGAATGGGTCTGGGAAGCCGAAGCAGCCCTCGGCCTGGTGCGAGAGGCATTAGATAAAATCAAACGGCCCGATGGAATTATGATCAGCCTGGGCCTGAGCGAATCGCCGGCGGTGAGAGAGAAAGTCCGGCATCAGGTTGAGGAGCTCCTCCGGGCCAGGAACCTCAGGGGTGAAGTCGAGGTCCTCTCGGCTTATAAGCCCGGCTTTTTCTGGCTGACCGAAACCGTCCTTCCCCGGCTTAAGAACCTCCCGGTTCAAAGAGTTCTCGTCCGCTTCGCCGGGGTTGAGGATCAGCCCGGAGGAAAAATCAAGAGGTTTTACAGCGACCCCAACCGCTGGCTCCAGGAGCTCTACCCGGTGGACGAAATACTGGCCTCCGAACTGCGGCTCCCGGTTGAAAACATCCAGTTCGAAAAAAAGCCGGCCGCCGGGGCCACCTACGAGGTCCGGGTCTTTGACCGCCAGGACCAGCTTCTCTGGCAGGGCCATTTTTCGCCGCCAACCAGGGAGATTCCCTTCCTGCGTCTTATGCCCGACTGGGGGACGGTGACCATCACCACCGGCTGGTGCCGGGTCAGCCAGAACGGCCAGACCGTGCTGGAATCCACGGTTCAGACCGACCCGGAAAAATTCTGGGAATTCTACCAGGATGAAATCCTGAGGCCGCTCCGTGACTTCGTCCTGCAAAAGACCGGGCACGAACCGACCTTTGCCAAGCAACCCTATTTCAAGAGGCTGGCCCTGGAGCTGTGGTTGAGCGAGCCGGATTATCGCCTCGGACTGGACGAGGAAATCGTAAGTTCTCTTGAAGCCCTGCACGATGAAATCTATTTCGACACCCTGGACTTTTTGCGGGCCATGACCGGCTGGACCGAGGAAGACCTGAGTCTTCCGGCCGATGCCTCCCGTTCTTCAGCTCCGGGCAACGTCATGCCGATCATTCACCCTTCAACCGAAGGCCAGGCCCCCAGGGTCAGTTTCAGGCTGGAAGATTTTCGGTCCAGAAAACCGACCATGGCCTTGAGCTGGACGGCCGGCGGTCGGCCTCCAACCAGGAAAACTCTGGAATTCATCCCGATAAAACCCAAAAGCCTCCGCCTGGATGAGCTGGTTTTTGACGCCACCCGCGACCGACTGGAATCGGCTACCCTTTTTCTCCAGGTGGAAAAAGAAACAGACTACACCCTCCTGGCCTCGATACTGGAGGTTTTTTCCCGCCAGCGGGAAAAAGTGACCGGTGGCCAGTTTTTCTCCTTCCCCGGGTTGCAAAACCTTAAAATAAAAATGCAGTACCAGGAACTTCAGTCTGATAGGACAATCCCGGTAGCCCCGGCCTCGCCCGTAAGCTCTATTCCAGGGAATGCAGAGCCATCCGTGGACATTCCCACCGACCGGATAATTGGACCGGAAGAGTGCCTCCAGATGGCCTCCGGTCTTGCCCGACACCCGGCCATCAGGAGTTATGTCGGCGGTTATTCCTACGAGGGAAGACCGGTTCCGGTCCTGGAAATTTACCTGCCGGCCGGTGACTATGTTTCCCTGCCCAGGCTCGTCACCTTGAAACCGGTGCTTCACCTGACCGCCCGCCAGCACGCCAACGAAGTTTCGGCCACCAACTATTCGTTGCTATTTGCGAAGTTGCTGGCCTCCGACCGGAGCTACCAGGATTTTCTCAAGAAATTTTCGGTGGTCATCCAGCCCATGGAAAACCCGGACGGGGCGGCCCTGGCCCTGGACCTGTAGAAGAACGAACCTTTCCACTGCCTCCACGCCGGGAGGTACAGCTCGCTTGGAGTTGACATCGGCTACCAGGTGGGCCTCGGCCAGCCGCTGCTGCCGGAAGCCAGGGTCCGGTCCCGGATTAACCGCGACTGGCTGCCCGATATCTACCTGAACCTGCATGGTTATCCTTCCCACGAATGGGTCCAGATGTTCTCCGGATATTCACCCTACCTCTTCCGCGATTACTGGATCCCCAAGGGCTGGTTCACCTACTATCGCCAGCTGAGCCTTGATATCTACCGGCCTTACCGCGAGGCGGCCGAAGAGCTCAAGAAAATCCTTATCGAGGAGATGAATTCCACTCCGGGAATACGGGACTCCAACCAGAAATTCTATTCCCGTTATGACCGCTGGGCCAGGCGCTGGTCTCCCTTTGTTTTGCCCCTGGAGACATATGACGGACTCAGCATCTTTGCCCGGAGGCAGTCTTCGGCCGAAAACCGCCTGAACCAGCGCAGCCAGATGACCCTGGTCGAACAGACCCCCGAGGTGATGGATGAAACGGCCACCGGTTCCTGGCTCGACTTTCTCTGCCGGCAGGGCGTGGCCTACCTGCGGGCTCATGCCAGGTACCTGGCCGGGTTGGTTTACGACACCGCTGTCATTGAAGAAGAGGTCCAGAACAGGATCAGGATTGAATTCCAGAGAAGACGGCCCGGCAGCCTTAAAAAATGAACCGGGACGGTCAGAACCTGAAGCCGGCCAGAAGGATAAGGCTCTTGTTCCGGATATCTGCTTCGGGCTCGGTGGCCACCGATTTAAGCCCGTGACTGTAGCGTACTTCCAGGATGAGACTACCGGGTTTTAGAGTCATGGCCGCACCCGCCCCGCCGTTCAGCAGGAGGTCGGTTCCCTGGAGGTTGTCCACCACAACCGTTTCTTCCAGGTCATCGAAGGTAACTTTGAGCCTGGCCTTCAGGTTCAGGGCGACTGAGGGCCCGGCGTAAGCATAGAATTGCAGCCTTTTCATGCTGGCAAAATAATATTTGACCAGGACAGGAACCTCCAGGTAGTCAAAAAGGTACCTTTCCACGTATTCCAGGCCGTCCGAATCCAGCCGGTAGACCGAGCCCTTCCGGACAAAGTTAAGTTCGACCAGGGCGGACAGGCGGTTTCGAAGGTAAAGTTCCACAAATACCCCCGCCTGGAGCGAGGTCTGCCAACGCTGCTGATAGGTATCCTGCCCGAAATTGCTGGAAATGCCCCCGCCCAGCTTGAAACCGGGTCGGATCATAATTCCGGCTGTGAGATCGGAGGCTAAGAATAAGAGCGCGAGAAAAATCATCAGAAAGGCTTGTTTTTTCATCCAGGCTGTCATTTCCGGCTCCTGCTTCTGAGCCCCATTTTAATACAGCGCCCCGAGTAAATAAAGATAAAATCAATGGAAGGGAAAATTAATCTGGCCCGGGGCGGCTGGCCAACGAGCTCCTTCAATCATAAATGACGTACTGGTTTCCCCCGCGCTCCTTGGCCTGGTACATGGCCGTATCGGCCCTGGACATGATTATTTCCTGGTCGACCCGGCCGGTGATCATGGCCACGCCAACGCTCAGAAACAGGTTGAAGGACTTCTGGGGGGTGACAAACTGGTAATTGGCCACGCTTTCCAGAAGCCGGGAAGCTATGGCCTCCGCTTCCTTCCTCTGAATCCCGTCCAGCAGGATGGCAAACTCGTCCCCGCCCAGGCGGATTAACCTGTCGCCCGACCGCAACTGCTTCTGTATTATCCGGCCCAGCTCCACCAGCAGGCTGTCGCCCACGTGGTGGCCGAAGTTGTCGTTGACCAGCTTGAAATTATCGAGGTCGATGAAGAACAGAGCGCTGGACTTCCCCTGCGCACTTTCCTCGATCAGCCGGGGCAGGATGACTTCGAGCATGCGACGGTTGGGCAGTCCGGTCAGGGGGTCATGCAGGGCCTGGTAGGCCAGCTGTTCTTCCTGGTTTTTTCTCTCGGTAATGTCATAGCAGGAGCCAATAAACCCGGCGAACTCCCCGTCCAAGCCGTTGAAGGGACGCACAGGACCCAGCGGACCTGGCCGTCAAACCGTTTCATCCGGAACTCAACCTCAAAAGGCCTCCTGTCCTGAAGGGCGTTTTCATAACTTAGCTGGAATCTCTTCTTGTCGGGCTCCGGCAGGTTCTGCAGCCAGCCCAGTCCGGTTTCTTCTTCGGGCGTCCGACCGGTAAAGGCCAGCCAGGCCCGGTTGAAATAGTCAAACCGGCCGTCGGTCCCAGCCCGCCAGATCATGGCCGGGAATTCTTCGAACAGGGTCAGGTAGAAATCACGGGCCCTCTTGACCTTTTCTTCGGCCTCGACGATGGTGGTGATGTCGTTCATGACCACCAGGGTGCTGCGGTGGTTGTCAAACGGGTCAAGAATCTTTTTGACCCTGACCTGGAAGATAAGCCGGCCCTTATCGGAGGTTACCTGTTGCTCGAAGGTCAGCTCCCTGGAGTTGCCCGAGCTCAGGGCCGAGAGAGAATTGGCCAGCCAGGGGAAAATCAGCGTGACAGGAACCTTGCTCCCGTACAACACCTTGTGGAACTCAGGGCTGGGAAAATATTCCAGGCAACGGTCATTAAAATCTTCTATATTGTGATCGAGGTCCAATAGCAGGGCCGGGGTGGGAACAGTATCGAATATAAGTTTATACCTGTCTTCCTTGCTATCCCAGATCATAATCTTACGCCTTGTTTGATAATAAAATAAAGAAAACCTGAACCGGAGGCAATCACCCAAGGGGGTGATTTTTCCTAAAATCCTTCACCCCCCTGCCTGCCTTAGAACTTTACCTGTCTTTTCACGTATCAATTATGTATAATCTCATTATTAGACACAGGAGGAAATCATGAAAGCAAAGAGATGCCTGAGTTTTTCCCTGGTGCTGCTGATGGTGTTGGCTTTTAGCCGCCCCGGCCTGGCCCAGTCTGCCAAAGACGTCCTGGAAAACATGATCAAGGCCCTGGGCGGGAGAGAGGTCCTGTCCGGCATCAAGGACACCAGAATGAGCGGGACAATGGAAATGATCCAGTACGGAATGACCACCCCCTTTACCATGTACCAGAAGGAGCCAGATAAATCCCGGATGGAAATAGAAGTTATGGGCATGAGCATAATACAGGTATACGACGGGCAGAAGGCCATGGTCACCAATCCCCAGACCGGGGAAGTGATGGAACTGACGCCGGACCAGTCCGAGCAGATGCGGAGACAGGCCCTCGGGAATGAAGCCACTCTCCTGAATCCAGAGAAATTCGGCATTACTTACACTTACAAGGGCAAAGAAGAAGTTAACGGAAAAACCTGCCACGTCCTGGAACAGAAGTTTTCCAACGGCGACACGGCCACGGTGTACGTGGATGCCACCACCTTCCTGCCTTATAAGACCAGGACCAAAACCCTGAGCCCAAGCGGGGGCGAAGTTGAGGCTGAACAGGTCATGTCAGAATACAGGAAAGTTGACGGCACCATGGCCGCCTTTTCCATAACCATTTTCCAGGGCGGGGTCGAATACATCAGGATGACGGTTAACGAAATAGTCTACAACACCGGGCTGGACGATTCCCTTTTCGTGTTGAAATAATCAGGCCTTATGGCTGGGTTCTAAAAGGCAAGGCGGGAAAACAATAAAAAAGACCGGATGAGGGCTCTACCTGCCCTCATCCGGATTATTTTTTCTCATCAAACCTGCCGTGAGCCTTCCTTCGACCGCCACTTCCCCCTCGACCGTGGCCTGGGCTGAAAAATAAAAGAATCCGGCTTTCTGCCTCAGCATCTGCACCGATAGCTTCAGCTGGTCGCCAGGGACCACCGGCTTCCTGAACTTGACTTCTTCTATCTTGCTCAGGACCATGACCACTTTTTCCGGTTCCGGAAGCGAATGATAGAGAAGTATACCCCCGGCCTGGGCCAGGGCCTCCACGATGAGCACGCCTGGCATCAGCTTGAGTCCAGGAAAATGACCCGTGAAGAAAGGTTCATTGTAGGTGACGTTCTTCAGAGCCAGGATGCTCTCTCCCGGCTTCAGCTCCATCACCCTATCCACCAGGAGAAACGGGTACCGGTGGGGTAACCATTTCTCGATCTGTTCCGAGTTCATGGGACTGAGGTTCAGCACCAATTATTTGGCCGGGGCCTTGCTGGCATCGTACCTCTTGATGACTTCCTGGGTCAGGTCCACTGCCGGGGAAAAGAAGAGAACGCCGCTTTCTCTGAGGTCCAGGATCAGGTCCAGTCCTTTTTCCTGCCAGAGCTTGTTGATGATGGGCATGACCTCGCTCTGAATCCTCATGTAGAGTCTCTGGGTGAGTTCCTGCATGTCTTTCTGGGCGTCCTCGGCCATCCTCTGTCTTTCAGTCCTCTTCCGGTCCAGGTCAACACTCAGCGACAGAATGGCTTCCTGGGTCATGGTCAGCTGCTGGGTGCTCAACCGGCTTTCCAGCTGCCTGATCTGGTCGTCCAGCTTGGCCAGGTCCTGCTGGGTCTTCCTGTTTTTCTCTTCCAGCTGGGCGATGGCTTTCTTACCCTCGGCCGATTTCTCCAGGATTTCCTGGGAATTGATCACCCCGACCTTCAGGGCCTGCTGGGCCTGGGCCAGGTGGCTACCGGCAATCAACATGACCGCCAGGAGTAAAACCGTCGTCAGTATTCTGCGCATTTCCAATCCTCCTAAAATTAATAGTTGATAATTTTACACTTTTCTCAGCTAAATATAAAGGGATTCCGCACCTCAGAAGGTGGTGCCGACCGCGAAGCGGAAGGCAAAATTGGAATCATCCGCGTAAATCTTCCTGTTGTTGTAAGCGAAAATCAGCCGGAAGGGCACCCTCAGGGCCGGCACAAACACCCGGACTTCCAGCCCGGCCGAGCTGTACATGTTCTTGGGACTGAACTTTTCCGTCTGGAGCAGGGCATTGCCCACGTCGTAGAACAGGATACCGTAAAGCGGCCCGCCCAGGGGCACTATATATTCTAAGTTGAAAACCAGTGATTTTACCCCACCGATCAGGATGTTCTTATCGTCCCGCGGGCCGATGGTGTAATACTCGTAACCGCGGATCGACTGTTCACCGCCCAGGAAAAATCTTTCCCAGTAGGGTACTTCATGGTTACCGAGGGGTTTGATGAACTGGTACTCGGCGTGAAGGCCCAGGACATGGTTGCCCCACAGGGGCTGGTAACGGGCAAACTCGAACCTCGGCCGGTAGAGATGGACATCTCCGCCCAGGAAGTTACCGGCATACCTGAAGGCCACGGTGTACATCGTGCCCCGGCTGGGGGTCAGGGGGCTATCTATGGTCGACTGGTAAAGAACCGGTTCCAGGGCGCTGACGAAGTACTTTCCTGGATAAAAATAGGGATTGTAATAATACTGCTGGCCTTCCTCGGTGTCGTAACTGGGAATTTCCATGATCTGCTTCTGGAAACTGTAGTTCAGGTTGAACCGCAGGTAACCGTAAACCCGGGTGCCGTAGGTCAACCGGATGCCCTTGGCGAACTGGTTGTAGAGATAGGGAATCGTGATCTTGCGGTCGAAGACGTTGAAGCCGACCGTCATCGGCTTGTCGAAAATGTAGGGCTGGCTCATCCCGAAGCTGTAATTCTTGACCCGCTTGCCGTGCTGCAGGGTCAGGTCCAGAGTCTCCCCGGTTCCCAGGAAATTCACCGTGGAGTAGCTGAAGGCAATAAAGGTACCTTCGTAGCCACTGTAACCGGCCGTAAACTGTATGTTGTTCCGCTGCAGTTCCTTGACGTTCAGGTTGACATCTATCTGGGTGGGATTTTCCGGGTCGGGCTTGATTTCGGGCTCCTTCTCCACGTCAACCAGGCCCAGCTGCTTGAGCCTCAGCAGGCTGTCCTTGAAGATGGCCAGGCTGAACCGGTCGCCCTCGCGCATCAGGAACTCCCGGCGCAGTACCTTGTCCTTGGTGAAGGTGTTGCCCCGAAATTCTAGCCGCCTCAGGAAGGCCACTTCCCCTTCCTGGATGTTGAAGGTCACGTTGACCACCTTTTTCCTGGGGTCAAGGTTTTCAACCGGAATAATCTGGGCATAGAGAAAGGCAAAATTGCGGTAACTCTCGCCCATGGACTCAACGGTCTTTTCCCGCTTCTTGGAGCTGTAGATATCTCCCGGCTGCAGCTTGACCAGGCTCTGCAGGTACCTGGTGGTAAAGAACTTGTTGCCTTCAATCTTGATTTCACCGGTGCGGTAAACGTGGCCGGGTTCTACCGGGATGATAATCCGCATCATCTTCTGCTTGCTGAACAGGACATTCTTCTTGGTTATTTCTTCAAACCGGGGCTCGCCGACGCTGGCTTCCATGTAGCCGTATTCCTGGAGCTTCTTCTTGATCTCGGCCAGGTTTTCTTCCAGCTTGTTTTTCTTGAAAACGTCCTTGTTGGCAATCCAGTTGAACAGGCTGTGCTGGCGGTTGTCCTTCATGGCCTCCACCAGGAAGCTGTCGGGAATCTTGGTCCGGCCAACAAAGACCACTTCACCTACCCTCAACCTGGCTCCCTCATCTATCCTGAAGACCAGGTCCACCTCGTTGTTGGCCCGGGTCACCAGGTCGGCTTCTATCCTGGCCGCCTGCAGGCCCTTTTCTTCCAGAAGTTCCTTGATCGTTTTCTTGGCCTTCTGCACCCGGTAGGGGTTGTAGTGGGAATGAGCGGCGATGTACTCGTCCTTCTCTTTCAGCTTGTTGACGATATCGTTTTCCTTGACCTTCTTTCCGGTGCGGAAAACCACGTTCTTGATGACCGGGTTTTCCTCGACAAAAATCCTGATGATCTTGCCCCGGGTTCCGTCCTGTTCCTCTATCCGGAGGTTGGAGAAAAAGCCGGTCGACCAGAGGACCTTGAAATCCTTCTTCAACAGGGCCTCGTTGTAATAATCACCCTCGCGCGAGGAGAGGTAATAGACGATGGTTTCCTGGGAGATGCGGTTATTGCCGATGACCTCTATCTTTTCGATAACCTGCTGGGCAGAAAGCGTGGCCGTCGAAACCACAAATAATATGAATATAGCCAGGCTGAGTCTTCTCATTGACATAACTTTATACCATATTGTCGGTCATTTTTCAAAGAGTCAAGTCCGCCTGCAAATTTTTCTTTGGAAACAGGCCTCATAGAATGATTAACCTGCCAGCCCCTCTAAAAGTTTCATCCGGCCGGCTTCCAGCAGGTAAGCCTTGTGGCAGAAACGGGCTATCCTCTCGTTATGGGTAACGATTATCGAGGACAGGCCTTTCTTACGGTGCAGGTCAGTTATCAGCTGCAGGATCTTTTCGCCCGTTTTCCAGTCCAGGTTGCCGGTGGGCTCGTCAGCCAGCAGCAGCCCCGGGCCGGCTACCAGGGCCCTGGCCACGGCCACCCTTTGCTGTTCTCCCCCGGAAAGCTGGGAAGGACGGGCGCCGGACCTGGCCCCCATGCCCACTTCTTCCAGGGCCCGGGCGGCTTGGCCCAGAGCTTCCTCCCGGCTTCTTCCGGCAATCAGCAGGGGTATGGCCACGTTCTCCAGGGCTGAAAATTCAGGCAGGAGGTGGTAAAACTGAAAGACGAATCCGATATACCTGTTTCTGAGCAGGGCGATCTCGGCCGGAGTCTTTTCCCATAGATTCTGGCCCTGGAAAAAGACCTGGCCTTCGGTTGGTCGGTCCAGGCCGCCGATTATGTTCAAAAAGGTAGTTTTCCCGACACCGGAAACTCCCATCACCGCTACCAGTTCCCCGGCCCGGAGCTCAAAATCTATGCCCTCAAAAACCCGCAGCCACTCATTCCCGGGTAGCGGGTAGGCTTTGCCCAGGTTTTCGGTCCTGATGATGACCTGGTTATTTTCCTTTACCATGATCCTTCTCCAGGCCAAATCATTAATCTATTCATATTTCAGAGCCTGTACCGGGTCAATTCGGGCTGCCCGCCGCGACGGGAAGATGGTGGAGAAAAAAGTAATGGCCAGGGTCACCAGGACGATCAGGGCCAGGTCCAGGGGCTTGGGGTGAAAGGGAACATAGGAAATCTGGTAGATGTCCACCGGAACCCTGATCAGCTTGAAGGCATTGGCCAGCCAGCACCAGACCA
Organism: Candidatus Aminicenantota bacterium; assembly: GCA_013178315.1. GTDB lineage: Bacteria > Acidobacteriota > Aminicenantia > Aminicenantales > Saccharicenantaceae > Saccharicenans. The sequence goes on from JABLWX010000127.1 coordinate 13,069, forward strand.
GGCCCAGGACCAGCCCCAGGCCGGTGCCCACCACCCCGATGATGGCCCCCTGCAGGAAAAAAATCTTCCTGATGCTGGCAGAGGTCGCCCCCATGGCCATCAGCACCCCGATATCCCTGGTTTTTTCCATGACCATCAGCACCAGGCTGGCGATGATGTTAAGCGCGGCCACCACCACGATCAGGGTTATGGTCAGGAAGAGTAACGTTTTTTCCAGTTTCAGGGCTGAAAAAAGGGAGCGGTTCAGCTCCATCCAGGTGGTCACGTAAATGCCAGAAGAGGTTAACCGGTAAATTTTTTCCGCTACCCTTTCGGCCTGGAAAATATCCTTTATCCGGACCTGGAGATAGGACACCCTTTCCGGCAGGTTGTACAGCTTTTGGGCCAGGTCCAGGGAAATCAGGGCCGTGGAGGAGTCAAACTCGTAGAGCCCGGAATCAAAAAGCCCGCTCACCCGGAAAGTCCTGGTGCGGGGCAGGACCCCAACCGGGGTCAGCCGGCCGGAGGGAATGAGCACGCTCACCCGGTCGCCCGGGCCGACACCCAGGGCTGCGGCCAGGTCTTTCCCCAGAATTATTTCTTCCTCGCTTCCGGCACCGGGCAGCTGGCCGGTCATCAGCCGGTTAAGCCAGCCAGACACCTTAGTCTCTTCTTCGAAATTCAGGCCCTTGAGCAGGGCACCCGAGTTCCGGGCCGGGCCCATGATCAGCACGGTGTTATATATGACCGGGGTGACCGACTCCACTTCGGGAATCTTCCGTATCTCATTCGCCAGCGCTTGATAATCTTTTAAACCCTGTCCCGACAGGTCGGAGACCATCAGGTGGGAGGTGGCTCCAAGGATCTTGCCCTGGACATCCTCCTGGAACCCGGTGATCAGAGCCAGGGCAATGACCAGGGCCATCACTCCGATGGTCACTCCCAGGATGGAAACAGAGGTGATGACGGAAATAAAGGCCTGCTTCCTTCTGGCAGTCAGGTACCTGCGGGCCAGGAATAATTCAAAGCTCATGCCGGTCTCACCTGCGGCCTGTCCTCATCTCGGTTT
>JABLWX010000128.1 GCA_013178315.1 Candidatus Aminicenantota bacterium
GACACTGAAGAAGAGCAAAGGCTATTAGAGCGACTTTATTGCCGTTCCCGACTGTATTGTAACTTCTTCCAGCCGAACATGAAGCTTGTCAATAAGGAGAGAGCGGGTAGTTGAGTGATAAAGCGCTATGACAACCCTAAGACTCCCTATCAGAGGCTATTGGAATCTCCGGCTCTCAGCTCGGAGCAGAAGTCTCGTCTGCGGAGAACCTATCAGGAGCTCAACGTGGTGAAGTTAAAGGCAGAGATAGACAGGCTCAAGGAAAGGCTGTGGCGGCTGCAAAAAGTTAAGAAAAACTGCCCAAATTTTCGTATAGATTCTTACCTGAGGCAATGATTATGCTTTCATATAGATTTTCTCGTGAGGCAACAGGTACCCTTACTTGTGGATAACCTAATTTCTCTTCGGCGAGCAGTGCGTTATGACAGGTTTTGTTTCTTGGATTTGTGAATTAGATTTGGTAAAATAATATCAAAAGTTCGTTGTTGTTTTTTATCGGGAGCCATTTTAATATTTAGCCTCTATTTGAGTTCTGCTTTTCCAGATAAATTCAATTCTTTATAACTATGCTCATTAAATCAACCGTTAGAATTGGGAGGTTCTTTTCTTTTAAAATCCATCAATTTGATAGGGCTGTAGAGTAATTTACCTTTAAAAACTTGATAAAATGATATCATATATAATATCATTATAGGAAAGACTCAAGAGTATTAAGAAATTAATAAAGCAGCTTTAAAATATTAGAAAAAGAAATGAAAAGCTTCCCGAGCTGGTTATGATGAAAAATAAAATATGGAAATAGAAATATGCAAGTTTATGGAGGGAAAAAGTGAAGAAGAAAGCTAAGAAAAAAGATTTAGCTAATTATATGAAATTAAAATACAAAATAGAAATTGTGCCGCTTTCCGAAGAAGACGGAGGCGGATATGAAGCCAGGATACCCCAGCTGGGCAAGGAAGCATTTAGAGGTTACGGCGAAATAGTCGAAGAAGCCCTGGCCCACCTTGAAATTGTAAAGAAAGACCTCTTTGAAAGATACCTAAAAGAGGGTGTTCCGATTCCAGAACCTGATCTAAAAGACGAAAAGTACAGTGGTCGCATTCTTTTGCGAATTCCATTCTATTTGCATAGAGAATTATCCGAGCTGGCGAAGAAAGAAGATATCAGCATGAATCAACTGCTGAATCATTTAATAGAACGTGGTTTAGCTTCAATTCGTTTTGAAAAACACATTCAGGATCAATCAAGAAGAATGATAAAATCATCAGCCAAAGCTGGCAGCCATAATGATAAGAATTCGCTCTTAAAAGAAAAAGGTTCACCTCTTGAGTAAATTTGATTTGACTTTTTGCCTTAATTACCTGCATTCTGCCATTTTGCTATCAAATTTTTGGAAAATTAAAATAGGGAACCTTCACTCGCTGTTATTTATAATGAATATTTGTTTAATATGTCAGCGAAAATGAGTATTCAGACAATTACTCTACCTGTCTGCTTGGGAGGTGAATATATTCCCTTCAGCGAGGTCATACCTAAGGCTTATTTCCTTGCACCTTATAGAACAAATGAAAACAAGGGAGAATGGGCTATAGAGTATACCTACATCTAGCCAAAGAAGTTCAGTCAGTATTTAAAAAATTTGCTGGCTCAACTTTTTAATAATGTCATAATAAAAGGCCGGAAGACCCGCTAATAAGGGATCTATTTTTTACCGCCGCTAGGTTTTTCGGGCGGCCTCTTGGGTGGAGGAGGAGGAACAAAGCCTTTCTTCTCTGGAGGCTCCGGCTTCTTCGGAGCCCCGGGAGGAATATAACCTTCTTTGATATCAGATTTGTTATTCTTGGACATATTCGCTATCCCAATTTTTATAAATTTTTGATTACAAAAATGGTCAGAAATATCATCCCTAAGATGAAAAAGGCTATCGAAGAAATGTTAAGCCAATATGTCCAATTAGCTGACTTATTCTTTTCTTCCCGGCTCTCTGATTTATCTCTATATACTGATTCCAAGATTTTTAGCTGCCTTCTGCAGGCAGATTGACTGGTCAAGAAAGAAGTGAGAGTTGAAAGAAGGCTAAGAGAAAATCCAGCCCATCCGATGATAAGCCAAAGAAGAGTACCACATTTTATTACAGTGACGATTTGTTTGATGAAAGCAAGAGAAAGTCCGAAAGCGCCTGCCGTAAGGGTCAGTATTGCCTTATCGAATAGGCGTGCGCCCTCACGTTCTGCATCGATGAGTGCCTTTCGTTCATCAAGGTAAACCTGATATTCAAAGTCGTCCATCGAGACGCGATTCTGCTCACTCATTGCAATAGCTAACAATAATATAAGCCTCTTCCTGAAACCTGTCAATTGACCGAATGCTCTTCAGCCAAAAGTGTGGTGAAAAAAATAGAGGGATGTGGTAGGAACTCCTTGATGAACAATCAATTAGGAAAGGAGTTAACCTACCATAATGAGCATCAGAGATTTTATGCTGAAATTCCTGAATTTACAAGGGTATAAGGTGGGGGGTCTGGAGTACAGGGGCAAGGAGGTATTAATCAGGGTGGAATTAAGGCGGATGACAGGCAGCTGTCCTCACTGCGGCAAGAGGTGCGGGTATCTACATCAATATCAAAAAGAGCGGAAGGTCTGGCACAAGGTTATAGGGGAACACAGGATTTATTTAGTCGGGAGGAAGAGGAGGTGGAGGGGTAAGCGCTGCGGGAAGGTTTTTACCGAGGAATGGCCTTAGGCACGTATGTGGTCTTGGAAGAGCCGGGAGGCTGAGCTACTGCTATGAAGTTGTAGAAGTCGGCATCAAGAAAGTCCTGATCTCATTTATACCGGCTGCCCTCCTCCTCCTTATTTACCACGCTTTCTATGAAGAGCCTTATCACAATTGGCTTTATCTGCTCTATCTCTTAACCTGAAAGAAAATTTTTATTGATTATAGTTATCCAAATATCTTAAAATTCAACATGCAAGAGGCTGCAGGGCGAAGAAAAAACTCTTAGTATTATAGCCTTGGATGGAAGCGAAATTAGTCAAAATAATTAAAATCAATCGGGTTAAGGCCGCCCAAAGTCTTTTTTATGGCTCACTCATTTATGAATTATTTTTGTGTAAATATAATATAATAAATGTTTTTCAAGCCATGTATAAATCGGAGGTCAGACGTGGAAATTAAACCCGGGGATATTGTTAAAGGGCCCTTCTGGGACGAACCGGTAAGAGTAAGCCAAATACAACACTTAGGTGATTATATTCAGCTGGTTGGTATAACCAAAAATTCACAAAGGGGCATAAATCAACTTTTCACCCCTTCGGATTTTCAGCTTATTCAGCCTGCCCTGAAAGAAATTGACCTGGCTGCACCTCCAGAGGATACATTTTTCCTTATAGAAGCTACTCGTTTTAACTATGCCTCACTGTTTGATCCTCTCCTGGCAATGAGCGTCTCAAGAATTGACCCTCTGCCCTTTCAAATTGAAGGCGTATATGAATATATATTGCGTCAACCGAGAATTAGATTCTTGATTGCTGATGATCCAGGTGCCGGTAAAACCATAATGGCTGGCCTGATAATAAAGGAACTTAAGATAAGAAAATTGGCTCGAAGAATATTGATCGTTGTACCAGGCCATCTTAAAGAGCAATGGATTCGGGAAATGAAGGAGAAGTTCAGTGAAAACTTTGTTGTTCTTGATAGGGGAGTGTACCGGAGTCTCTATGGCGAAAATCCCTGGGAGAAAAACGAACAGGTAATTACTTCTATAGATTTTGGTAAGCAAGTAGATATTCTGCCAGCCTTAAGTGCCGTTAGCTGGGATTTAGTTATTGTAGATGAGGCTCATAAAATGGCTGCCTACGCCTATGCTGATAAAACTGCTAAGACCCAGCGATATAAATTAGGCGAGGTAATATCAAAAAATTCTAATCATATGATTTTTCTAACGGCCACGCCCCACAAAGGTGACCCGGAGAACTTTAGGCTTTTCCTGGACCTCCTTTATCCTGGCTTTTTTGCCTCCGCAGATTTAATTGGTGAATCTATCCGCAATAAGGACAACCCGCTTTTTATCCGTCGCCTGAAAGAAGACCTTAAAGATTTTGAAGGTCGTCCGCTATTCACCAGAAGATTTCCAATGACCATTAAGTTTCATCTTTCTGATGATGAAAAGGAACTATATAATGAGGTTTCCCGCTACATAATTGAGCAGTACGATATGGCCAAAGGTGATCCCAGAAAAAGAAATATTGCCTTTGCCCTGATGATTTTACAGCGTCGTATGGCTTCAAGTACTTATGCCTTGCTTCAATCGCTCAGGAGAAGGAAGGAAAGACTTGAGAAAATCTTAAAAGGTGAGGAAAAGCCGAAAGATATTTCTATTGATATCGAAGAAGTAGAAGATTCGGAAGAAGAGAGCCGCTGGCAAAAAGAGAAGGAATGGGAGGGCATCAGTCTGGCTGCCGACGCCGGCCAGCTTCGCCTCGAAATCGAAAAGATTGATATTCTGATTGATAAGGCCGCAGAAATCATAAAGAACGAAAACGAAGTCAAGCTTAAAGAACTTAAAAAAGCCATCACCGATGGGTTTAAGAAAATTCAGGAAATGCAGGGAAATCCAAAAATTCTTATTTTTACTGAATCAAGAGATACTCTTGATTATTTAACTAACAAAATAAAGAGCTGGGGATACAGGGTAAATTACATTCACGGTGGCATGGGATTGGATGAACGAATCAAGGCTGAAAAAATATTCAGAGATGAAACAGATATTATGGTGGCCACCGAAGCTGCGGGCGAAGGTATCAACCTCCAGTTCTGTCACCTGATGATCAATTATGACCTCCCCTGGAACCCTAACCGGCTCGAGCAACGTATGGGACGCATTCATCGTTATGGCCAGAAAAAAGATGTTTATATTTTTAATCTTGTTTCAGAAGATACAAGAGAAGGAAAGGTGCTGGCTAAACTGCTTGACAAACTGGATGAGATAAGGAAGGCATACGGAAGCGACCGAGTGTTTGATGTGATAGGTGAGCTATTTTACGGCAAGGATCTGTATCAGCTCATAGTAGATGCTGCCACCAATGCCAAAACCATGGATGAAATCCTGGCCGAACTCGACATTAAATGTGATGAAGAATACATAGCCCGGATAAAAGAGATGATGGGGGAGACGCTGGCAACCCATTTTATAAATTATCCCAAGATAAAGGAATGGGCGGAAAAAGCTCGCGAAAACAGATTAATTCCGGAATATGTGGAAAATTTCTTCAAGAAAACTTTTGCCCGGGTTGGCGGGAAGTATCGAGAGTTGAAAGATGGCTTTCTGGCGATAGAGTCCATACCTTCTGAGATTAAAAGGATAGCGGAGAAGGTCGATTTTAAGAATTCTTTTGGTCAGCTTATGTCTCGTTACCCCAGGGTGACCTTTGATAAGGACCTGGCTTTTAAAAACCCCGATGCTGAATTTATTTCTTTTGGCCATCCACTGCTTGAGGCTCTTATAAAATGGGTGCTCATCAATTTCCAGGAAAATAGCCTGAGGGGTTCTACCTTCCAGGATCCTTCTGGAAAATATGATGGTTTTATCTGGTTTTATATTGCCGAGATAAGAGATGGCAAAAATGAAGTTGCCGGCAGAAGAATCCTCGCCCTTTATGATGATGGCCAGAATATCTGTGAGATTAACCCGGCTGTAATCTGGGACCTATCACCTTATAACGGTTATATAAAGGATACAAAAGTAAATGAAGAAAGCCGCCTGCTTCCAGAAGCTATAAAAGCTATTGAAAAGTTCAAACAGGAACTCGCCTCAGAACGTCATCGCCAGGCAGAGATAAAGAGAAAATATGGATTGAAATCTCTTGATAACCTGATATCAGAATTAGACCTGGAAATAGTAAGTTTGATAGACAGGCAACTTCAAGGTGAAAGGGTAGAGTTGCCAATCGAAAACAAGAAAGCGCAAAAAAGAAGATATGAGATAGCCAGAAAAGAACTTGAAGAAGAAATAAATAAGGAACAAACTCTCTCTATCACCATGCCCGAGCTGCTTACGGTTATCAGGGTTGTAGCTGGCTCAGGAGAGATGGTTGAGGATAGAGACATTGAAGCTATCGGGATGAAAATTGCCATGGAGTATGAAAGAATTAAGGGCCGAGAGCCTGAAGATGTTTCAAAAGAGAACCTGGGATTTGATATTCGTTCTCGAGGAAAGGATGAGGTCAGATATATTGAGGTAAAAGCCCGGGTCAACGAGGGCGAAGTAGCCCTGACTCCCAATGAATGGTTTAAAGCCAGCAGGTTTAAGGACCAGTACTGGTTGTATATAATTTCAAACGCCTCTTCCCGGCCCACTTTGAGCCTTATTCAAAATCCGTTTGAAAAATTAACTGTATTAAAAAAAGAGGAAGTGGTAAGGATTGTTGTCCCTTCAGCAGAATGGAAGAGAAACAAAACGGAGG
>JABLWX010000129.1 GCA_013178315.1 Candidatus Aminicenantota bacterium
ACAATTTATTATTGAGCTTTCGAAATGGGAAAATTCCTTAAATGAAAACCTGCTTGAAAAGGCCAGAAAAGAAATTCTTGAAGCCAGTAATGGTATTCGGCCCAGGGTCCTCGATTGTTTTGCCGGGGGCGGTTCTATTCCGCTTGAAGCCTTGCGCCTCGGCTGTGAAACTCATGCCGTTGACTACAATCCTGTGGCTGTTCTCATATTGAAATGCACCTTGGAATATCCCCAGAAATACGGGAGGGCTGATAATTTACCCAGCGATTTAAAGCTGGGAAAACCAAAAAGCGGCAACACTCTTCTTGATGATGTGGAAAGATGGGGAAGCTGGGTCCTTGAGGAAGCCAAGAAAGAGATCGGTAGATTTTATCCGCCAGATGAGGATGGGGCAATTCCGGTAGGCTACATCTGGGCGAGAACCATACCCTGCCAGAATCCTATCTGTGGAGCCGAAATTCCATTAATGAGACAGTTCTGGCTGGCTAAGAAAAATAATAAAGAAGTGGCCCTATTCCCATACGTGGTGGATAAGTCCGTTAAATTTAAAATAGTCGGGACCGGCTATGAAAATTGGCCAAAGGATTTCGATCCAGATAAAGGCACTGTGTCCAGAGCGGTGGCTGTCTGCCCGGTTTGCGGCTCAACGATTGACGATGATACCACCAGGAAACTCTTCCAGAATGGTAAAGCTGAAGAAAGATTGGTAGCCATTGTGCTTCATCATCCGGGAAAAAGCGGAAAAACCTACAGGCTGGCAACCGATAATGATTTAAAAATCTTTAAAGAAGCAGAGGTCTATCTGGAAAAGAAGCGCAAAGAATTGATGGATGAATGGGGCATAGACCCTGTACCTGATGAAAATATTCCATTCATGAGTGGCACTTTTAATGTCCCTTTATATGGTATGGTCAAATGGGGTGACCTCTTCAATTCCCGCCAGAAGCTGTCCTTGATTACTTTTGTGGAGAAGGTTCGCCAAGCGCATAAAAATATGCTTGCCGAAGGCTACGATAAAGAGTATGCGAAGGCAGTGGCGAGCTATTTGGCGTTGGGAGTCAACAGATTAGCAGATAAAGATTCTCTTTTATGTCGATTAATTCCACAAACAGAAGCGGTTGGTTTTACCTATGGGAGGCAGGCCTTGCCAATGCTTTGGGATTATATCGAAATAAATCCTGGGGAGCACTCAAGTGGTTGGCGAACTATATTAGACGAAATACTAAATAATATTAAACATTGTTGTTGTTTTCAATATATTTCTATCTCTGTTACCCAATCCTCTTCCACCTCTCTTCCTTATCCCGACAACTACTTTGATGCCGTTTTTGCTGATCCCCCGTATTATAATAATGTTCCATATGCGGATCTTTCAGATTTTTTTTATGTGTGGCTAAAGAGGTCGATCGGCGATTTGTATCCAGAATTATTTGCAACACCTCTTACACCCAAAAATGATGAAATTGTAGAAATGAAGAGTTGGGATCCTGAAAGATATAAATATAAAGACAGAATCTTTTTCGAGAGAATGCTAAAAAAATCATTTCAGGAGATTTACAGGGTCCTCAAGCCTAATGGCATTGTCACAATTGTTTATACCCATAAGTCCACCTCAGGCTGGGAAACCCTTATTAATTCACTTTTAGACTCTGGACTTGTGCCTACCGCCTCCTGGCCAATAGATACAGAAATGAAAGCCAGATTGAGGGCAAAAGAATCAGCCGCCCTGGCTTCCTCCATTTATTTTGTCTGCCGGAAAATGGATAGAATTGAAACAGGCTGGTTAAACGATGTTAAAGCAGAAATAAAGAATCATATTCACAATAAACTTGACAGGCTCTGGGAAGAAGGGATAGGCGGGGCGGACTATTTTGTGGCGGCCATTGGATCTTCAATTGAAATATTTGGCAAATACAGAAAAGTTTTAGACTATGAAGGAAACGTAATCGGGGCTGATAAGCTTCTCGAATATGTCCGTGAAATTGTTACCGACTATACTGTAAAAAAGATCCTTCATAATGGAATTGCCGGCCAGCTGAGTCCTTTAACCAGGTTTTATATCCTCTGGCGCTGGACCTACGGAGAAGCCAGGGTTCATTTTGATGATGCCAGAAAGCTTGGTCAGAGCAGCGGCCTGGATATAAGCCAGGAATGGAATAAAGGTTTTATTAAAAAAGATAAAGAATTTATTTCTGTCCTGGGACCACAGGATAGAAAAATAGAACAGTTAGAAGAATCAGAAGAAATGGTCGATGTCTTGCATCGTGTGCTTCTGCTCTGGAAAGATGGCAAAAAAGAAAAAATCCGGAAGGTGCTTTCAGAGACGGGTTATGGCCAGAACGAAGTATTTTACAGGGTAGCTCAAGCTGTTTCTGAAACTCTTCCTCCTGACAGTAAGGAAAAAAAACTACTCGATGGTTTTTTAAGCGGGAAAGAAAAGATTAAGGAAGATCTTAAAGAATACGAAGACAAATCAAAACAGGGGAGGTTATTTTAATGAAAGCTTTCAGTCATATAGCAATTCCTCATAGCGATATTCTGCAGGGCAAGCTTACTATGGATATATTTGCGGCCGACATCTGGCAGGTTATTTCGGGTAAAGCCCCCGCAGATTATCTGGATAGAGATCTGTTTTTTTCAAAGACATATACCACAAAAGGATTGAAAAACATTCTTGATGTGGCCAAACAGAGGCTTGAAGGAAAAGGTGGCGACCCGGTAATTCAACTCCAGACTCCATTTGGAGGGGGTAAAACCCATGCCTTGATAGCCCTTTATCATCAGGCAAAATTGTGGGGGGCAAAGGTTTGTGTTTTTGATGGGACAGCCTTGAACCCGAAAGAAGCCAGGCCTTGGGAGGCGATGGAGCAACAGCTGACAAAAAAGATCGAAATAACAAAAGACGAAATCTCACCGGGAAAAGAGAAATTAATGGATATTCTCGGGAAAGCCCAACCAGCCCTTATTTTAATGGATGAAATACTTGAGTATGCCACTAAGGCAGCGGGCATAAAAGTAGGCGATTCCAATCTGGCTGCCCAGACTCTGGCCTTTATGCAGGAGCTTTCCGGGACTGTTTCCTCACTGGAAAAGGCACTTCTGGTCATCACGCTACCCTCCAGTCTTATGGAGCATTATGATAAAAGTGCTGAGAAACTCTATACTATGCTTCAAAAAATAACTGGCAGAACCGAAAAAATTTATACTCCCGTTGAGGAAGATGAAATCGAACAGGTAATAAGAAAAAGACTTTTTCAGAATGTAGACGAAGCAGCTGTTAAGAAAGTGGTAAATGAATTTGTAGAATATGCCAGAAGAGAGGGGCTGCTATCTGGAGATGAAGTCCAGAGATACCGCGAGCGGTTCATGATCAGTTTTCCTTTTAAGCCAGAGGTGGTGGATGTTCTTTACAAGAAATGGGGTTCCTTTCCAACTTTTCAGAGGACAAGGGGAGTATTGCGGCTTCTTTCGCTGGTTGTTTATGACCTGAAGGACAAAAAGATCCCTTACATTAGGCTCGGGGATTTTGACCTCGGGAGAAATGAGATCAGGTGGGAACTTATAAAACATATCGGGCAGGAGTGGGATAGCATTATTGCCCAGGATATAACCTCACCAGATGCCGGTGCCAGAATTGTGGATGATAACATAGGAAATGCCTACCGGGCTTATAAGCTGGGCACTGTAGTGGCCAGAACGATATTTATGCATTCTTTTTCAGGAAGAGGAGAAAAGGGCGCCGGCATAAGAGAGCTGAAATTATCAGCCTGTCAGCCTGAATTTTCCAGCGCTGTTATAGATTCAGTGATTAACGGGCTCAGGGAAAAACTTTTCTATCTTGCAGATGAAGGGCTTTATTTTAGCAACCGTCCTAACCTGAACCGAATCATGCTCAGTAAGGAAGAAAATATTACTAATGAAGAGATTATTGAGGAAGAAAAAAGCTATTTAGAGAAATTCATCTCAAGAAAAGGTGGATTTGCTGTTTATATCTGGCCTGAAAATCACAGAGATATTCCTGATAATCCTGAAATAAAACTGGCGATTTTAAAAGACCAGGAGCCGGAATGGGAACTTATAGAAAAGCACGGAGAAACTCCAAGAATTTACAGAAATACTCTAATATTTTCGGCACCAGATTTAAGCCAGAAACCAGCTTTCTATGATTTTATAAGAAGGCTGTTAGCGCTTAGATTAATTGAGAAAGACGAGAAGCTTAATTTAACCGAGAGCCAGAAAAAAGAAATAAAGAACAAAATTAAGAATCAAGAACAAAGATTCTATGAAGAACTCAGAAAATATTATAGAACCGTTTACCTTCCTGAGAAAAATAAATTTAAGAAATTTGACCTTGGCTATGCTACCTTTGGAGAAACATTTGTCGATAAAGAAATCTATAACAGGCTGAAGAGCGAGGGAGAAATCCTTGAAAAGCTGTCCTCGATGGTGATTAAAGAAAAATATCTTAAAGATAGAGAATTTGTCCCGACCAAAAGCTTGCTTGAATCTTTATGGAAAACTCCAGGAGAGATGCGATTAACTTCGATTGATGGATTTAAGGAGGGGGTGAAAGATGGAGTGGAAAAGGGGATATTTGGTTTGGGTTTTATAGAGGATGGAAAACCTGTATGTAAGTTCTTCAAGCAGATGGCCTGGCCAGAGCTTTCCGAAGAGGAGATCGTTTTAAGAGCTGAGATATGCCGACCTGTACCAACAGAACCCGAAGGCCCAGGTTCAGGTGGCAGAAAGCCTGAAGTCAGAGAAGGCGAAGCCAAGGAACCAGGAAAGCAACCGGCTTATGCACCAAAGGTACCAACTTATAAGAAAATTCACTTGAGATTAGAAATTCCACGAGGTCGCATGTCAGACATTGCCCGTTTAATGAGTTTTATAAGCAGTAAGTTTACCAGTTGTCAGGTTGAAATTAACATAACAGCAGAAGATGGAGAGATTACTGTTTCTGATTACGAAGACAAAATTAAACAAGCGCTTTCCCAGGCAGAGATAAATATTAAGGATGAAAAAAAAGAGTAAGTTAATAAAGATAGGCTGGGGGAGGCCGAAGTTCGTAATGTAATGGCAAAAACACTGGAGGAAAAACGACTGCACTATGGTATAGAAATCCCCACCTCGGTGCCACATAAGTTAACAGGAAATACAAACCGCCGCGCCTTGTTTGACATGGTAATTTGTAATGGAAAGGCGTCAGATAGAGAAGCCATCATTGTGGAGTTTAAGAGAGGCCAACCAAGCTAGTGTACAAAATAGTTCGCAAATTGAACTAGGAGGACGAGCCATCGTAATATCTCCTTTTCAAAATTTCAACCTTAAGAAAGGAGGTATTTACTTACGATGGCTCAAAGAGATTATAAGGGATTACTGGGAAAATTGCTAACAGGATTTTTGGTGGAGGAGGATCCACTGAAGGCGATGCTGGAGTGGCTGGCAGAGGAGCTGATGCGGGTGGAGGCTGAGGCCAGGGTAGGGGCGGAGAAGGGAAAGCACAGCGAGGAGAGGAAGACCCATTTTTCGGGCTAC
>JABLWX010000013.1 GCA_013178315.1 Candidatus Aminicenantota bacterium
TTACCAGAGAAATAGGGCCCAAGATAAATAATTTTTTAGGATATCAGGATTTGGGCACTTGCCAGAAAGATAGGTGTAATGAGTATTGCGTCCCCCGTTTATCTTGACATCCTTAATTTTTCGTCTATTCTGAAACTTCGCGGAAAATTGAGCGTTTATTTAAGATAAAAAGTTCTCTGAATTGATAAATCAATCAAAAAAGCCCTGCTACTGAAAAAGAGAAGTTTATGAGCAAGTCCACTTACTGGCAAAGCATGTTAGGGAAACTTTGAGTGGTTAGCTGCAGGGCCATCATATCGAAAAAGAAAGTAAGTCTAAAAGCGATGAGGCGCGTCATGCTGATTAGAAGAAAAGAAATGGGAATCTTCTTAGCTCTTGCCGTCGGGCTGGCGGGTGTCGTCCAGCTTTCGGCCTTTGGCCTATCGAAATGGCACGAAGAAGCAAAAAATACACCCGTGCCCCGGGCCGAGATCGAAATAAAACTGGCCCCTGAACTATTGGATACAGCAGACCCAATGGTTTCAGAAAATTTAATGCCGGCCCAGCTGTCTAGGCCATTTATCCAGTATATGCAGGCTCAGGCCTGGCCCCTTTATATGGAAGAATCAAACTTGGAGATGGTTGCCGGCGACGCCCCGGTGGATACCGTTCAAATCATAGACGAGCAGGAAATTCAGGTGGAATTAATAGAGCTGAAAAAAGGAGAATCCACTGCGCAAAAGCTCCTAGACATGTCTCCAGGAATACAGGAAGATACAGAACAATACTCACCTTCAGCAGACAAGAAAAAGAACTTCATCGACTGGCTTGACCCCTGGAAGAAAACCCTGGAATTGAGCTACGTGGTCACCGGCGGAAATACGCTCTCATCGTCGTTCAGCTTCGGGGCCAACCTGACCCGTTCACCCAACGAAAAAGATACCTATACCATGAAGACTTTCCTGCTCCGCAGCCATTCCACGACCATAACCAGGCGGGCGGTGGGCACGGAGGAAAATTTCACCGTGGAGGAGGAAAGAACACGCCGCCTCTCGGCTGAAAATTACCTGCTCTCCGGGCAGTATGACCACCGGGTGAGCGGGCGCCTGACCACCAACCTGGCTTTCGTCTGGGACCGGAACAAGTTTTCTGGTGTTCTCAGCCGGGCGCTGTGGACGGCCGGAGCCGGGTTGGTGATGGCCGATTCGGCCCGGACCAAGATGCGGACCCAGGCCGGGTTGAGCTTCACCATCAGGAAGTACAGCCAGCAGCCGGTTAATACCTTTCTCGGGTTCAGGTACACCCTGAGCTGGGAGCAGAAGCTATTTGATAACGCCTCCTTTGCCACGGCCTTTATTTTCGACGACAACCTGGCTCACCTCGGAGACTGGCGGTACGAGTGGAATTTCAACGTGGCCGCCCCGCTCAGCAAAAAGCTATCACTGAAGACGGGGGTGAGAATCCTGAGGAACAATCGGCCGCCGGACCTGAGCGTTCCGCTGTTTGCGCCGGATGGGACCGAGACCGGGACGGAAGTGCTGATTCCCCGGGGCAAGGTGGACACCTTCTTCACTACCTCCTTTGTCCTCAACTTTTAAGAAAGGGAGACACACTCTCGTGTCCCCGAAAAAGTGGGACACGTATAAAAAGGGGGCAAACGAAAGTATGTCTCCCTTTCTTCAGTCAAAAAATGGGGAATGTGTATTGTGTCTCCAGTTTCTGGTAACATTTTAGGCAAAAAGAGTGTTTATTAAGGTAGACCAAGATCGAAGAGGAGTGGCAAATGAAGGGAACAAAGCTAAACAAGATTGGCGGAGCCATAATTTTTTTAATGATCGTGGCGGCCGGGTTGCTGAGCGCGGCGAGGGAGCTTCGGGCCCAGAAGGTGGAGGTGGTGGACGGTGTGCGCCTGGTCCACAACAAGGGAAAGGGCGCCTGGGGCAAGAAGCCGGCCATCACTCTCGAGCCAGTCCGAAAGCTCGGCGACATAGACTCGACCGACCCCAACACCGCCTTTTACATGCCGGCGGCAGTGGCCCTTGATTCAGCCGGGAATATCTACGTCCTTGATACCGGAAATAACCGCATCCAGAAGTTTGCGCGGGACGGCAAGTACCTGGCCACCATCGGTCGTTTTGGACAGGGGCCGGGCGAGTTCAACTACCCGGCCTGGCTCGACCTCGACAAGACCGGCAATCTTTACGTGACTGACCCGTTTAACGAACGTGTCCAGGTCCTTAAACCGGACGGCTCGGACCTCAGGACCATAAAATTCAGCGAAGGTCGAATCGGGAATGTCTTTGTCAGGAGCGATGGAAAGCTGCTCATGGGCCAGGCCACGATTTCCTTCCGTTTCCTTACCCCGGACGAAAAGAAGCCGGCCGGCCTGCCGAAACTGGTCAAAGTGCTTGATGCCGAAGGCAAGCTCCTCAGCGAGTTCGGCGATATGCTCGACATGAAAGAAGAGCTTCTCACCAATACCATCAACCAGTTCGTGCTCACCATTGATGAAAAAGACAACGTCTACCTGGCTTTTCCTTACCAGAACCGCATCGAAAAATATTCGCCCGACGGAAAGCTCGTCTGGCGGGCTGACCGCGAGCTGCCTTACAGCCTGGAAGTAATTGACCGGGGGAGTATCGACCGCCGCGAAGGAGGCGTCAGCATCCGCTCGCCCAGGATAAACCGCTCGTCCGAGGCCATCGCCGTTGACGGCAAGGGGCGGGTCTGGGTGGTAACTCTGGCGCGGCAGCTAAAGAAAGAAGAGCAGGTTGGAATCGGGGTAACCATCAGCCAGTCGCCGAGCGGCCGGCAGGTCGGGTTCAAGCCCCAGGGTGACACCGAGCTCAGGGAGACCGACGCCTACAAGCTGGAGGTGTTCGATTCGGAGGGAGTGCTCCTGGGTGAAATCCCGCTCAAACAATTCGTGGACGGGATTTTCATCTACGGCGACCGCCTCTTCCTCGTGGACCGGCTGCGCGGTGCCTCTGTCCAGGAATTCCGCATAAAAGAATAAAAAGGGGACACGATACTCGTTTCCCGATTTATTATCGATTCCCGTACCCAAAGAATAAAAATGAAATGGGGGACACAATCTCGTGTCCCCGCCTTCAAAAAAACAGCGAACACGATACTCGTTTCCCATTTTTCCCCGGCTTCTGTATTCAAAAAAGGCGTTAAATGAAAACCAGGCAGACCACATCTCTCTTGCCCCTGGTTTGAAAGCTTAAAGCCTGCTTGGTCCCGGCATCTTGCTCCCGGAACGCCGTCGGCCAGACCATCCAGGAGTATGACCTGAAACCTGGCGACAGAATCACCGTTATGAAAGCCTCTATGCGGCAGCTTCAATATATAATCAAAGGCGAATTGTTCTTAAAAATGGTGTATTGTCTGTACCGCTCTTTCTGTGTAAGAATACCGGTATTGGAAATGGAGGCATTTAGTTGGCCCAACCATACCAGGATCTTAAGCAACCCGAGGAGGCAAGATGAAAACCAGTTTGAAGGGCGCTTTTATTTTATCTCTGGCCTTTTTCATGGTGCTGTTTTTTATATTCTCCGGGGCGGTTTCCCTTTCTATGCCCCTGAAGGCGGGCCCGGCCGCCCGGGCTCAGGCCACCTCGCAGGCCGGCCCCGTCCAGAAATACCGCGGCTTCGAAGTCAAAACAGGCATAGTTAATGACCAGGTGCAGTACAGCTTGGTTAAGGAAAATTCGGTCGAGTTCACCATCAACGGAAAATGCGAACTGGAGAACATCAAGCTGTCAGTCGGCGGCAAACAATACAGATATGCCAAGGTGGAAAGGGTAGTGGAAGATGGCCATATCGAAAAGAATGACCTCTTTGCCTACATCTGCTATGAACCCCAGGCCCTGAACGACCCCCAGGCCAACCCGGAAGAAGTGCAGTTCAAGTTTTTCCGTGGGAAAATCTCCCCGGTCATCAACCCCGATTATCCGCTCTATGCCACCTTGAAGCTGAGCGCCGAGCGGCAGGGGATTAAAATGCCACAGCGGACTTTAGCCGTGCTGAATGGCTTTGGCTCTGCCTCCCACGAGTTTTTCTGTTACCTGGAGGGAGCCGGGGATACGGTTCCAGCAGTGGATAGTTGCTCCATTCCCTTCGATGAAGTCCTGGAAACGCATTACAGGAATAAAAACGCGGTGGCCCTGATGGACCTCGGCGATAAGTACGCCCGGCGGTTTGATTATGAAAAGGCGGAGAAAGCTTACCTCAAGGCCCTGAGTTTACCGGGCCAGGAAGACTATCGCCGCCTGGTTGAAATGTATCTTGAGAGCGGCCAACCAGCCCGCGCCCGACAGTATCTCCTGGGCCAGCTAAAGCGCAGCCCGATGAATTTTAACCTGCACCTGCTGCTGGCCAGGACCTATCTTTATGAGAAGGCTTATGATAAGGCCATCGAGGAGGCCGAAGCCAGCCTGAAACTCGAAGCCGAACGTGGCCAGTACGAAAGCTATGCGATTTTAGGCCGGGCCCAGCTCGGGAAGCGGAATTACGTTGAGGCGATAAAGGCTCTGGGCCAGGCGGCAGTCCTGGCCGAGAAGGAATGCCGGGAAAGCCGCGAGCTCTGGGACAGGTTTTTCAGGCAGGAACAGCAGCAGCCGGCCTCCGACTGCCGGCTGTTCCGGGTGCCCTACGAGCAGGCCATAGTCTATGCGCTGCTGTGCCTGGAAGAATATGACCGGGCCGAAAAGGGAGCCGAAGCCCTGGTAAGAGTTGCGGCCTCCGACCCCTATAATTACGCCTGGCAGGCCTTCGCCAGCGCTGCCCTGGGCAAGTTTGATAAAGCGGCGGAGCTGGCCGATCAATCGCTTGCCCTCTTCAAGCGCAGGGGAATCGGGGCGGGCATTGCCAAGGGTGAAATCTATCCCCAGGTAATTTCCGTGCAGGCAGGAACTCCGGCCGGCCGGGCGGGCCTCAAGAAGGGCGACCGCATAATTGCCGTCAACGGCCAGGATTTAAGGTTTTTCCGCGAGCAGGAAGAGCCAGAGCAGGCCCTGGCCCGGCTGGTGCGGAAGGAAGAAAAGGTTAAGCTGCTGGTGCAGCCGGCGGGTTCTCCAGAGCTTAAGACCGTTGAGGTCCAATCCGAAGAATTTTTGAACGAGAAGGCCACTCCGGTGGTGAAGCTCAAAGAACTCATCGGGAAGTCAAAATACAAAGTGGACCCGGTGGCCTTCCGGAAGCTCCTGGACGAATTTGCCGGCCTGTAAGATTCTTGACTGGTACAACTGAGCGCTTGTATCTTGTTGTTTCCGGGTAGCCAACCCGATACCCGGCCATCTTTTCAGCCCGAGGGCCTCATAAATCAGGGCATAGGCGGGGTGTTTTCTTGTTTTACCCAGCGGAAGAGCAGGCCTGAGATAGCCCAGAGCATGGCAAAAAAGCAGTTTATACCAATTATTTCGGTGAGTGAGCTTTCGGCCAGGTGCTGCCATCCGGCCAGCAGGGCGATGACAATGGTCAGGACCTGGGCTCCGGCTGTTACCCACATGGCCCGGGCCAGGCCTCGCGGCTGAAACCGGCTGACGACGGACCCGACAAAAGCCACGGCCAGCACTCCGAAGTACATCAGGTTGGCCGGCTCGTCCTCGCTGCCGATAATACCCACAGCCAGGTTGGTCCAGAAAAGGAGAAGGCCCGTGGCCGAAGCCAGGGCCACGGCCAGGCGATAAAGAGCTTCCTTCCTCTTGTGGGTTATCAACACGTAGGCCAGGCCGGTGCCGAAGAACATCACGGCCATCACGGCAAAATCCATGGCCGTCCATTCCGGGCTGCCGATAAGCCTCTTGAGCACAAAGGCCAGAAGCAACAGGGCCGCGGTCACCCCGGCCACGACCAGAATTTTCCTCCACAATTTGCCTTCCATTTTTTTTACATCCTCGGTCATCTCTTCTGCTCCTTAATCTGGCGGGCTCGTCGTTTTAAGTCGCCCAACCTGCTTACTTGATATTAAATATGCAGACAGCCGGTCATGTCAATCCCGGAAGCGACTGAAAACCATGGGATTGGATCGGCTTCATTCATTCTATTTCATTCCAGGGCAAGAATTATTATAATGTTCGGTAATCTTTTGATAGAAAGTCTTAAGGCATAAATGTCAGAGGCGAATCTAATTCGAAACTATGGGTTGGAGGGCTGAGTTGGCTGAGAGGCGTTCTATTGTTCTCGCGTCAATTATTCTGCTTGCTTTGAGCCTTGGCTTGCTTCTGGCCGGGTCCTTCGCTTTTGGCTCTTCGCCATCCCCGACTTCCGCCCCTCTAAAGAAAGTTTTAATTCTTTATGATTCCTCCGGCGACTCGGGGTGGCGGGGAAAGCTCTACGGCATCTGCCTGCAGAACCTGCTCGGTCATTTCCAGGTGGCTGTCGAGTCCAAACCGGTCGAAACCTATCTTGAAAGTGAGATGGAAAGGTTCGATGCCATTTTTTATATCGGTGCCGTCTACGAGAATAAATTGCCCGAACCTTTTAAGAAAGATGCGCTTAAAACAGATAAAACAGTCTGCTGGCTCGGCCATAACCTCTGGCAGATTGCCTGGGGCGAAGACAAAAAGCCGGCTGGAAAATTCGAGAATAGGTTTGGCTTCCGATTCGGAGGCAATTCCAGTTCGGCCTTCAGCCTGGTTCTTTACAGGGGATATGCCTTTACCAGGCGCAGCGTCAATCCCGGCCTGGGCCTGGTTACCCTGACCGATAGCAACCTGGCCAGGGAGCTGGCTACCTGCCTCTGTCCCGAACCCACTTCTGAAACGCCTTACATCGTCCGGGGACGCAATTTCTGGTACGTGGCCGATGTTCCCTTTGCCTACGTGACCATGTCCGACCGCTACCTGGTATTCGCCGACCTCCTTCACGATGTCCTGGAGATTGACCACGAGAGAAAGCTGCGAGCCCTGGTCCGGATCGAGGACGTGCACGGGCTGGCTTCACCGGAAAAGCTGGTGGAAATAGCCGACCTGTTGCAGGCCGAGGGCATTCCTTTTTCCGTGGCCGTCATCCCGGTTTTTCAAGACCCCAGGGGGATCTATAACTACAGGCAACCCCAGACGATTCCGTTGAGCAAGAACAAGAAGCTGGTTTCGGCCCTGAAATACATGGTCGAAAGGGGCGGGGAAATCGTTCTTCACGGTTACACTCACCAGTGGCGCGACCAGCCCAACCCGAAATCCGGGGTCAGTGCCGAGGATTACGAGTTCTTCCGGGTCAGGCTCGACGCCGCGGGCCGCCAGGTCCTGGAAGGCCCGGTGCCCGAGGATTCGCAGGAGTGGGTGGGCGAGAGGGTGGGGAAAGCGTTACTGGAGCTAAAGGCCGCAGGCTTGAGCCCGGTGGCCTGGGAAACTCCGCACTACCTGGCCTCCGAGCTGGATAACCGTTATTTCGGCCGCTATTTTAAGCTCATGGTTCACCGGGGGATATATTTTGTGGCTGATGGGGGAACCTTGCGCTTCAGCAACCAGTTTTTTCCCTACCTGGTCGAAAATGATTATTACGGGCAGAGAATAGCGCCGGAGAACCTCTATTGCTACGCTTCGTCCGCCTACATGGGCGAGCCGCCCTCGACCGTGCCGGCCATACTCTACCAGGCCCGGCTCAACCAGGCGGTCAGGGACGGTTGGGCCAGCTTCTTTTTCCACTGGTACCAGGATACCCGGGTCCTCAGGGAGCTGGTTCAGAGTATCAAGAACATGGGCTATGAGTTCGTACCCCTGGGCAACCTGGCGAGATAATAAAAGCAAACCGCAGGGTCCCTGTTTTCTTTATTTGAGCAGCTTGATTTTCAAAAACCCCGTCGCCCTTTAATCAGTCGCGACGGCTTCAAGCAGAGAAAGTATATTAATCAGGACAGCTTATCGATAAACAGGGCTGAATCCTGCCCTTCATAGTTGGGACTCTCTCATATTACATATTAATTTTTCAGCGATTTATTGTTGGCCCGTTAAAAATCAGGAAACATTTAGCATGTCCCGCAGCTTACAGCTGCCAGGCATAACCTATCTTCAGGAAAAAGGTGCGAGTCATCCTGGTCAGGCTGATATTTTCCAGCCCGAGCGAGTTATCGGTGTAGCCCAGGAAAAGCACCGTCCTCGGGTTCAGCTTGTATGAGAACAGGAACTGGGTGAACAGGCCGCGGGTCACCGGATCCACCGGGAAGCCGTAGGCAGCCGGGTTGCGGCTTATATCGCGATACTGGATTATCGCCCGGAGGAAGGCCCGGACGTTTAAGTTATAAATTATCTTGCCCTGGAGCAGGTTGGCCGTGTAAATCTCCAGCCCTTCGGCCTTGAGCTTCTCGTAGTTGTAAGAGGTGGTAAGGTTGAGGTGGCGGGTCAGGTTGAGCGAAAAGCCAGGCTCGAGCGATACGATGTCGGCCGGCCTGACGTTATCGAAGTCAATCCAGCGACCGGCGGCCGCCTGAAGGGTGAACTCGCTGCCGCTGAAGGGCTTGATCCCGAATTCGCCGTCAAACAGGGCGTAGTTGATCCGCTGGTCGATGTAAAGGGTCTGGCCGAGGTTTCCGCTTAAAACTGCCGAGGTCTGCAGCGGCCCCTGGTACATTGTCCTCAGGGTCAATCCCTTGTCCAGGGCATTGCCGTCGTGGTCATAGAAGACCTGGCCCATGGCTCCAATCCGGATGACGTTGAACCAGCTTTTTGGCGACCCCCAGATCTGGCGCATGACCACGGCCCCGGCGCTCCTGGTGTCAACCCGTGGCAGGTAGCCGTAATCGGCCCGGAAATTTCGTCCCAGGTCTTCCAGGACGGCCTGGACGATCCAGTAACGGGACTGGTGCACCAGGCCGATGTTGATGGCGTTTCCGCCAAAGTTCCCGAGAGGCTGCCCGTACCAGTCGGAGACGACCCCGGGATAGTTCGTTTCTGAATGAAGGAACTGAACTGTCATGAAGGTGGTCTGGTTGAAACGGAAGAAGCTGTCGGCCCCGACCACGTGGTTGTGGTATTCGCTGCCGGCCCGGCCGGTGTAGAGCAGGCCGATGGTTGAGCCCTTCCCGATATCCTGGCGCAGGCGGAACACTCCGCCATAGACCCGGTCATCGAGGGACAGGCTCATCGAACCCTGGCTTCCGGGAAGAAGCAGGTTGTTTATCTCGTCCTGGGCCGAGAAGAAGCCCAGCGCGGTCCGGCCCATCTTTCCGGTCATCTTGACCCCCCAGGCCGGGTCAGCCACCGTCCGGGTAAAAACGGCATTGATGGGCGTCAGGAAGAAATCCGCGCCTTCCAGGAAAAACGGCCGTTTCTCCGGGTAATAGAGGGCAAAGCGGCGGTTGATTTCGAGCTGGGCCACGTCGGCCTCCACCTGGCTGAAATCGGGGTTGGCCGTGGCATTGAGGATGAGGTTTGGCGTAACGCCCCACTTCAGGGTCAGTCCGGGGTCGACTTTCTGGTTGAGTTTCTCGAGCGAACCTTCGGGGAAGGTGTCCATATCCATGGCGTCGGTGCGGACGGCGGTCAGCGTGGGATTGATTTCAATGTTGCGGCCGGGCGAGATACCGGCAAAACCCACCAGCTTGTTGAACTGGCAGAGGATGCAGGAGACGCTGCGGGAGCGCTTGTGGGAAGTTATGCGGTGGCGGACACCGCGAGGCCAGCTCCTCTCGGCGCTGAAACCCCAGGTCTGTGCTGACTCGCTGGCCCGGAAGCGAAGCTGGTTGAAGGGAATGGCCACCTCGACGGCGTAGCCCCAGTCTTCGATGCGACCGGCAGCGTTCCAGATGGCATCCCAGGAAAAATCCTCGTAGCCCTCGAGCTCGGAGAAATTGGCATCGGCCTGGACGCCCAGCGGGTTAACTCGGAACTGGAAGCCACGGCGTTCGTCGTTGAACGAGTCCACCATGAAACTTATGTGGTCATCCAGGATCAGCCTGTCGGTGTCGTCGCGGTCCATCAGGTGGGCCCGGATCTTGCGGGGCTCGGGGTCGTAACAGCGGAAGGCCACGTAGAGGTTGTTATGGTCGTAGGTGATAAGGCAATCTGTCTTGACCGGCGGCTCGATGTTATCTCCGGGTGTCCATTCGTAGATTAAGGGAATGACGGTGGCTGTTTGCCAGGCCTCCTCGTTGAGCAGGCCGTCAATCTTGATTTTAGAGCTGGCGGTAGAGACCTGGAAGATGGTGGCCCCGGAGGCGGTGGTGCCGGCGGGGGACTGGTTGCTGGCCTGGCGGGCTGAAGAGGAGGCGGGAGAGGAGGGGGTTCCAACGGCCGCGGCAGTTAAGCCGGGCGGGTTGAGCAGGGTAACTGGCTCAGGGAGTATCTCATCTTGGGCAGGTGGCAGGCTCCCGTGTCCCGGGGAGTTTTTGTCGACAGGGCCCGGGACGGCAACCTGGCGACCTGAATCGCGTCCTGCAGCCCGCAGGTTCCGGGGCGAGAGGTTGATGAGGGCCGCAGACAGAGCCAACACGATAATAGGGGTCAACCAGCATCTTAAAAAATATCTTAGCCATCCATTTGCCATGGGCATTCTTGTCTCCTTGTCTCGAGTAGAATTGCCGTGAACCAGATACCTCCGGCTAATATATGAATATCCGTTCATATATTCTGGACCCTGCCCGGTCCTGAAGACCCGGCTCTGCTCGGCCAGCGGACAATATGAATCATCATAAGGTTATACGAACTCGAAAGCAACAGGGTTCTCCCTTCCGGCCAAGACCTGATATCCAGGTAATCGGGAGCATAGGAAGAGGCGGGCAGCAGTCCGGCGACAGCGATTGGGCGTGAGAAAGCGGAGAGATTGGCTCTCTCCCCGGTTCCAGGCCAGTCTATGGCCGCCGTTCATGCCGAGAACTTAAGCCGGGTCAACATAAGAGGGGAAATGATGCCTGTCCTATGGCCGTGCTTATAGTGGCTTGAGATTCATCTTGTTAAGCCTTGACGGCCTGTATTTTTAGGCGTGCTCTCGCCTCTTGGCCGGGTGGCCCGTGCCTGGATCGCCGGAAAGATGCGGGTTAGGCCGGAAAAGAATTGGATAAAAAACAAGGCAGGGTCTCTTTTCTCCGGCTCAAGAGTTTCAGGAAACTGGCGGCGAGTCTTGCTTGGTGCGAAATAGCAGCGAATCGAAGGGAAAGAAGTATAGAAACAGGATGGGGTAGAGGAACAGCTTCTGCAGGCCGGCCGAAGACATAAAGGCGATTATAAAAATCAGGATATGCATCCTGACCACGTTGGCATAAGCAAAGCCCACGGACGGGCCCATCTCGGTCTTTTGAAAGGCTGTTTTGTAAGCCTGGAGCCGGGAGAAGGCGCTGGCCAGGATAAAAATCCAGTAGTTCCTGGCAGTCGTGGCCACCAGATTCTTAAACAGGGCGAATTCCCCGGGGGTACCCATTCCGGAGCCGGGTGGAAAGAGCGGAAAAAACAGGCTCAGGAACAGGCTGTGAACGAAATGAAAGCCCAGGAAATGAACAGTAAAGAAGCCGACCATGAACAGGGCGCCAGGAAGGAGCAGGAAAAAAATGGCGATTTTGCTGTTCCGGCCAGAGGGGGAAGTTCCTACCGCTCGGCTGCGTTTCCGGTGGTTAATTCCGATAAAAAAGCTTATGGCGATCAGGACTAAGAAGACAGCGGTGTACATCGAGAAGAATCCGGTAAAAGCCCCGATGACCAGCAGCAATACCAGGGAGGTGGCGATGCTGCCTATTTCGAAGGCCGGCAGCGAGTCCTTTGGCTGATCGGCCGAGAGCTTTCTGAATTGACTGGCAAACATGCCGGCGATGGAGACCAGGAGGTAGGAGTAGCCGAGGGTCAGGCTGGAAATCCACAGCGACCAGACCAGGTCGGTGGCCGACCAGTGCTCAAGCCAAGCCAGCAATACCGTGCCCAGGAAAAGTCCCAGGTCCAGCAACCAGTCCTTTTTGGGCCTTGGCCTCATGAAGCTATTATATTCACCGCCAACCCGGGCACAAAGGAAAAAATCGGGGAATGAGTATAATGTCCCCCGTTTCTTGTGCCCTATTTTCTTGACATTCGCGCGGTAAAGGGATGAAAATAAAACCAGAGGGGTAGAAAAATGAAAAAGGGCTTTTGTGCTCCTTGTATTGGGGCCATTTTCGTACTGGGAATATACCTTTTAAGCCTGGCCCTCCTGGCTCAACCGGCGCGAGCCGAGCGACGGCTGCAGGCCGGCCAGCAGGAACAGCAGGTGCCGAAAGAGCTCCAGCTCAGGCCGAAGCATGAGGTCACCGTGGCCGTCAAGCTGGTCCAGGTCTATGTGACCGATAAGGGCGGCGATCCAGCGGGCGACCTGACCGCCGATGATTTTGAAATCTACGACAACAACAAGCCGGTCCCGGTTCTTCATTTTGAGAAGCATTTCGCCGAAGACCTGGCGGCTGCCGGTGCCCCGGGGCCCAGGCCGGCTCTAAACCGCAAGTTTTTCCTGTTCTTCGACCTGGCCTTCACCGACGCCCGGGGCCTGATGCGGGCCAAGAATGCCGCCCTGAAATTCATGGAGAAATCGCTCCTGCCCACGGATGAAATTTCGCTGGTGACTTATACCGCGCTGCGAGGCCTGACCCTTCATGAATACATGACCAGGGACCATGCCCGGGTCCGCAACATCATCGAAAACTTCGGGTTGAAGAGCGTCACCGGGCGGGCCGAAAACCTGGCTAACTTCTTCTATTCCGACACGCTGATGAGCCTGCAGAGTGACGAGGTGCAGACGTCAGCCGAGGACAGCTTCTTTACCGACCAGGCCCGGCTGCAGACCGGCCAGATGCTGGACACTGCCCGGCGCCAGGGTTACGTGGACCAGGCCCGCTTCTACCTGGATGCCTGGAATAACCTGGCCAAGGTCCTGCGGACAGTTCCTGGCTACAAGAATATCGTCCTGTTTTCGGCCGGCCTGGCCAAGCAGCTCCTGTTCGGCAAGACGGGCGGAGCGGTGGTTGGCGACTGGAGCACACCCGAACAGCTGGCTGCCCAAATGGCCGAGTACGATGCGGCCCAGGCCGATACCGGCCTGCGCAGCGATTTCAGCCGGCTGCTGAAGGAATTGAAAAATTCAAACTGCGCGGTTTTCACAGTTGACATTTCACGGGTGCACAAGGAGATGGACGTCGAGGGAGCGGGAGGGGCCACGCCCGCCGGGGCCCGGGAACTCGACGGGGCCGATTCGCTCAAGCAGCTGGCCTCGGAAACCGGCGGCCGGTTTTACGCCAACACCGTCAACCCGGAAAACGCCATGGAGGAGATCGTCAACACCACCAAGAACTTCTATATCCTGGGCTTCAAGGTCGACGAGAGCTGGGACGGGAAGTACCACAAGGTCAAGGTCAAAGTTAAGAAAAAAGGCTACAACGTCTACTCCCAGGCCGGGTACTTTAATCCCAAGCCCTTCAGGGAGTACAACAATTTCGAGAGGTTGCTGCACCTGATCGAGGTGGCCCTGACCGAGGAGCCCTGGCCCTACGTGCCGGTGGAAATCCCGGTTACCAGCCTGAATCTGGTCGAGAAGGGCTGGCCGATGGCCCTGACCTTTGCCCGGGCTTCGGGGGAGGAGCTGGCGGAGGTATTCGGGCCGAAGACGGAAGCCTACCTGCTGATTTTTAACGAAAGGGGAGAGCTGGCCCTGATTAAAAAATTCAAGGCCGCGGTGTCTGAGAATGATAAGAAGGAAAATGATGCCTTCCTGCCGTCTTTTATGCTACCGATTAAGCCGGGCAAGTACGAGTGCGCCCTGGTGATGAGAAACCTCGACACGGGCAGGGCGGCCAGGGGAAAGGCGGCCATTGAAGTTCCGGCGCAACTTCCGGTGATGCCCTACCTTGACCCGCCGCTGCTGCTGAGGCTGGATGACCGGGCCAGGGAGATTAACGCCGGGGGAGAGCCAACGCTGGCATCAATATATGGATATAATCCGGGGACCTATTCGGCGGTGGCTGGAAAGGTGCCGCCCGAAACCAGGAAGCTGTATGCGGCGCTGAGGCTAGCTTGCCCGGCCGGCTGGGAAGAAGGGTTGGCGGTCGGGGCCGAGCTGGCCGGTGGGGGCGGAGAGACTGGGCGGAGCCTGCCGGTGGCCGTGCTGGAAAAGAAACGCGAAGGCCAGTTACTGAAACTGCTACTGGAACTGGAAACCGGAGAGATGGGTGCGGGCGAATATGCGGTGACCTTTACGGTCAGCGGCCCGAACTTTGTCCAGCCCCTGCGGGCCACCACCCACTTTTCCCTCTGAAACAGGGGACACCTTAAGGTGTCCCTTTTTTCCTGGCTGGCTAACGGAAATAACAGGCGAAGCTTAAAGGCCAAAATCGGGGACACCTTAAAGTGTCCCCATTTATTCATTTTTTTATTTTCTGGTCAGCTCGGCCATTTCTGCTTCGGACGGCTTATTGGGTATAACCGCCACTGTTTTGCCCCTGTACTCAAAGATTTCACGGTCTTCGTTGTTGATTTCAGCTATGACCTCGGCCTTAACCCCGTGAGCCCTGACGACGGCCAGGACTTCGTCGACATCTTTAGGTTCGACCTGAACTGCCATCCGGCCCTGGGTTTCGCAGATCATGATTTCTTCGGGGGTGAGATCCGGCACCTTGAGCGGAACGCGGTCGAGGTTGACCCGGGCTCCGAAACCGCCGTACCTGGCCGATTCGCAGACGGCAGCCCCAATTCCGGCCGCTCCCAGGTCGGAGCAGGCCTTAATTTTGTTGGTGCGGAAGGCAGCCAGGGTGGCCTCCATTACCCTGCGCTCTTCCTCGAAAAGGGCTATGGCCGGCCGCATTTCCTTGACCAGCCCGGCCCGGTACAGGGTGTCGTTGCCGTCGTTTCCGGTTTCGCCGATCAGGATGACCCGGTCGCCGGCGGACTTGGCCGGCTTGGTCAGCGGCTTGTTCGAGACCATCTTGCCGATAACTGAAACCACCACCGCCGGCACTATGTCTGAAAAGGATGTGGAAAAGCCACCGCCGACGATGAAGACGTCCATGGCCCGGCACATGTCCCTGAGTCCCTGGACCATTAAGTTCAGCCTCTCTCCGCTGGTCATCTCCACGCACTTTCCGCAGGTGCATTTGCCTTCAAAGCCGCAGGGGCCAACGATGACCTTTTCGTGAAGGGGGCGGGTGCCGATAAAGTCCAGCAGGAAGATCGGCCTGGCTCCCATGGCCACCACGTCACGCATGGCCCCACCGGCCCCGGTGGCCGCGGCATCGTAGGGACGCGGCACGCAGGGCGAGCAATGGCTTTCCATCTTGGCCACGAACATGCAATCGGTTTCTGGAAACTTGACCACGGCCGCGTCGTCTCCAGGACCGACGACCAGGGCCCCGGGGAAAAGGCGGCTGACCTGCTGGTTGAGGGCCTCGATAGCCTTAAAATCTATGGCCTTGTCGATATTATGATGGAGATGGACAAAAAGGGCATGCATCAGAGCTTTTTCGATAGTATTCATAACAGACTCCCTCCTTGTGGATAAATGGATTTGTTACCAGAATAATTAATTTGGCGGCATTAATCAACAGCTTTAAAAGGGGACATTGTAAGGTGTCCCCTTTTCGGGGTTGTTTTATCCAGGCTAACAGGCGTAAAATATCGGCAAAAGTCGGGGACACCTTACGGTGTCCCTTTTTTTGAGGAGCTCGAAAGAAGACCATAGGCCTGATTGGTGGCATGAGCTGGGAATCGTCGCTTGAATACTACCGGATAATAAACGAACAAGTGAAGAAGCGACTGGGTGGATTCCACTCGGCTCGTTGCCTGATGTATTCGGTTGATTTTTCGGAGATTGAAGTGCTCCAGCATCGGGGGGAGTGGGAAAAGCTGGGCTGGATGCTGAGCCAGGCTGCCGTTCGGCTGGAAGCGGGCGGGGCTGACTTCCTGGTGCTGTGCACCAACACCATGCACAAGGTGGCGCCGCAGATTGAAGCTGCGGTCAATATCCCGCTGCTGCACATCGCCGACCCGACGGCCGAGAGAATAAAGGCACGCGGTTTCAGGAAGATAGGCCTGCTGGGCACCCGTTTTACCATGGAGGAGGATTTTTACCGCGGCCGGCTGGAAAAGAAACACGGCCTTGAAGTACTGGTACCGGAGCCGGCGGACCGCGAGCTGGTCCATCATGTAATTTATTATGAGCTGTGCGACGGCCGCCTACAGGAAGAATCGCGGCGAAAATTTGCGGGGGTCATTGAAAGACTGGCCGCGGCCGGGGCCCAGGGCGTTATCCTGGGCTGCACTGAAATCGGCCTGCTGGTCAAGGAGAAAGACAGCGTGCTGCCGATATTCGATACCACCATCATCCATGCCGAAGCGGCCGTCGAATATGCCCTAAAATGAGAGGTAAAGGGGACACCTATAGGTGTCCCCATCTCAAGGATCTAAAATAACGGGGAAACCTTATTTTGAAAATCCCTCAAACAGGGGACACTTTAAGGTGTCCCCTGTTTCTTACTGGCCGTATCGCGACAGGATGCCAATGCCGCCCAGAATCAGGACCACCACGAAAAAGTAAAATGCCCCAATGATCAGCAACCAGATCAGGGTGGCCTTGGCCCAGTTGGCCTTGCTCAGCTTGGTATTGCCGCTGAAGGCCCAGATGAGCAGCATCACGATGTTGACCAGGGGGATGGAGGCTATAAGCAGCGTAACCAGCCATTCGCCGACACTGACCACGGCCTCCAGGGCCAGGGGTCTTGGGGTAGAAACGGTTTGCGCTTGTTGCTCCATTTACCTTGCCCTCCTTCTTTTTTGATTTTATCTGGCCTGATTATCTTGGACTTTTATTCTCCTGATTCAAGTTTCATGTGGCCAGATTCATTTTAATAAGCTGTTACCTCTTGCTGTCGATTTTATTAATGAAGGACCTTTTTTGCAAGCAAAAAATCCTGCCCCGTAATAGGGCAGCCGGGTGTGATCGGGGATGGATTTTTTGAGAAATATTTTCACCCGATTTTTAGGTCACCAAAGTTGTCAAGAGGATGATAATACCGCGCCCAGGATGAAACTTTCTTTTTAGAAGCTATTATTGGACCTGCTTTCTGGCCAATCTTTTCCTGAGTAATGGTGCCATCATCAGAACAACGCCTGGTTGTAGCGCGGATTTATTATGAGGCAACAAGCTTGATTTTATCTGATATTAAATGAGGATATACATTGATTTGAAAAGGCTGTGATATTTATTTAAAATCAAAAATCATTTTACTTCCGGCGTTCCTCATGCCTTCGCCGGCCGGGATTGAACATGGACGCATATTTTTATGAGGTTTTCGAGGAAGAAGCCAGGTTAATTAAGAGCCTGATCGGTCGCCGGCTGGAGTTCGGATTGACCGACAGGACCATCCAGGAGAGCGGACACCGGGAGCCGCCGGCCCGGCTGATCAGTGTCCGCACCCAGTCGGTAATTCCCGTGGAATGGCAGGACCGGCTGAGTGGCGTGCTGAGCCGGACCACCGGTTTCGACAATCTTAAAGCCTTCAGGCGCGCTATCAGCCTGCCGGTGGCCCTTGGTTACCTGGAAGAATACGCCACCAGGGCTGTGGCCGAGCAGGCCATCCTGATGATGCTGGCGCTCCTCAGGAAATTGCCGCGGCAGATGGAGCAGTTCAGGCGCTTTGACCGCGATGGGTTGACTGGAGCAGAAGCTCGGGGTCGGCGCCTGCTGGTGGTGGGTGTGGGACGAATCGGCGGCGAGATCGTGAAAATTGGACAGGGCCTGGGCCTGCAGGTCAGGGGAGTGGACATCGTCCGGCGGCATGATTTCGTGGAATATGTTGAGCGCGATTCTGGCCTGGCCTGGGCTGACATAGTCATCTGCGCCATGAACCTGACCGATGAAAATTACCACTATTTCAGCTACGACCTTATGAAAAAGTGCAGGCCCGGTGCTATTTTCATCAACGTCGCCCGCGGCGAGCATGCCCCGCTGGCTGATATGTTGAGGTTATTGAAGGAAGAGCACCTGGGCGGGCTCGGGCTGGATGTTTTTGAAGACGAGCCCGAGGTGGGCACGACCCTGCGCAGCGGGCGGGTTGAGGAATCGGAAGGGGCGGCTATTGTCGCTGAGCTACTTGGATGCCCGAACGTAATCTTAACCCCGCACAACGCCTTCAACACCGAAGAAGCCCTGGAGCGGAAGGCGCGGTTCAGCGTGGAGGAAATTTTTTATTTCCTGGAACACGGGAACTTTCGCAATTCCGTCTGAAAAGGGGACACCTTAAGGTGTCCCCAGTTGCGAAACGCAAAATAACAGGGCAATCTTAAAGCGGAAAATTGCCAAAAAGGGGACAGTTAAAGGTGTCCCCGGTTCAGTTGCCGTCGCAACTGATGCGGATCCAGCGCAGGCTGGAAAGTTGTTCGGGGGTAAGCTGGATGGTCTGAACCGAGCCGGTCCCGGTTTCTCCCTCTGGTGCGCGCTTGAGAATGATATTGATCGCCCCGGGCTCCAAGATGGGGTCGGTTTTTCTGGCCATGATTATAACACCAGGAACCGCTCCCAGAACCGCTCCTCCTATCACGAACGAAGCATACTTGTGGTCATTGTTTGTTTGGTATGGAGACACCAAGTAACCAACCACGAGCCCGACGAACATCCCGGCTATGGTTATCGGCAACCCGGCCATGAACCTTTCGGCAGTGGACACTCCTCCTTTCGTTCCGGGCTGGACCTGTATCAAGGCCGGCTCGTACCCGTCTTTTTCAATCTTTATGATGTGGTTTCTGTCTCTGGGTAAGCTCAGCGTCAGAGGAGTATAGCCAATTTCCTGGCCATCAACCGAAATCCTGGCCTGCACCGGATTGCTGGTTACAGGAATCTTTTGCAGCCTGGTTGACTGGGTGGCACATCCTGCCTGGAAGATTAAGGTTATAATCAGGGCGTAACTGAAAAGCCTGAGGGGGGTTTCCCATACGAAGGAAACTAACCATGACAACCCTCCTTGATGAATTAATACCAATCTGTTTAAAATTTTTTACAAAAAAAAAGTATAGTCAAACGCAAAAAGATATTGGAAGGGATTTTGGGGCTGTTAGCCTTCTAAAAATCTGCCCCGGAAACGAAAAAGGGAAAGCGAAAGGGGACACCTTAAGGTGTCCCCGATTGTGGAACGGCAAATAACAGGCTAGCCTTAATCCGAAAAATGACCAAAAAGGGGACAGTTAAAGGTGTCCCCTGTTTAGAGGCGGCTGATTATGGTGCGGTTCTGCGGGTTGAGGATGTTCTTGCCCTCGGGCGTGAACATGTACTCCAGCCGGCTCTGGTAAAACTCGGTGATGCGCGGCCTGACCATCTTTAAGGTCGAATTCAGGAACCTGTTCTGCTCGGTGAAACCCTCGCCCAGGATGGCAATGGCCGCCGGCAGCCAGCGCTCCGGGAACTGACCGGCCCTCGGCCCACCCGGCCTGAACTGGTTGACCTCTGCCTCCAGCAATTTCAGGGCGGCTTCCTGTCCTTCCGGCGTCCTGTGGTCCAGCTTCTTTTCCTTCAGCCAGCGCAGCAGGTTCTCCTTGTTGGGCACCAGCAGGGCCACGGTGTAAGGCGACTGGTTGTTGTAGAGCATGATCTGCTCGATGTAAGGCGAGGCCTCGGTGATGGCCTCCTCGATTTCCTCCGGGCTGTACTTTTCGCCGTCGTTGGCGATGAGCAGGCTCTTAAACCGACCCAGCACGTGCAGGTAGCCGTCGGCATCCAGAAAGCCCAGGTCACCGGTATAGAGCCAGCCGTCGCGGATGGTCTCCCGGGTGGCCTTTTCGTTTTTCCAGTAACCGGCCATGACGTTCTCACCGCGGATGACAATTTCGCCCTTGGCTCCGACTGGGAGGTCCTTTCCCTGGTCGTCGCAGATTCTGACCTCGATGGCCCGGGCCGGCTTGCCCGAGGAGCCCAGCTTGTGCTCTTTCTTGTTATTGGCCGAGATTACCGGCGAGGCCTCGGTCAGCCCGTAACCCTGGAACATCGGCATGCCGATGGCATAAAAGAATCTCTGCAGCTCGATATCCAGCAGGGCCCCGCCGCCGACAAACATTTCCAGCCGGCCGCCGAAGTTCTTCCTGATCTTGCTGAAGATCAGCTTGTCGACCAGGAGGTACATGGGCTTCTTGAATTTCCTTTTTCCCTGGCCGCGGTTCCAGCCCTCGCCGTTATACTCGTAGGCGGCCTTTAACCCCTTCTGAAAAAGGGACTCTATCTTCGGACCTTTTTCCCTGATGGCATTTTCTATGTTCCGCCTGAAGCTCTTGGCCAGGGAGGGGACGCTCAGCAGCACGTGCGGTCTTATTTCCTTGATATTTTTCGGGATGTTCTTGATGGTTTCCAGGGCATTCCGTCCGGTCTCGATGGCGGCGATGGCCGCCCCGTTCTTCATCATGCTGTACAGGCCGCAGGTGTGGGCAAAGGAATGGTCCCAGGGCAGGATGAGCAGGGTAACATAGTATTCAGGACATTCCACCAGCGACAGCGAATGCTCCACGTTGGCCGTGTAATTGCGGTGGGTGAGC
Organism: Candidatus Aminicenantota bacterium; assembly: GCA_013178315.1. Taxonomy (GTDB): domain Bacteria; phylum Acidobacteriota; class Aminicenantia; order Aminicenantales; family Saccharicenantaceae; genus Saccharicenans. Next base: position 20,438 of record JABLWX010000013.1, read on the forward strand.
ATGATGCCCTTGGGGTCGGCCGTGGTCCCGGAGGTGTAGCAGATATTGGCCAGGTCTGATTCTCTGACCGAGCGCCAGGTCTCTTCAAATTCCCGGCTGTGCTTGGTGAGATAGATTTTGCCCTCGCGGCTGACCTCGGCTGCCAGGAATTCGTCGGCTTCCAGGCCGTCGACGGGGTCCAGGACGATTATCCTTTCCAGCTCGGGCAGGTCGTTCTTGATGGCCCGGATCTTGGGCAGCTGCCCGCGGGAGACGATGGCCATCCGGCTTCCGGAATGGGACAGCCGGAACTTGAGCTCGGTCGGTTCATCGATCTTGACCGAGATGGGGACGTTAATGGCCCCGGTATAAAGGATGGCGAGCTCGCTCATCAGCCAGTCAGCCCGGCCCTCGGATAGGAGGGTCACCCGGTCGCCCTTTTTCAGGCCGAGGCTCAGCAACCCGGCGGCGAAGTCGTGGACGCGGGCGCGCATTTCCTTGTAGGTTATGCCCTGGTACTTTCCGTCCCTTTTCTCCCACATGAGGACGTTATTCGGAAATTTCTGGACGCTGTCTTCGAAGAGTTGACAGAGGGTTCTTTCGGCCATTTTGTCTCCTTCCTAAAAAAGGGGGACACACTCTCCTGTCCCCACTTTTCTGAGGGGTGCAGTTTACAAATAAAATCATATTTATTTGAGCCTCACTTTGTAAAGAAAAAAATTCAGCCCGCCTAACATCTCCGGCCACCACCGAGCGAACCGGGCACTCGGTGTTCTTCCTGGACGGTTTAATCAGGCGGGGTGGCCGACGGTCATGGCGAACAGGACCTTCTGCTCTGGTCGGAGCTTGAAGTCCGCTGGCGTGTTCTCGCGGTCGCAGTTATGGAACCAGGCGGCCAGGCCGGCCGAGGCCGCGTACAGGTAAATGTTCTGGGCGATCAGCCCGGTGGCCACGTAATAATATGATTTCTGGACTTCCGGGTCCTTGATCCGCGGGTCGGGCTGGCCTTCTAGCACGTAGCGGCTGAGGTCGACCACGAAGAAAATCCTGAGCGGCGCGTTAACTCCGGATTGACGCCGGCTTCCGCGGTGCCGGAAGTCCCCGGCCACCACCGGCAGGAGAACGTGTTTGGATGGCTCGTAGATATAGACTGCTTCGGGCCGGGCCACGTAAAGATCCATTTCCTGGGAATTGCTGGCCGAGGCAGCCGTCCTCCCGGGCTTACCGCGGATGAGGCTTCCTTCGCCACGGTTGATTCCGAAGGCGGCCCACAGCAGGTTGGAAAGCTGCTGCGGGGAGAGCGGGTCTGGTTTGATGTTGCGGTTGGTCCGTCTGAGCCACAGGGCTTCCAGCACTGTCTTACCCCCGGTTTTTTCCGGTGGCGGGAGCTCGATCGGTTTAAGTTCCGGAGCTGGTTGCCGGGCAAAAGCCGGGGAGTCTCCTGGTTTGACGAATTTGCTTTGTCCCGTGGTTTCAGAGAAAGAATTTTTAGCAGCCTTCATTTCTGGCATTTCAGCAGTCCTTGAGCGACCGGCAAGGTTTAATCCGGTTACGAGCGGAAAAGCCGCGGTCAGGGCGCCCGTAATGAAATTTCTTCTCTTCATGACACCCTCCTCAAGACTTGATCTATGCTCTTATGATTACCATACGATTTTTTACTGCAGCAATCAAATTTTAATAGGGTTGTAAAGGAGGCAGATACTCAAACCTCGGCTCACATCATAAAAAAGGGGACACCTTAAAGTGTCCCCATTTTGGCGTTGGCGCTAACAGGCAGGACTCTATTCAGATTTAAGCAAAAAAGGGGACACCTATAAGTGTCCCCTGTTTATTCTTGCTAATCTGAGGATATAATAAACTCGCGGCCGGAAATGAGAAAGCTTGTCCTTTACCTCGTGATCATCAGCCTGGCCCTTATCCTTGGCTTTATCTGTTGCTCCACTTCTGAGAAAAGCCCCCAGGACTCGATGCCCGGAGAAGAAACTTCGTCCTTCAGGATCGAACTGCCCTCAAAACTCGGGGATTTTCCCGAGCCCTTGCCCCCGCAGGAGAAAGCCCCGGGCTTTAAGCTCAGGGGAATTAAAGGCTGGGGCTGGACGCCTGAGCAATACCTGTCAGAGATACCTTACCTGGTCCTGGGCAGGATGAATTTCCTGATGAACTGCTACCTTTCCATGTTTACCGACCCGGAAAAATTTATCAACCGCTGGTGGGAGCCGATTCCAGAGGAAAAGAAAGCTGCCTATGAAAGAGTGGTGCGGGCCTGCCAGGAAAACGGCCTTGAGTTCTGTTTTTGCCTCAACCCCCAGCTCTTTGCCGAACGTCCCTTCCGCTACGAAAGCCAGAGAGATTTTGAGCTTCTCTTCCAGCATTATGACTGGATGCAGAAATTGGGCGTTCGCTGGTTCAGCTTATGTTTTGATGATATCCCGGTTGAAGGGCTGGACAAAGCAGGTCTCGGCCAATGGCAGGCCCTGGTAGCTAACAGGCTTCTTAAAAAATTACGGGAAAGGGATCCCGAAGCCAGCCTGATAATCTGCCCGGTTTATTACTGGGGCTGCGGTGAAGCAGAGGAGGCCCGGCTTTATCTGAACAGCCTGGGCCAGTTCCTCGATCCCGACATCTATGTTTTCTGGACCGGAGATGCGGTTGTCACCACCAGGATTACTTACGATTGCGCCGTGGCTTACAAAAAGATAATCAATCACCGGCTGATCATCTGGGATAACTATCCGGTTAACGACCGGCACCCGGCTCTCCATCTGGGCCCGGTTTCAGGACGGGAACCGAGACTGTGCGAGGTGGCCGATGGCTATATCAGCAATCCGATGGCTTACCAGAACGAAATAAACCGCCTGCCGCTGCTGACCTGTGCTGATTACGCTTACAATCCCTGGAAATACGATCCGCAGCGCTCCATCGGCCAGGCCATCCTGCACCTGGCTAAATCAAAAGCCGGGCGGCAGGTTCTTAAAGACCTGGTTGAGCTCTATCCCGGAAATATTAACCTTGAGCGAACCGAAACGAGCTATAACAGCGTGCTGGCCAGGTTCGAATACCTGATAAAACAACCGGAGGGAAAAGACCTGGCGACCGGATTTATCCGCCGGGTGGAAAACGTGTTGGAGCGACTGAACCGGGAATTTCCCTATAATTACCCGGCCACCAAAAGGACAATTGAGGCTGACCTGGCCAAAATGAAAGCCGCCCTGAAATGATCGCCTCTCAACTAAAGGTGATTTAAATACAGATTTCCCTTCTTATTTCATGGTCAGCAAGAGAATTCCGGATAGACCAAGGACCATTCCCAGGTAAGCCAGTGGCCGGATTTTTTCTTTGAATAGATAAAGCGATAAAAGAACGGCCGCAATTATCGGGCCGGCCTGGATGACCGGGAAGACCACCGGCTCGCTCAGCCGGGTCAGAGCTTTCATGGTGAAGAAATTGCCGGCCACGCTGCCAGCCGCGGCCAGGGAACCGAAGTAAAAAACCTGCCCCGGGATCCTGACCCTTTTCAGGAAAAAATAAACCATGAAAACAACCGCCCCGGAGAAGAAAGTCAGGAGAAGGTAGAACCAGATGTTGAGGGCAGTTAGCCTGACCGCGGCCGCTTGGGAAATTTGAGGTATTCCGGTCAGGAAAAAGCAGGCCCCCAGAGAAATTATCCACTTAAGATACAACCCGGTTTTCCTGGTTTCAGTCGTGGAGCCAGCCGCCGAGATCAGGATGATGCCCAGAATGATGCACATTATTCCGGCGGCGATAGGGGCGGTGATGGGGCTTTGCCAGAAGATGATTGAAAAAACCACGGGGTTTAAGAAGGTCATGGTATAGATTGAGATGGTCAGGGCATAATTGCCTATCCTCAGGGCGTTGAGAAAGAAAAAGTAAGCCAGGGCTCCGCCAATTCCACCGCCAACCGCCAGCAGCACCACGGCGGTCGATAGGTTAAGAGGTTGCCCGCTGAAAATTAAAAAGAGCAGGCAATAGAGCGAAGCCAGGGCAAAGAGAGAAGTCGTCAGCAGGGGGGAAGAATGGCCCTTCAGGCTTCCCAGCTTCATCACCAGGTTCATGGCCACGAAGCCGGCAATGGCTAATCCCAGGAATATCCAGCCCATTTTTTTCTCCAGTATCAACATTAAATAAAATAAACGGGGCTGATTTCAAACATAATTTTTTGGAGAAGGACTGGGTTGGTTGGGATTTATCCTTTTTTATGTTATTAAATAAATTACCTGGCTGCCCTGGCCGCGCCCCTGGCCGGTGGAAGGAGGCTTAAGGTGAGAAGAATTCCCGCCCTGGTACTGGTTCTTACCGGATTGATCATTTTCCTGTCTGGCTTCTTTCAGAAACCGGAAAAAGCTTCAGCCGAAGCTATCTCTCAAGGACTGGAGGTGAAAATTCCGGCCTTGCGTTTTAAGCCCGGCGACAGGGTTTCAGTTGAGGTTGTCCTGCCCGGCGGCCGGCTGACCGGAGAGGTTCCTCTGGAAGTCTGGTTACTTCGCCCGTCCGGAAGGCCGCTTAAACTTAACCTTAACCCGGAAGGGAAGAAGCTCGCCTCGCGGCTCGAAACGGGCTTCCGGATCGAAATAGAACTTGAACCGGATTCTCCCGAGGGACTTTATGTCATAACCGCTTCCGCTCAAATCGGGCGGAAGAAAGTGGTGGCCAAAGCCAGCTTCCTGGTGGGAAGCCTGGTCGGCGACTTTATGATAGTCAACTACCTGGACGGCGAAAACCCGGCAGCCCTGGAACAGGACCTCAGGAGTTATTACCGGAAATTCAAGGGAATCGGAGGCAACCTGGTCATCGTCCACAGCCTGATTACTCCGGAAAAGGCATTTTATCCTTCAGCCATCTGCGGGAAGACGGCTGCGAAAGGAAGCTCCGACGACCGGGTTGGCCTGGCCCTCCGTCTGGCTGCCGAGTACGGCCTGGCCTGCTTTCTGAGCGTCAGCTGGGATATGACCCGGGAAATGCCCCAGTCAGAATTCCTGGAAAGCACCAGGAAAATCATGGCCGAACTCTGGTCTCTCTATGGCTCCGAGCCTTCGCTCGCCGGGTTTTACAGCTACCAGGAAGGAAGCGGAACCTACCTGGCCTGGCAGATGAGGGAATTTGCGGCCGCGGCCAAGGCCCTGAACCGGGGCCTGCTGGTTTCCTGCTCTCCCTATATCGACGACCCCCTTCTGGCCGGTTACCTGGCGGCCATTGACGACCTGGACATTGTCATCTACCAGGGCGCGGTCATGGGTTCCTACCGCCCTGACAATCGCCGCTGTTTCCCGCTGCACCGGGTGAAGGATTTTGCCAGCCTGAGCGCCGGGGCCACCCGGGTCAGGAATAAAATCACCCTGTCTCACGTCGAACTTTTCGGCTACCTGGAAAAGAAATATGCCGGCGAGTACCTGGCCAGTCCGAAAGATATTGAAGGCCAGATCTTAAGCGCGGCTGCCTGCTACGGGCCAGAAGGAATAGTTTTTTTCACCTGGCATTACAACATTCACCACATGGGCAAAAAGCTCCCGGCGGTGGCCGATTGTGAGATGGCAGTCAGTGAGGGCCTGGCTGCCTACAGGCAGATCGCCGGCAAGGCGGCGGCCGCTTCCAGCCACGTCGGCCTTTACCTTCCTTATAGCGATTGGTGGGTTGACCGCTGGGTTAACAATCTGGTTCCGGCCCTGGAGGCCTTCAGGATTCTGGGAATAAGCCCGGATATCCTTCCTTTTGTGCCGCCGCGGGGGGAAGAAATTCTGCCTTACTATCCGTACAAGGTGAACAGAGAACAGCTCGATTTCCTTTTAGCCAACCGCTATGTGCTGGTCTTGCCGGATATTGCCGGGCTGCAGGATACTGATAGCCGGTTGATAAAAGAATTCGTCAGCCAGGGAGGAGTGGTCATCCTGTTTGGTCCGCACATTCCCTACGGTGATGGGTGGGAACGGCAGGAACTATACGGAGCCAGCGAAGAACAACCGAGGATTCAGAGTTCCCTGGTTATCAAAAAAGAGATGGGGCCGAGGCTCAGGCCCGGCGACCGGCTGGTATTACCGGCCGACGAAGTTAGCTCCTGGAAGGCCACGAGGGCTGCCGTCCTGGCCACGTTCGGGGATGGCAGGGGAGCGGTGCTGGCCAGCGAGTACGGCCAGGGGTTGGTGGTCATCGTCACCTTCAGCCTGTCTCCGAAGACAGCAGGGTGGCCATCGCTCCGGACCCTGTTTCTTGATATCCTGGACCTGGCCCTGGAGAGACTGGGAATCAGAAGACATTTTGAGGTCAACTGCACCCCGGCCTCCCGTCTTGATGATATAGCCGAGGCCGAGGTGGGCGGGGTAAGCTACCTGGCCGTGATGCGCTATGAAGGATTCGGCGTTTCCTTCAGCCTGAAATTGTTGAATCTGAGGCCCGGGGTCAATTACCTCCTTAAAAACGAACTCAGCGGAGAGACCATTGCCGAGTTCAGCGGGCAAAACCCTCCGGTTAAATACCTGGAATTTGCTGACCGGAGTTTTGTCCTTCTTTCTCTGGCCGAGAAATAAGAAACCGGGAGATGGTCCGGTCAGCTGGAATAAATAATGGAGACCAAAAAAAGGGCTGAATTGGACCTGCCGGCTCACCTGATATATGAATAGCCATTCATATATTATTCAGGTATTATACAGGCTTTCCGGTCAATTTGGCCGCAGGCGAGCTGGAGCGAGATGCGGCCAGAATTTCCTTCCGGGTAAGAAGTTGCAATTATCTATGTTCGGGATCCGGGCAGATGTTCAGGCCTTCTCTCAGCCGCCGAGCCTGGATGTTTATTTTTCTGCCAGTCCTTTTAGCAGGCGGCGGCCGGTCCGGAGGAGAACAGTCTCCACTTCCGGCGCAAAATTAAAGCTTCCATAGAACTTGGGAGCGCAGTAGCAGGCATAATCATTCCTGGTCTTATAGGCTTCCCTGGTCGGAAGGTAGCCGACATCACCGTTGGCATAGCCGACGGTCATCAGTTCCGGGAAGCTGGCCCTCAGCTTGAGGCCCAGGCCGCAGAAGGCTTCTCCCGGAAAAGCGATAATTTTGAGCCCACCCACGGCCAGGGCCTGGACCGGGACGTTTTCCAGCCAGGGGGAACGCAGGTATCGGTCATGAATTTTTTGCACCTTTTTCTTCCAGATCTGGATGACCCGGCCCGCGTTGGGAAACTGCCGGTTAGCCTCTCTGGCCGCAGCCACTTCCTTTTCCAGGTCTCTTTTCGGGAAAACCGATAGGGGTAACCTGATTCTTTCTTCGACCGATTCCAGATTGATATCACAAGAGAAAGAAGCATATTTCAGAGACTTCATGGCCCGGGAGGCAATTATCCGGCCGCAGAGTTCGTAGTCTTCCCGTGTATGGCCGAGGCGACGGTTGAGATAACTAACCGGATCTATGTCGCCACAGAATCCCTGAAGGACCAGGGCCCGGTGGCCGGATTTTTCCAGGGCCCTGGCCGCGGCCCCGGGCCAGTCGGAAGAGATTTCCCGGCCGGGTCCCAGGGTTACCGGGTGGCAGGCATAATTCAAAAGGAATATGGAGCGGTTCTTGAGCTTGAAAATTCCAGTCCTAAGCCAGGGGTCAATTTCAGAAAAATCATTCAGCCGGCGGTTGTAACCGATGGGCTCAACTGCCTCGAGGTGATGGCCGAACGAGGCTTTTTCGGCCGAGGAATAAGCTTTCAGGCTGGCTACGAGGATGGCTTCGGGTAAAGAACGGACATAGGCGCGGTTGACCTGGCCCAGGCCGGGGAGGGGCTGGACAGCCGGTCCGGAATGAGTGTGGGTGCAGGCCAGAAGCACCTGGCTTGAAGATAGCTTCAGGGCGAAGGCCAGTTGTTGCCTGATTCGGTCGGAGAAGTCCACGGTTAAGCCCAGGAGGTCCAGGCTGACCAGGAGCAGCGCTGCTTTTCGGTTTTCGAGGTAGAGGGCCCGGGCTTTAAGCTGGTCCCGGACCGCGGTGGCCCGACGGTCCAGGTAAAAACCGAAGCCGGCCAGGTCGGTGCCGAGGGGAGGGGTGATGGTTTCTTCTCCGTAGCCGGCCAGCAGGTAATCTCTTTTGGCGGGTGATTTTGGTGTCTTCATTGCTGGTTCCTTTGAGGTTAAATTCATTAAATTAATAAAATAAAATGAATCGAATTATAATTCTGAGTTGAATTTATACCAGTTTCGTAATTTATTCCAGCCTGCTTGAGCTGTTTTGAAAATAGGGTGATGGGGCAGCCTTGGCCGCTCTGGTTAAAATCGGCCGAACGGGTTTCAGAATTTGCCGTGGCTCCGGTCGGGCGGTCTAAAAGCAAATTAAAAAGGGCAGGTCTGGGACTTGGTTTCTAGAATATGTTGGCGGCCAGCTTGATTCTTAAATTTTCAGGGCCAGAGTTCGCTGCCAGAACTCGTCGTACTTATCCCAGAAGACGAAATTACAACCCCAGTGGGGAGCCGGGTCCGAGGTGAAGGCCACCACCCGGCCGCGGCCGAAATTCATGACGGCCAGGAGCGGGTCGCCGGTCTCTTTAATCTTCAGGAGAAGGTCAGCTTCCTGTCGCGGAAGCGTTTTGTTATAGCCGAGAAGGGGCGGGAGCAGGTTGAAATCTATTCCGGGATAGGCCTTAAGGCCGCTGTCGGTGGCCTCGGCCCTGAAACCTTCGGTTGTTTCCACCAGGTCCTCGAAATCCAGGCAGCGCACCGGGAGCAGCTCGGCCAGGCGCGAACGGCCCCAGCCGCCCTTACCCTGTTCACCCGTAAAGGAATACCAGCCACCGAGGAACATGGCCCCTTTGCCGGCCTGGACCGCTTCCAGGGTCAGGCGTATTCTGTCGGGGAAGGTCAGGACCTTCTGGCCGAATTTTTCGCGGTCAAAGAAACTGGGGGCCAGTTGAAACAGCCTGGCGTCGATATCGCTGAAGATCAGCACATCGTAAGCTTCCAGTATTCGTTCATAGTCGCCAGGTCCCAGCTTGTTGTAAAAATCCCAGGCCGGGACAGATTCCACCTGGTGGCCTCCTCTTTCCAGCGCGCTCTTAAGCCAGTGCCCGTAGTTGTAAATGTCCAGTCCCTTGGGAGAATGGTAGAAGGGGGTTTCTGCAAAAACCGGTCCGGTCAGGATGGCCCAATCGCCCACGTAGTATATTCTGGCCAAGGTTCCACCTCCTCCGGCCTATTCTATGTCAGGCTCGGTGGGTGAAGCAACAGGAAGGTGGTAGCAGGGACACCTTAAAGTGTCCCCATTTTGGGGCTGGCGCCAACAGGCAGAACTCTATTCGGAATAGGCCAAAAAAGGGGACACCGTAAGGTGTCCCCTGTTTATTTGGAGATGGTTTTGAGCAGGGTGCCGGCCGGGACCTTGTCGGCGAGTTCCATGCCATTCATGATGGCCAGCTGTTTCTGGCGGGCTTCGTCGTACCCGTATCCCTTCAGGATATTGGCCAGGGTGTCGGCTCGGTTCACCTTTACAATTTTAATTTTTTCCGGTGTGACGTTGATCCGGGCCGGATCGGTCAGTGGCTTGAAGCCCCCGAGCGTTCCTGAAAAAACCTGGGCGTAGCCGTTGAATTTGGAGCTTTCGGTGTAACCCAGGAACATCAGAACCCGTTCGCCCTTCTGGATGAAGTGGGCCAGACCGGTCAGGTTGCCCTCCTCGGTCTGAAGCGTGAACTGCAGCCGCCTGGTCAGGAAGCCGTTAATGGTCTGGCTGTCGGAGCCAACCACGTTGACCTTGTTCTGGCTGACAAATTGTTGGGCGGCCTCGTCCGGGGTCTTGCCTTCGGCAAAAGTTAAAACCATGGCCGCGTCTTGCTTGTCGGAAACTATCTGCACCTGGGAGGCGGTGTTATTTACCTTCCAGTTGGCCGGAACCGGGAATTGAAAGGTCATCTGGGGATGGTAGAAAACGCTGTCCTTGACGTAACCCTGCCTGGGGTCTTCGCCGAAAATCAGCCCGTCGAGCCTGGCCAGGTATTCGTTGCGGTTGACAGACAGTTTGGCTCCGGGGTTGGCTGCCTGCCACGCGGCCGCGGCGCTCTTGATGGCCGCTATCCGGTCAGGCGGGTCTGGATGGGTGGATAACCAGGTGGGCAGTCCGTCCCTCCCGGACTGCGGATTGAGTTTCTGTAGGGTGATGAACATGTTGGACATCCGGTTGGCCTCGTAGCCGGCCTTCGAGGAGTAAAGCACTCCCAGGTCATCAGCCTGTCTTTCGTGCTCCCGGCTGAAGCTAAGGAAAAGAACGGTTAACCCGGCCTGGGCCAGCCCGGCAAACTGGCGGAAGGTCTTGCTCAGGGCTGCTCCCAGGACCAGGCCGACCTGGGCCACCTGGGCCTGGCTGTACATCTTGGCACTGTGGCGGGCGGTGACGTGTCCAATTTCATGGCCCATGACCCCGGCCAGCTCGGCTTCGTCGTTAAGGTAGGCCAGGATTCCCCGCGTCATGTAGACAAAACCGCCCGGGACGGCAAAGGCATTGACCACCGGGCTGTCCAGGACCTGGAAGTGAAATTCCAGGTCCGGCTGGTGGCTGACCGTGGCCAGCTTCTTGCCCACGCCTGAGACGTACTGGTTAAGGTTGGCATCGGGGTAAACCCCATAAGTGCTGGTGACCTCGGCATCGGTCTGCTGGCCCAGGGCTATTTCGTCCGAGCGGCTGAGCAGCATCAGTTCCCGCTTCTGGGTGACCGGGTTGACGGCGCAGGAAAACCCGGTGATGGTCAGGAAAGCAATCAACAGCCAGCAGGTGATTCTAAAAAATTGTGGCTGGCGGCCTAAAGCTTTTGTGGACAAGCCCTTTTTATTGGAAAAAAATTCGGTAGATGGTTTATTCACTTTCATGGCCCCTCCTGTTTATTGTCTGAATTTATTATAACGCTCTTGGCGGTCATGTCCATAAGAATCTAAGAATCTTTGATGAACAAGAGAGGCAAGTGCCCGTTGGAGACTACACCCAGCAAGCTCGTCAAGTTCCCCGGGGGCCGACCAAAAGGGGACACCTTAAGGTGTCCCCACTTTAAGGCTTGCTATAACAGGCGGGAGCAAAAATCAATCTGGCCAAAAAAGGGGACACTTAACGGTGTCCCCTGTTGATCCGGGCCGGTAAAAAACCGGTTGAAATGTTAAAGGGATTGAGGAAAAATTGGTTGTCCAAGGTGAAACCATGGGTGAAAAGAATCAGCCGAGCCCGGCCGAAACCAGAACTTGCCCGCGGATTCTGAACTCTATCTTGCTTCTGGCTCTTCTACTCATTTTTCTTTTTGAGCTGGCCTGTTCATCTGACCCATCCGGAGACATCGAACTTAAGGTCATGACCTTCAACGTGCGTTTTGACAATCCGGCTGACGGCCAGCACAACTGGAAATTTCGCCGGGAGGCCGGGGCCCGCCTGATACAAACTCTCCGGGTGGACCTGCTGGGCACGCAGGAGGTGCTAAAGAATCAACTTGAAGATTTCCTGGACAGACTGCCTGGGTATGGATACATCGGTGTCGGACGGGAAGACGGCCGCACGGCCGGCGAGTACAACGCCGTCTTTTACCTCAAGGAGCGGTTCCTGCCTACCAGTTCCGGCAATTTCTGGCTGAGCCGGACCCCGGAAATTCCCGGCTCCAGAGGCTGGGATGCGGCCTGCGAGAGGATTGTCACCTGGGCTATCTTCCGGGAAAAGAGGAGCGGTCGGAATCTGGCTTTTTTCAACACCCATTTCGACCACGTCGGCCAGGAGGCCCGCAGGGAAAGCGCCGGGTTGCTTCTAAACAAGATTAAGGAGCTGGCCGGAAATCTCCCGGTTATCGTGAGCGGCGATTTCAATGCCCCGCCCGATTCCGAGCCTGTCCGGATCTTACTGGAAAGCGGCCTTCTGGCTGATAGCCGGAGCTCGGCCGCGGTGGTTGCGGGGCCCTCCTGGAGCTTCCACGGCTTCGGCCGCGTCCCGGAGGAGCAGAGGCTGCTCATCGATTTTATTTTCACCAGCTCCCATTTCCTGGTGCTTGAATATCAGAATATATTCGAAGAGATCGGAGACACCTATTACTCCGACCACAACCCGGTCCTGGTCAAGCTGAGGCTCATGGCCGACCGGCCGTAAGCAACCTCCCGATATATGAATGGGTATTCATATGTTATTTAATCGAATTGCCCGGAGCGATGGCCGCGCTGCCGGATGTCATTCGAATCATTTGCCGGGCCAGGTTGAACAGTATTATCCTCAGCAGAAAAAAATTTCTCACAGTGAGGATTAGCCCGGAGCAGTCAGCCGCTGAGCGGGACAGGTTGAATTTCATTGTATTCGTGGGCAGATCGGAGTTGAATAATAATAAAAGGTGTATGTTTTTTTCTGTTTTACCCTGGCCCGGCCAGGACTGGCTGAATTGCCACGATTCTTTGTGGTGAAAGAAGGTGGGTTCAGGCTGGCCTGGAATAATGCCCGGGAAGGCAGTCTGGTATAATTGAAAAAATGATCAGCAGGTCGCACGAAAAATAAAAAGGAAAGAATAGGAAAGAAAGCTGAGGTATATAAAAAAAATATGAAAAAAGTAAGAACCAGGGCTCCCCGGAACAGAACCATCAGCCTGACCGAAGCCGAAAGACTTAAGTACCGTTCCCGGCTCCTGCACCTTGACGGCCCGGTTACCCCGGACCGCGTACAAAACCGCACCATCTGCCAGGACCTGTTTGAAGTCCTGGATTACCTGCCTTCGTCCTTTGTCGACCTGGCCTTTGTCGACCCGCCCTACAACCTCAACAAGACCTTCAACCTGACCACCTTCAGGGAAATGGAATCCGATAAGTACGAGCGCTGGCTGGAATCGTGGCTGAACAGGCTGCGGCGGCTGCTGAAGCCCACCGCCTCAGTTTATATCTGCGGCGACTGGAAATCCTCCGGGGCTATCTTTAACGTCGCCCGCCGGTATTTCCACCTCCGGAATCGCATAACCTGGGAGAGGGAAAAGGGACGAGGGGCCTCGCGGAACTGGAAAAACTGCTCCGAGGATATCTGGTTTGCCACCGTCTCCGGCGACTATTATTTCAACCTTGAGGCTGTAAAGCTCAAGCGCCGGGTGCTGGCTCCTTACCGCGACTCATCCGGCCGGCCGAAGGACTGGTCGGAAGAAACCGGGGGCCGATTCCGGGTGACCCATCCCTCCAACCTCTGGTCTGACCTGACCGTGCCCTTCTGGTCGATGCCGGAAAATACCGACCACCCGACCCAGAAGCCGGAAAAGTTGCTGGCCAGAATCATCCTGGCCAGTTCCCGTCCCGGCGACCTGGTATTTGACCCGTTCCTGGGTTCTGGCACAACCTCGGTGGTGGCCAAGAAGCTGGGCCGCCGTTACCTGGGCGTGGAAGTGGACGAGTATTACTGCTGCCTGGCCGAGAAACGGCTGGAGCTGGCCGAACGGGACAAGTCCATCCAGGGGTATGAGGACGGTGTGTTCTGGGAAAGGAATACCCTGGCCGACAGAAAGCTGATGAACCGGAAATAGAGCGCACGATACCTGCCCAGGTGACCCGCGGGGGCGTCCCGGTGGGTAGGGCCTGTTCCTTTTCCCATCATAAGCAATCATGTTCCGGGGAATGTTTCTAAACTTGAAGGAATTCGCCGCCCGGATTTTTTGGGATGAGCCCGGCCTGGCAGACGGGATTCTTAATTCTGGTTGACATGATGAGGTCCAGGTTGGTATGGTAAGTACAGAGAGAAATGGGGCAGGCCTGAACATATACTATATCTATATGAAGCCTTTTCATTTTAATAAAATGAATCTCTAACGGCAGGGAAAGATGAAAACCAGAACCACGATATTCATTGTTTTAGCAATTTTGGTGGTGGCGACGGTTATCGGAATCCGCTTCCTGCGGGCTCCCGAAAAGTCCCTTCAAGAAGCCGGTTCTCCACAGGCGGAGCTGTCGCTCGCTTCTAGCGGGCTGGCCAGCCTCAGGGGGGCCGAGGTCAACTGGCCGCTTCTCTTTATCCCCAACAAGGGGCAGCTTGACCCCAGGGTGGCCTTTTACCTCCAGGGTAGCGACAAGAACATCTACTTTGGCCCGGAAGGGCTGACCATAACCATAGCCAGCCTGAAAGAAAAGGGCGGTACTTCCAAGTCCGGCGGTGAAAGTGACTACCAGAAAGCGGAGCTTCCATCCAGGGTAACAGATGTTTCCAGGACGACTGGCCTGGCTTCCGGCCAGGAGCCAGAGTTCAGGCGCTGGACCGTAAGGCTGGATTTTATCGGAGCCAATCCAGCCACCGTTATCAAGCCGCTGAAGAGAACCGAGACCAGGATGTCCTACTTCCGGGGCGGTCCCGACGACTGGTTTTCGGCCCTGCCCACCTATAGCCTGATAAGGTACGAGGGGCTCTGGCCCGGTGTGGACCTTTACTTAAAAGGAAACCCAGGCCAGTTGAAATGCGAGTTTGTGGTCAGTCCCGGGGCCGACCCTTCGGTCATCAGGTTGAACTACCGCGGGGCAACCGAGGTCAAGTTGAATCAGAAGGGACAGCTGGAGGTGGCGACCCCCGCCGGCTCTTTTATCGATGAAGCCCCGGTAGCTTTTCAGCTTAAAGATGGCCGAAAAGTTCCGGTCGAGGTTAAATTTGAAATAATCGAGAAAACCGTCGGGGAAAACGGCCTGGTTAATTGCCTCCATGGCTTTAAGACGGGCGAATACGACCGCGCCGAGCCACTCTTTATCGACCCGGCAGTGCTGGTTTACAGCGGTTTCATCGGCGGTTCCTATAACGACCGGGCGCTGGCCATGGCCGTGGACGAAAACGGTTATGTCTATCTAACCGGCTGGACCGGGTCGCTCGATTTTCCGGTGGCGGTTGGCCCGGACCTGACCTACAACGGGCCTTCCCTGGGAACCGACGCCTTTGTGGCCAAAGTCCATCCTTCAGGGAGCGGGCTGATCTACTGCGGTTTCCTTGGCGGCAGCAACGATGACGGGGGTACCGGCATCGCGGTTGACAGCGCCGGCAATGCCTATGTCTGCGGCTATACCAAGTCCGGAGATTTCCCGGTCTACGGCGGTCCCTATACCAGTCCCGGGGCCAATATCAGTCTTATGAGCGATGCCTTTGTCACCAAGATTAATGCTTCGGGCACAGCCCTGGTTTACAGCGGTTACCTGGGCGGAAGTTCCACTGATATCGCCAGCTCCGTAGCCGTGGATAGCAGCGGACGGGCTTACCTCTGCGGGACCACCGAATCGTCGGACTTCCCGACCAAAACCGGGCCGGACACCAGTTATAACGGGCAGAAGGACGCCTTTGTCTGCCGGGTGGCGGCCACGGGCGCTTCCCTGGACTGGTCGGGCTTTATCGGCGGGACGGCCGATGATGTCGGCAGCGGGCTGGCCCTGGATTCAGGCGGCAATGTCTATCTCGCCGGTTACACCACTTCAACCCAGGGGCAGCTTTTCCCGGTGAAGACTGGTCCCTACCTTACCCACAAAGGCGGGCTGGACGCCTTCGTGGCCAAGATCGCCGCGGCTGGAAATTCGATAACCTATTGCGGTTATATCGGCGGAACGGGCGATGATTACGGTGCGGCCGTGGCCGTGAACGCCAGCGGCGAGGCCTTTGTGGCCGGGGCCACCGGTTCCCAGAGCGGGTTTCCGCTCCTGGTCGGCCCGGACCTGATCTACAACGGCGGGGTGGATGCCTTCATCTGCCGGGTCAACCAGGCTGGAAACGGCCTTATTTATTCTGGCTATGTCGGTGGCTCTCTTGATGATTTCGGCCTGGCCGTGGCCGTTGATTCCCAGGGAATTGCCTACCTGGCTGGAGCCACGGACTCTTCTGATTTCCCGGTGGCCGGCGGGCCGCAGTCGGCTTATGCTGGCAACCGCGATGCTTTCCTCATGGCCATTAAGGCCGACGGCAGCGGCTATTATTTTTCGAGTTTTCTCGGCGGCTCTGACCGGGAAGAGGCCAACGCCGTGGCTGCCCTGGGCGACGGCAACTGTTACCTGGCCGGTTTTACCAGGAGCTGGAATTTCCCGGTCCTGGTTGGTCCTTTTCTGCAGCCTGGCGGGGGAGTGGGCCAGCTGGCCGAAGATGCCTTTGTGGCCAGGATTTACGGGCTCATTCCGCCCGTAGCCCCGGCCAACCTGAGGCAGACCGCGGTTACGGTGAGCAGCGTCAGCCTGGCCTGGGATGATAGATCCAGCAACGAGGACGGGTTCAAGATAGAGCGAAAGACGGGAGCGGCCGGGACCTGGTCCCAGATAGCTACCGTCGGGGCCAACGTAACCAGCTTTCAGAATACCGGCCTCAGCGAAGGCACGGTCTATTACTACCGGGTGAGAGCTTACAATTCAGCCGGGGATTCGCCTTACTCCAACGAGCTCAACGTCCTGACCCTGCCGGCGGCGCCGACCAACCTGGTGGCCAGCGCCATTCACGAAAGGCGGGTCAACCTGAGCTGGACCGATAACTCCGGCGGGGAGAGTGGCTTTCGCCTCGAAAGAAAGACCGGGGGTGGCAACTGGGCCACTCTAACCAACCTGGCCGCCAACGTAATTTCCTACCCGGATACTTCCGTGGTGGAGACGACCACCTATACCTACCGGATTTTTGCCTTTAATGCCAGCGGCGATTCGGCTCCTTCCAACGAAGCCACCGTCACCACCCCGGCCCTGACCGTCCCCATAGCTCCTTCCAACCTCCAGGCCACGGCCCTTTCAGCCACCTCGGCCAGGCTGACCTGGGTGGATAATGCTTACAACGAGGATGGGTTTAAGGTCGAAAGAAAAACCGGGGCCGGCGGCACCTGGAACCAGGTGGGAACGGCCGGGGTGGATGCCACCAGCTTTACAGACAGCGGCCTGTCCGAGCTAACCACCTATTACTACCGGGTCCGGGCATATAACAATGCCGGAGACTCCGACTATTCCAACGAGGCCACGGTTACCACCCCGGAGAACAAGCCCAGGCTCAGGGTGCCGGTGGCTGGAATCAATTTTGGAAACGTTAATGTCTGCGAAGCGAAGGATCTGACCACCTCCATTTACAACGATGGCGGGGCCGACCTGGTGGTCAGCACCGTGGCCCGCGTTTCGGGTGCGGCCGATTTCAACTATAAATCTCCGGTCCTGCCGCTGACCGTTCCCCCGTTCGGTTCGAGGACAATAACCATAAGCTACGCGCCTTCGGCCACTGGTCCGGGTAGCGCGGTGTTTCGTATTTCCTCTAACGATCCGGATAACCCCACGGCCGATTTTTCAGTTAGCGGCACCGGCTTTATTCCGGTTATTACCGTCGGCCTGGAGGTGCAGAAAGGGACGGAGAGGGCCTGGATCATCAGGCGGGATTTTGGCCGGCTTACCATCACGGTCAACAAGGAAGCTCCTTACACCGTGGCCAGGTACCGGCTGTGGCGCAAACTGGCCGGCGGGTCCTTTGAAGTCAGAAAAGATTTTATTGAATCTGACTTCAGCTCCGGGCGCCTGGTTTATGTTGACAAGTACCTGGAAAAAGGCAAGAGCTACGTTTATAAAGTGGAAGCCCTGAACTGTTTTGACCAGGTCGTGGCCACCTCGGCCGAGACCGGAACCACCGGGTCTCTGCTCAAAGAAGAGATACTGAAGCGGCTGGACCGGACAGCCAGGGATTGACGGGATTCTATGGAATCAGACAGAATGAACTCGGTCTCGGCCGATCATGAAAAGCCGGGCCCGTTATTAAGACAGATAGAGTGGGGGTCAGAATGAGAAAAATTAGACAGACAGGCTGTGGCCTCTTGATTGGAGCGATCATTTTCTCCTTGATTTCCCTGGACAACTGCCGTCCCCGGAAACCGGAAGCGGTTCCGCCAGCCCGGGTCGAGGTCAAATACCTGGGCTTCCATGCCCTCGTTGAAGGAAAGAAGGCAGCGGAAGAACTGATCAAGGAAATTCCACGGCTGGCCGCAAGGGGAGTCAACCTGCTGTTCGTAGAAGTTGACTATAACTTTGAATACCGGTCGCATCCAGAGCTCCGGGGACCTGAACCGGTGACCGTGGCCCAGGCCAAGAGTCTGGTCCGGCTCTGCCGGGAGTACCGGATCAGGTTGATACCGGAATTCCAGTCCTTCGGACACCAGAGCTGGGAGAAGAAGACCTTCAGCCTGCTGACGGTCTACCCCCAGTTTGACGAGACCCCGGGCAAGTATCCCGGAAACCAGGGCATTTACTGCCGGAGCTGGTGTCCGCTTCACCCGGAGCTTCCTCCAATAATCAACGACCTTTACGATGAGTTGCTGGAGACCTTTGAAGCTGACGGGCTGCACGTGGGTATGGACGAGGTGTTCATCATCGCTGACCCCGATTGTCCCCGCTGCCATGGAAAGGACCCGGCCGAACTTTTTGCCCATGCCGTTCAGACTGCCTATGACCACATCGTCAGGAAAAGGGGAAAGGAAATGTTCATGTGGGGTGACCGGCTTCTCGACGGAAAGGCAACCGGCTACGGCGAATGGGAGGCCTCCATGAACGGAACCCATCCGGCTATAGACTTAATTCCCCGCGACATCGTCATCTGCGACTGGCATTATGAGATAATGCCCGGAGGGGTTTACCCTTCGATTCCGCTGTTCATAGAAAAAGGTTTCAGGGTACTGCCCACCAGTTTCAGGAATAAAAAAGCGGCCGAGGCCCTGATTGACTATTCGCTGCAGTTTTCAACCGACCGGATGCTCGGTCATCTCTGCACCACCTGGCAGCCGCCAGAGGCCGGAAAGACCTACAAGCACCCGCCGCTGGTCCTGGCCAGCCGCAGGCTCAGGGGCTCAGGTTGAGCTCGATTTTCTGGTATAATTGAAAAGCACCGGATAAGAACGAGAAGATAGTGGCTCAAGTATGCTTCTGACCGGCGGTTGAGATAGGCTGATAAAGCGGTCCCGCCCATAACTCTTAGAAAATTCTATCTGGTGGAAGAAAAGCCGGTAAGTTGCGTCAAAAACTGTGAATATTTATATGTGTATATTTTGAGAAGTTTGTAAGTTATTGAAAATAAAATATATAACAAAATTCAGGAGAAAAAGCATGCGGCCGAGAAAAGCGAGCCAGATATACCTCTTATTAATATTAATGGCCAGCCTTTTATTTTTTGGCCTGCCGCGGCAGTCGCGGGGGTCGGATAAGAGCATTGAAAACCGCCAGTTTTCTGCGAGCGGAATCGAACAGGCGTCGACACCGCGTCTTGAGCTTTCCCTTGAGGACTGCATCTTGAAAGCCCTGAAGAATAACCTCAGCCTGAAGGCGGAGATGATCAGTCCTGAAATCGCCGAGAAGAACGTGGCCCTGGCCATCGAGAAATTCATGCCGACCCTCAGCCTGAACTACAATGCCCAGAGCAACCGGTCGGCATCTTATTCCTTCCTTGATGCTTCCGACGAGGTTAAGACCCAGCAGAATGATTATACCTTCCAGATAACCCAGAATATTCCGTTTGGCGGGTCGCTCTCGGCCAGCCTTTACAATTATGTCAGCGACACCAACCGCCGCTTCCAGACCATCAATCCCCGTTTCGGTTCCACCCTCAGGTTGAACTTCAACCTGCCCCTGCTCAAGGACTTCGGTTATAAGATCGGCCGGCGAGAGATCGTGGTGGCCAATTACAGCCGGGAAATTTCCGAGGAGAATTTCCAGAGGGTGCTGGAGAATACCATCTACAACGTGGAAGCCGCCTACTGGAACCTGGTCTACGCCCGGGAAAACCTCAAGGTCAGGCAGCAGTCGCTGCGGCTGGCCCAGGAGCTCCTGGAAAAGAACAAGGTAGAAATCGAGGCCGGCACCCTGCCACCCATCGAACTGCTGACGGCCGAGAGCGAGGTCAGCACCCGCCAGGCCGACATCCTGGAAGCTGAAGCCATGGTCAAAAATGCCGAGGACCAGTTGAGGTTCATCATCAACCTTCCGGCCGAGAGGGCCGATGCCAAGAACGTCCAGCTCGTTCCCACCGATTCACCTTCCATCGAAAAGATGGACATCAATTACGAAGAGGCCCTGAACACGGCCATCATTAAAAGGCCCGACCTCCAGGCCCTGAGGGTTGACCTCAAGACCAGGGAATTCAACCTGGATTACGCCGAGAACCAGCTGCTCCCGGACCTGAGACTCCAGGCTTCTTACTGGAGCCCTGGGATTTCCGGCGACCAGATT
Source organism: Candidatus Aminicenantota bacterium (assembly GCA_013178315.1). Classification (GTDB taxonomy): domain Bacteria; phylum Acidobacteriota; class Aminicenantia; order Aminicenantales; family Saccharicenantaceae; genus Saccharicenans. The sequence continues at coordinate 40,558 of JABLWX010000013.1, forward strand.
CTCTACCAGGACAACAATCCTTACACCGGAATCATCATCGGGAAAATTCCCGGGAAAAAATCCGATGCCCTGAGGGATGCCCTGGACTTCAGGTACCAGAACTGGTCGGTGGGCCTGACCCTGAACCTGCCGGTTTCCAACCTTCTGTCGCGGTCCTATTTTGCCCAGGCCAGCCTTGACCTGAAGCAGGCCAGGCTGAGAATAAAGAACCAGGAACAGCAGCTCGACCTGGAAATCAGCACCGCGGTCCGGGCGGTGGAGACCAACTACCAGCGGGCCCTGGCCTACCGGGCTGCCCGGGAGCTGGCCCAGAAGAAGCTGGAGGCCGAGCAGGAAAAATTCAAGGTCGGTATGAGCACCAACTATCTGGTCCTCCAGTTCCAGAGGGACCTGGCCAATGCCCTGACCATGGAGTTGAAATCACTGATCGACTACAACATCTCCCTGGCCAACCTGGACCGGGTGATGGGAGTCGGCCGGGAGCGTCGCCAGGTTTCGGTGGTTAACCCTGACTGATAAACAGGTCTGGTGATCTGATAAATCGGATAGAGGAGACAGAAACGAAAATGAAAGCAGTAGAGAACTTCAAAAACATGAGCTTGGCCAAGAAGATAGTCTGGTTGATAGTGGCCCTGCTGGTGATACTCCTTCTCTGGAGAGTCGGCACGGCCGTTTTCAAGAAGAATAACTCCAACGGAATGCGGCAGGCGGCCGTGGCCGTGGTGGTCAGCCCGGTGGAAAGCGGCCTGATTCGCGACCTGGGGCAGTTTTCAGGAACACTGATTCCCAGGTCCCAGTTTGCCGTGGCCCCCAAGGTTTCGGGAAAATTGAAAAAGCTTTACGTCAACATCGGCGACCGGGTGACCAGGGGCCAGGTGGTGGCCCAGCTGGATGACGAGGAATACCGGCAGCAGGTGCTCCAGGCCGAGGCCGACCTCAAGGTGGCCCGGGCTAACTTTGAAGAGGCCAGGAGTGCCCTGGAGCTGGCCAAAAAGGATTTTGAGAGAGCCCAGACCCTCCATCAGCGCGGCATCTATTCCGATAGCCAGCTGGACACGGCCCGGGCCCAGTACCAGTCTCGGGAGTCAGCCTTTAAGGTTTCAGAGGCCCAGGTGGCCAACCGGGAAGCCGCCCTGGAAACGGCCAGGGTTCGCCTGTCCTACACCCGTATCATTGCCACCTGGGAATCCGGGGCCGAGGTTCGCTACGTCGGAGAAAGGTTTGTTGATGAAGGCGCCCTGCTGTCGGCCAACACCCCGATCATCTCCATCGTCGAGCT
>JABLWX010000130.1 GCA_013178315.1 Candidatus Aminicenantota bacterium
TCGAAGTTGTTGGAGTCCATCATGTCAACGCCGCCCACGCCTCCCTTGGGGCCAACCGAACCGTCATAATCGTAATAATCAGGCAGGCCCAGGGCATGTCCCGTTTCATGAATCGCTACCAGCGGGGTGAACGGGGGATTTGGATAATTAAAGAGCTCCCACTGCCAGGAATATCTCCTGAGCCTCTTTCCGTCAAGCAGATAACTGGTATCACTGAAAGTCGTCTGGTAACCCCACCAGAAAGAACCCCATCCCTCGTTGGTCCCGGTCCAGAAGACCAGAAAGTAATCAATGTACCCGTCGTTATCGTTATCGTACTGGGAAAAATCATGTCCCTGGGCATCGTAATAATTCAGAACCTCTTTAATTAGAGCCTGGCGGCCAGGGATTGTTTCTTCCACCTGGGAACGGTTGTAGGCGGTGGTATACCAGCCGAGGACATTACCCTGTATATCCAGCTGATTGTAAGAGGCCCGCGAGTAATAGGCTCTCATGGTTTCGTAGGGATAACTGGGGTCGTACATATCTTCCGACCCGAAAAGCTTCTGGGCAATGAAATCAGCACTGGTAATAGGCGCATAATCCTGGAAGGCAACCAGGATGGCCAGGACCTTAACCTGGCCCTTGGTAGGCATTCCCCGCCAGCTGGGGGGCGGGGCCAGTAGCCTGTCGATCTCCTGCGGACTTAAGCCCTGGGCTTCCAGGGCCAGGCGCTTAACCCGATAATTCAGTTGAGCCACAACGTCCGGGTCCATCCGGTGATTTCCGATTTCCCTGGCCGCGGCCACGCGGGCGGCATAGGTGCCATCCTGCTTGTATTTCTGAATCTGCTCCCTGGTGGGCGGTTCCAGGGCCCGGAGCCCTGCTGTTACCAAGAGAATAATGATTAACAATAAAAAAAAGACCCTGTTACGCGTCAGCACAGGCTTCCTCCCCTCTTCACTCTTTCAGAACCTCAATTCTATTATCCTGATTGAGTCCTGGCTGTCAACCGAAAATTGGCAGCGGCAGAACCGGGCCCGGGCAACCAGCCAAAAACTCAGTTAGAGCATCCGGTTGGAAGCCGGCAATATATTAAATTGGCTTTTTAAGCTTGAGCTCAGGGACTGTCTCTTCTTAAACCAATTTTCCTTTTACCCGGTCGGCCCCCTGGCAGCCACGGGTCTATTCGCCAACGGAACGTTGTTATAAATTTTCTTTGTTTATCATCATCCTATTTGCTTATAATATCCCTGATTAACCGGGCTGGCGAAAAAGCCGGAGATGAGGAGTTAGACATGCAACTTCACTGGTTGGATCTCTCAGTCTTCATCCTCTTTTTCATCGTGGTGGTTTCGGTCAGCATGTACAAGAGCCGCAAGGAGCGGACCGGGACGGATTTCTTCCTGGCCGGGCGGGGGCTGGTCTGGCCGCTGATCGGTTTCTCGCTGATAGCGGCCAACATTTCCACCGAGCATTTTGTCGGCATGTCAGGCCAGGCAGCGGGCGTGGCCGGCCTGGCCGTGGCCAGCTACGAGTGGATGGCCGCCATCACCCTGGTTTTCGTGGCCCTGTTTTTCCTGCCGAAATTCCTGCGCAGCGGTATTTATACCATTCCTGAATTCCTGGAGTACCGCTACAACCCGGCGGCCCGCGGCATCATGGCTTTCTACATGATTCTGATGTACACCCTGGTCAGCATCGCGGCCGTGGTTTACACCGGGGCCCTGGCCCTGCACACCATATTCGACTTCGACCTGGTAAAAGCCGTCTGGCTGATCGGCATCATTGCCGCCGTTTACACCACCTGGGGCGGACTCAAGGCCGTGGCCTGGGCCGACCTCTTCCAGGGCTCAGCCCTGATCCTCGGCGGCCTGGTGACCATGGTCCTGGGCTTCAGGGCCGTGGGCGGGATCGGGGCCTTCGTGGCCGCCAACCAGGATAAGCTCCACATGATCATGCCGGCTGACCACCCGGTCATTCCCTGGACCACCCTGGTCGTCGGGCTATGGATCCCAAATTTCTACTACTGGGGATTAAACCAGTTCATAACCCAGAGAACCCTGGCCGCCAAGAGCCTGAAGCAGGGTCAGCTGGGAATCATGTTCGCCGCTTTTCTAAAATTGCTGATACCTTTCATCATTGTCATGCCGGGCATAATCTCCTACCAGCTCTACAAAGACCAGCTGCTGGCCCCCGGCCATACCACCGACCAGGCCTACCCGCTGCTCATCCGCAACCTGGTTGGTCCCGGAATGAGAGGCTTTATCCTGGCCGCCATTGCCGGGGCCGTGATCAGCACCCTCGGTTCACTCCTGAACTCGGTCTCGACCATCCTGACCATGGACATCTACAAACGCCACCTGAAGAAGGAAGCCAGCCAGGAAACCCTGATCAAGATCGGGCGGGTGGCCACCATCGTTTTCGTGCTGGTGGTCTGCTTGCTGGCACCAAAGCTGGGAGACCCCAGGTTCAAGGGCATCTTCAATTACATTCAAGAATTCCAGGGCTTTGTCTCGCCGGGCGTGCTGGCTGCCTTTGTTTTTGGCCTGTTCATAAAGCGGACGCCGCCGGCGGCCGGGGTGACCGCCCTGGTTCTTTCCGTCCCGGTGTATGGCTTCCTGAAATGGCAGTTCGGCGACATAGCCTTCTTGAACCGCATCGCCATCAACTTTATAGTCCTGGTCCTGGCCATGGCCATCATTACCCTGGTCAGGCCGCTCAAGCAGCCAAAAGAACTTCCGGTCCAGGAAAATTTCGACATGCGTTCCACCCCGGTTCTCAAGTACCTGTGCGCCGCCATCGTTATCCTGACTGTCGCCCTTTATATAATTTTCTGGTAATCCCGAAAAAGCGAGGAATGTTATAAGATGCCAGCGGGCCGAACTTCGAGATTGCCCCCGGCCAAAAATATTCTGCCTGTCCTGCTCCTGGCCACAGTCATCGCTCTATCCAGCCTGGTGGTTTCCAGAGGCCAACCGACTGAAATTCCTTTCAGAAATGTCCAGATAATTGAACCCGGCGACTCGCCCGATATCATAATCCAGAAAGCGGCCAGGGTTGTCCCGGCCAGGCGACAGATAAAGTGGCAGGAAAAGGAACTGGCCGCCTTTGTCCATTTCGGGCTTAACACCTTCACCGGCAAGGAACACAGCGACGGGACCGATAGCCCCGCTCTTTTTCAACCATCGAGCTTCAACTCAAGACAGTGGGCCCGGGTATTCAAGGAGGCCGGCTTCCGGATGATAATCCTGACTGCCAAGCATCATGACGGTTTCTGCCTCTGGCCAACCCGGACCACCGATTACTCGGTTAAATCAAGCCCCTGGCGGAAGGGACGGGGCGACGTGGTCAGGGAAGTGGCCATGGCCTGCCGGGAAGAAGGCCTGGATTTCGGCCTTTACCTCTCTCCCTGGGACCGGCACGAAAAGAGTTACGGCAGCCCGCAGTACAACGAGTTTTTCCGTCACCAGTTGAGAGAATTGCTCACCAATTATGGCCCGGTGGCCGAAGTCTGGTTCGACGGGTATTGCGGAGAAGGACCGAACGGCCGGAAGCAGGATTATGACTGGAACTCATACTACCAGTTGATAAGAAAACTACAGCCGGAAGCCGTCATCGCCATAATGGGCCCGGATGTTCGCTGGGTTGGCAACGAAAGCGGCCTGGCCAGGGAGAGCGAGTGGAGCGTTCTGCCCCTTAACATTTCTGAAGCTTCCCTGAACCTGTTAAAGGCCGGGCGCACACCGCTGGAAAGAATATTCCAGCCGGCCAATGTCATGGGAGAAGACCTCGGGAGCCGGGCGGTGATCGGCGGAGCCCGGGCGCTGTTCTGGTACCCGGCCGAGGTCGACGTCTCCATCAGGCCAGGCTGGTTTTACCACCAGGACCAGGACCGGCAGGTTAAATCGCCCCGGGAGCTTTTTGAAATCTATCTTAAATCAGTTGGAAGAAACTCTGTCCTGCTGCTTAATGTTCCGCCGGACAGGAGAGGCCTGGTCAACGAAAACGACATGAGGGCTCTGCTGGGCTGGCGGCAGTTGCTGGACCAGACCTTCAGGGAAGGTTACATCAGAAAAATCGCGGCCAGAGCCTCTGGTCAGTCGCCCGGGACAGAGGCCAGCTACCTTCTCAGGAAAAATCCGGATGGAGTCTGGAGCCCTTCACCCGGCCAGTTACCGGCCTGGCTGGAGTTCACGCTGGAAAGAATGGGCCGCTTCGACTGCCTGGAAATAAGGGAAGACATCGCCCGGGGTCAGAGAATCGAGGCCTTCTCCGTCGAAGCCTGGCTGGGGGGAAAATGGACTGAAATTGCCAGGGGAACGACGGTGGGTTATAAGAGGCTGGTAACCTTTTCCCCCGTTTCGACTGACCGGGTGAGGCTGGTAATAAGACAATCCCGGGATGTCCCCCGGGTGAAGAGTTTCAACCTTTACAAGCTGGCCCGCCAGGCTGCGCGGCCGGCCAGCAATGGCTGAATGGCATTCACTCGGTTCTGACTCTTATAGCCCAATCAAATCGGTCAGGAGCTGGCCCGGGCAAGCTAAACCAAGTCATGTTCGCGAAATGCTTGCCGTAATCTCTCCATTTCCCGATAGCAGTCAGAATCCTTTGCCTGATTGACAGCACCCATGAAGTGATTAAATTATTTAATATGGGGAGAAAAAGGCAATGAAAAAGTTAGCGGTCATCCTGATTGTGGTCATTTTTTACTGGAGCTGCCTGCCAACCGGGAAAGCAGGTTCGGAAGCGTCCTTCGAACGGCATCTTAACGCCGGCCTTGCTCACATGCGCAACAGGGACTATGCCCTGGCCAGGCAGGAATTTTCCCGGGCCTTAAACCTCAACCCGAAATCGACGCGGGTTCACAACCTCCTGGGTCTGACCTACTTTCACGAGCAGAATTACGATATGGCCGAAATGTACTTCCAGCGGGCCGTAAGACTTGACCCGCAATTCAGCCTGGGTTATCTCAACCTCGGCGGTGTCTATGCCATGAAACAACTCTATCCCCGGGCCAGGGAATACTATGAAAAAACCATCAACCTGGCCCCGGGCCTGGTGGCCGCTTACTACAGCCTGGGTGCGGTCTGTTTCCAGCTGGGTGATGAGGAGGCAGCTCTCAATTATCTTTCCAAGGGCTTTGAGCTTGAGCCAGATTTCCTGGAAAAACACCCGGACAGCCTGGTCGGTTTGCCCATGAAAGGAGCCTCCCTGGCCGAGCTTTACTTTTCCTTCGCCCGCCTGTATGCCGGCCGTCAGGACCTGGACAGGACGGTTGATTACCTGAAGCGGGCCAGGCAGGCCGGCTTCAGGGACTGGAAGCGGATAGAGCAGGAACCGGAATTTGAAAAAATCAGGGACAATCCGGTCATCAGGGAATTTCTGAAGTAAGACCTGCAACCTTTTATTCCGTACCTGGTTTTTCATGAAGGAGAGTATTTACATTTCCCGGGCGCAGGCAGGATTTCTTGACAGTCACCGCCCCTTGGTTTAGCATTTAGTTGACTTTCGGGCAAACCAGAGTGAAACGACCTAATTTTAACAGGGGAAAAAAATGATAAAAAGAATCGGATGGGTCCTTGTTATCCTGATTGTAATTACTGCCGCCGTTTCAGCCGGTCAGAAACAATCGGATATCATCAAAGGCCTGAATCCCAAGTACCAGGACTGGCTGAAGCTGGTCAATTACATCATCCTGCCCCAGGAAAAAGACGTTTTCCTGAAACTCAATAACGACCGGGAAAGGGACCTGTTCATCGAAACCTTCTGGAAGATGAGGGACCCGACTCCGGGTACCCCCGAAAACGAGTACAAGGAAGAAATAATCAAGAGATTTAATTACGTGAACAAGACCTTCAGGCGGGGCTCAACCCGCGAAGGCTGGCAGACGGACATGGGCAAGATCTACATGATTCTCGGTGCCCCGGAGAGCATAGAGAGGTTTGAGGGTGTTAACGGCATAGTCCCCTGCCAGGCCTGGACCTACCACGGCGACCCTGAAAAGGGACTGCCCCCGGTCTTCATATTCATCTTTTTCCAGAGGCATGGCAGCATCGAATACAAGCTCTACGACCCGTTGATAGACGGCCCGGCCAGCCTCCTCCAGGATAAGCGCGGCCTGGATGGCCTCACCTATGAAGAACTTTACGAGAAAATCCTGGAAATTGCTCCCACCCTGGCCAACACCGCCATCTCCCTGATTCCGGGAGAATTTTCTTACGATTATTCTCCTTCTCCCCGCTACAACCTCATCCTGGCCGATATCCTGGATTCACCCAAAAAAGACGTCAACCCGTCCTATGCCACCCACTTCCTTAATTACAAAGGGGTGGTTTCAACCGAGTACCTGACCAATTTCGTCGATTCCGAATCAATGGCCGAGGTTATCCTTGACCCGGTCACCGGCCTGAACTTTGTTCATTTTACGGTGGCCCCAAAGAGCGTTTCGGTGGATTATTACGAGCCGAGAAGCCAGTACTACGTCCCCTTCCAGATGGATGTCAGCCTCAGGTCCAATGATAAAATAGTCTTCCAGTACAACCGCAACCTGTCCTATTA
>JABLWX010000131.1 GCA_013178315.1 Candidatus Aminicenantota bacterium
CCGGTCTGGGTCCGATTTCCACTGATTCCCGGTGTTAACGATGATGAAGCCAATCTCCCGGCCATGGCCGATTTTCTGGGCGGGATTAAATCTGTTCAGCAGGTCAATGTTCTTCCGTACCATAGAGGCGGCGTGGAAAAATTCCGTCGGCTGGGTCGGGAAGATGAATTTGCGGTCTACGAACCACCGTCAGAGGAGAAAGTCCAGGCCGTGATTGATTTTTTCCGGAACCGGGGATTCCAGGTTAAACGGGGAGGTTAAGATGAACGAGCGGATTAAAAAACTCAGGGAACAGTCCCTCAATACCAGGCCAAGCATCTCCTCGGAAAGGGCCAGGATTGTAACCGAGGCCTACCTCAGCCCGGAAGTGCAGAGGGCTTCAATTCCGGTGCAACGGGCCCTGGTCTTTAAGGCCCTGATGGAGAAAAAGGCCATTTTCATAGACGAGGATGAACTGATTGTTGGCGAACGCGGCCCGGCTCACAAGGCCACGCCCACTTACCCCGAGGTCTGCTGCCACAGCCTGGAAGACCTGGAGACCCTGAATTCCCGGCCCAAGACTTCCTATGCAGTTGACGAAGAAACCCTGAAACTCTACCACGACGAGATAATTCCCTTCTGGCGCGGCCGCTCCATGCGGGAGAGAATTTTTGCCAGCATGACGCCGGAGTGGAAGGCTGCCTATGAAGCCGGAATATTTACAGAGTTCATGGAACAGAGAGCACCCGGGCACACCGTCCTGGGTGATAAGATTTATTCCAAAGGGCTGCTGGATATCCTAAAGGATATCGAGGACTCGCTGGCCAGGCTTGATTTCTTCAACGACCCGGAAGCCCTGGACAAGCAGGAAGAACTCCGGGCCATGGCCATAAGCGCCGGGGCTCTAATAACCTACGCCAGGCGCCACGCGGAACTGGCCAGGCGACTGGCCGCGGCCGAGAAGGACCAGAAGAGAAAAAAAGAGCTGGAAAAGATTGCCGAAGTCTGCGACTGGGTACCGGCCCGGGCCCCGCGGGATTTCTGGGAAGCCCTGCAGTATTACTGGTTTGTGCATGTGGGGGTGACCACCGAGTTTAATACCTGGGATTCCTTCAACCCCGGGAGGCTCGACCAGCATCTCTATCCTTTCTACAAGAAAGGACTGGATGAAGGCACCCTGGACCGGGAGAGGGCCACGGAGCTTCTTCAGGCTTTGTGGGTTAAGTTCAATAACCAGCCGGCTCCGCCCAAGGTCGGGGTCACCGCCGAGGAGAGCGGCACCTACACCGATTTTGCCCTGATCAACGTTGGTGGCCTGAGACCGGACGGGCGAGACGGAGCCAACGAGCTTTCCTACCTGATTCTGGACGTCATCGAAGAGATGCGGCTGCTGCAGCCCAGTTCCATGGTGCAGGTCAGCGCCAAGAACCCTGACTCCCTGCTGCTGAGAGCCCTGAAAATAGTCCGCACGGGCTTTGGTCAGCCTTCCATTTTCAACACCGACGCCATAGTGCAGGAGCTGGTTCGCCAGGGGAAAAGCGTTGAGGACGCCAGGAAGGGCGGTTCCAGCGGCTGTGTCGAAGCTGGGGCCTTCGGAGCCGAAGCCTACATCCTGACCGGTTATTTCAACATTCCCAAGGTGTTCGAGATTACGCTTAACAACGGGGTTGATCCGAGGACCGGAAAGAAAATCGGGCTGGAAACCGGCGACCCCAGGAATTTCCAGACTTTTGACGAGCTGATGCAGGCCTTCGAAAAGCAGATGCGCTATTTTATCGATGTCAAGATTCGCGGCAACAACGTCATAGAGAAACTCTACGCCGATTACCTGCCGGCGCCGTTCCTGTCGCTGTTCATAGATGACTGCGTGCTCAAGGGAAAGGATTACCACAACGGCGGGGCCCGCTACAACACCAGGTACATCCAGGGCGTCGGGCTGGGCTCGATTACCGATATCCTGGCCTCGGTAAAGTACAACGTTTATGACCGCAAGGCGGTGACCATGGACGAGCTGCTCACGGCCCTGTCCCGGAACTTCCAAGGATACGAGCGGCTGCGGGACCGGTTCATCAACAAGACGCCCAAGTACGGAAACGACGATGATTACGCCGACGAGCTTACCCGCCAGGTGTTCGAGATGTATTTCAGGATGATTGATGGCCGGCCGACGGCCTGCGGCGGGACTTACCGGGTCAACCTTCTGCCAACCACGGTGCACGTCTATTTCGGGCGGGTGACCGGGGCCACCCCGGACGGGCGGCTGGCCGGAGAACCACTGTCGGAAGGAATTTCGCCGGTCCAGGGAATGGACAGGAAAGGACCGACCGCGGTCATCAAGTCAGCCGGAAAAATTGACCATGTCAGGACGGGCGGCACGTTGCTCAACCAGAAATTCACGCCCCAGCTCCTGGCCGACGAGGAAGGCCTGGTCAAGCTAAAGGACCTGATCCGGGCCTACTTCAAGCTGATGGGACATCACATCCAGTTTAACGTGGTCACGGCCGATACCCTGCGCGAGGCCCAGAAGCACCCGGAGAAATACCGCGACCTGATTGTCCGGGTGGCCGGCTACAGCGATTATTTCGTCGATTGCGCCAAAGAGCTCCAGGACGAAATCATCCGCCGCACCGAGCACCAGGGCTTCTAAGTCTTGCCGGCGGTCGCCAGGAGGACTCACTGGAAGTTGGAATCGGCGGTGTTTCCGTTTCAACGACACCTTTTCTTTATTCTATTCTCTGATTTTATCTACCTTTTTATCCTCTCCTTTATCCTTGCCTGGGCTTAAATCAAGTTTTTCTCCCTCTTTAGTAGCTAAATCACGGAAGTAATACCTTCTGATGGCAGGTTGAAGCGATGAATGGCCGGCCATATTTCTGAACGGATATCGCAAGACGGCCTGATTTTCCAGAATTTTTTATTAAAGAGGCTGCCAAAATTAGGTTCCGGTGGTTTCTTTTGACCTCTGCTCTATACAGCCGGGCTGGTCCGCCGAATTTCCTTTGATTTGGGAAATGTTTGTTGCGACAGAGTGAGGATTTCCGGAGGCTTGAAGTGTCAGTCGCGGACGGTAACCGGGGAAGAAGGGTCAAAAGGTCAGGAAAAAATAAATTTTTGGTAGGACAGTGTCAACTTATAGTTTAAAATTTGAGCAGGAGTATAAAAGCAAAGGAGGCGCGCATGTTAACACCGGAATTAATTGAAAAGGCCGTGGCCTGGTTGATTGCCACCGGCTTGAAGTTGCTGTTTATCATAGTCGTGGTCCTGGTGCTGCTGCGGGTCAGCCGGGCCCTGAGCCGGAGGCTGGAAAAGGTTTTCCTCAAGGGCCGCGAAGATGAAGAGTCGAAGAAAAGGGCTCAAACCCTGTCCAACCTAATAAACCAGTTCTTAAGGGTGGTGGTGCTGGTCATTGCCGTTATGACCATCCTCGGAGCCCTCGATATCCAGATTGCGCCCATCCTGGCCACGGCCGGCGTGGCCGGGCTGGCCGTCGGCTTTGCCGCCCAGTCGCTGATCAAAGACGTGATCAACGGGTTTTTCATCATCCTCTGGGACCAGGTCAGGGTGGGCGATGTGGTCAGGGTGGCCGGGCGCAGCGGAACGGTTGAAGCTGTCACTCTGAAAATGACCGTGCTGCGTGATTTTGACGGCAGCGTCCATTACATTCCCAACGGGATGATAGATGCCGTGACCAACCTGACGCGTGATTTTTCCCGGTACGTGTTTGACATTGGCGTGAGCTATTTTGAAGACGTGGACCGGGTGATCAAGACCTTGAAGAAAATTGGTGAGGACCTGAGATCCGATCCCGCCTGGAATAGCGATATCCTGGAGCCGCTCGAAGTGCTGGGGCTGGACCGGTTTGAAAGTTCGGCCGTGATCATAAGGGCCAGGATTACCACCAGGCCCGGCCGGCAATGGGCCGTGGCCCGGGAGTTTAACCGCCGCCTGAAAATAGCCTTTGATAGTGAGGGAATTTCCATACCCTTCCCGCACCTGACCATGTTTGTCGGACAGGATAAAAGCGGAAAATCAGCCCCTCTGCCGATAAGAATTGAAAACGCTGGCGGCGCCGGGAACTGAAGGGATAGATTCAGACCATGGAAGCCAGGCTTTATTTCGAACCGGAAATCAAACGGCTGGTCAGCCTGAAAGAGGCCATCAGGGCTGTTGAAGATGCTTTTGCTGCTTATAACTCGGGGCGGGCGGTCCTGCCCGGTGTCATCAACCTGGACCTGCCGGCCTTTCAGGGAGAAGTCCACGTCAAGGCAGCTTACATTGAAGGTGAGGGCTATTACGTCATCAAGATAGCTTCCGGGTTTTATCGCAACCCAGAGCTCGGCCTTCCGGTCGGCAACGGGTTGATGCAGGTTTTTGAAGCCAGGACCGGCCAGCTGGCTGCCATATTGTTTGACCGCGGCTACCTGACCGAGTTGAGGACAGCGGCGGCCGGGGCGGTGGCAGCCAGGTACCTGGCCAGGAGCGCAATCGACAAAGTGGCGGTCATCGGCTCCGGCTTCCAGGCCAGGTTCCAACTCCGGGCCCTGGCCGAAGTCCGGAATCTTAAGCAAGTGGCCGTCTGGAGCCGCCACCCGGAAAACGTGAGAAGGTATATCGAGGAAATGAGCGCTATTTTTCCCGGCGTTGCTTTTCTCCAGGCCGAATCCGCGGAGGGCGCGGTCAGGGAAGCCGACCTGGTGATTACGGCCACGCCCAGCCGCCAGCCCATAGTCAGGGCCGAATGGCTCAAACCCGGAGTGCACATCACGGCCATGGGCTCGGACGGCCCGGGAAAGCAGGAGCTTTACCCCGAAGTCCTGGCCCGGGCCGACCGGCTGTTCTGCGACTCAATTGCCCAGTGTCGGCGATTGGGTGAAGTCCACCATGCCCTGGAGGCGGGCCTGATTGATGAGAAAAAAATTACCGGAGAACTAGGCGAGATAATCCTGGGCCGAAAGCCCGGACGCCAGGCCGACCATGAGGTGACCGTGGCCGACCTGACCGGGCTGGGCGTGCAGGACGCGGCCGTGGCTGGCCTCTTCCTGCGCCTGGCCCGGGGAAATAGGCCACACGGGTGTTAAGCCGATTATTTAATAAAAAAGAGATGGCTCTTATCCAGGTCCCAATGCCTGGCTATTTTCTTTCCCCGGTAATCGTGTTCCTGGTTATTTCGCAAAAAAAGAATACCCGACTTGACTTTTCTTTTTTCGTTTGTTATTAAAATTTCCAGTCGCAAAATGGGGAAAACAATATTGCTCTTGTCAAAGGAGAAGAGGTTATTCTCATTTCTGAAATCAACCTATCCTGATTCTAAGGTGATTATTGCTGATCCAAACAGTACACCCTTTTTGAACTTATCTCCAGACTATATTTTTCATCTTTGTAATTACGATTGTAGAAATTTGAGATGCTGGAATATTTTCGCTTTAAGTCGTTTCTTTCAAGTATCTAACTTTTTCATAATCAGACATGCTATGACTAAGATGAATAATAACTGTCCTAATTTTATAATTCAATCTTTGAGTAATCACGATAAGAGCATGACTGTTAGCCAAATTAAAAAAAATTTATCCATTTGCAACAGATCTAATTTGAAAGCTATCCTCATTGAGGAGTTCATTATCAGTAACCATGGAAAGCTTAATAAGCTAAAAGAGCTTTCTAAAGATTTGGGCCTTTCCTATTTTTATCTTTCCAAACTATTCAGGAAATATGCGGACATAAATCTAAAATCCTTTGTCGATACTATTAACCTTTGTTATTGCCTTTGGCAATGTGTAACAATTTCCTGGCCGTTAAAATCTATAGCTTTAGATAATGGATATTCTCCGATTAGCTTCTCGATTAAATTCAAGAAGAGATTTGGAAGTTCCCCTTCAGAGGCTCGCTCTAAATCCTTAAGAATCATTATAGAAGAGATGAGTAGGCCAAAATTATAAAAGTCTTTACTATTTTTGATAACTAAAAAAAAAAAATAAATAAATCTTTTGTTTGAAATTAAAACCAGGTTTCTTAAATAATTCAAATTGGTGAAAGGAGGTAAAGATGAACCAGAAAAAGATAACTTCTGGCCTTCTTGTCGCTGGGATGCTTCTTCTCATTCCTGTTTATGCTACGCCTGCAGAGGATGTTTGTATGGATGCCCTTATAGATTGTTTGATTGATGGTGGAATCATAGGAGTAGTCGCCTTGATAACATCAACGCCATTGGGGGCTCTGGCGGCGACAGGGGGATATGTAGCTTTTTGCATTGCGGGATATGAT
>JABLWX010000132.1 GCA_013178315.1 Candidatus Aminicenantota bacterium
CGGGCCCCACTTCCACCAGCTCGGCCGTAACCTCGGCCGGGGCGCTGCCCGAGCAGAGGACCGCTGGAATTTCTCTGAGGTCAGCAATCTTCTTTTTTACCGGCTCCACCACCCAGAGTTCAGCCTCCTCGGCATCCCAGACGGTCTGGTCGCGGGCGGGCAGTTCCACGACCTGGGCTTCATCATAGGCATACTCCCTGAGTTTTTCCAGGATGAACCCGGTCTCAAAATAGCCGGTGGCATATTCTCCGGCTTTTCGATTTCGGTTGACCCCGGTGAGAAAGATTTCATTTTGCAGGGCCAGCTCTCCGTTAGCCTCGTTGATAATATCCTGAAGCAACCTGAGCGACAGCAGAGTTCTTGGCAACTTTTCCTGGGGCTGGGCCATGGCCGCAGAAACCAGGAACAATAGAACCAAAAGGGCCGCCAGATGTTTTTTCATTTCCGACTCCTTTGAACGAGAAAATATGAGTTAAGTAAAGAATTCTATATACTGTGAAACGAATTTGCAAAAGAAAAGTTTCTCGCCTTATCCCCGCTATGTTAATTTGGCCCTGATTTTGCTAAAATTCAGTCAAGAGAGGCAGGTGCCAAAATGATTTCTACCTCACTGGCTACAAACATCGTCACCGCCCTTCTGGCCATCAACGTCATCTGGCTGATTTATATCCTGTTTAGGGGCCATACCGAAAGCCTGGTCCGCACCATCATCTTCATTGTCCTGCTGGGTATAATCCTGGGCTATCTCCAGAGCACCAGGTTGACCGTACTGAGCTTCAAGGCAGTCAAGAATGATCTCTTCCCACCCGACATTCCCGAATATTACTATACCGTTTCTGAGTCGGATACCCTTTATTCTCACCGGACAATCTACACCTTTATCAGCGGCGACCAGCTGGACCGCAATTCAACCGTGCCCGCTCCGCCCGAGCTCAAGCTGGTCATGGACCCCAACGGCCGGACCTTCACCATAGAAGACCCGGAATCACTGAACCTGGTCCTCGACCAGCTCAAGCTGCCCAGGGTCAGTCACGGAGTGAAAGAGCTGGTGACCGTAACCGGAAATCAAACTGACGTGGGGGTCTACCGCTGGGACGATTATCCCCTCGGAACTTTGATCGTAGAAAGAGCCCTTTTCCAGCAGAAAAATACCCTGCAGAGCTACAATGCCATTTCCAGGATCATCGTCGACAGCCGGAGATATTGACCTGGCCGGAAGGAGATAGCAACGAGTGTCCCCAGCCCAGAGTGCTCTTTTTATCCTGTCGGTGATGGTGGCCGCCTACGCGGTTGCTAAAGTATTCAAGGTATCCACCGAACTGTCGCTGTTCCTGGCGGCCGTGGCTGGAGCCCTGGCCGGGGGTTATGGACTTCCGCTCCGGCACCTGGCCGAGGGGGCCATCACCTACCTTGATATCTGCCTGATTTTCCTGACGGCCACGCTGTTCATGAACCTGCTGAAAGAGGCCGGGGGAGTGGCCTTTGCCGTCCGGGCCATCCTGAAGAAATTTCATCGCCGCAGGTTCATGCTCTTCCTGCTGCTGGTTTTCTTGCTCTTGATTCCAGGTGCGCTGACCGGGGCCGGCAGCGTCACCGTCCTGATAACCGGCTCGCTGGTGGCCGTGGTCCTGAAATACATGGGCCTGAGTGAAACCAGGGTGGCCGCCATCATATTTTTGATAGCCGGACTGAGCGCTGCTGCCCCGCCGGTTAGCCTGTGGGCCATGCTGACCGCGGCCGGCATCAACATGCCCTACGTTGGCTTTTTTCTGCCGCTTCTTATCCCCTGCGTTCTAGGGGCCCTGCTGACCATATTTATCCTGGGCCGGAAGGCCAGACCGGTGGATATCGAAAAAGCCCTGGCCGAACTTCCGGTTCCACCCGAAAAGATGAACTGGTGGCGGCTGGGACTGCCCTTTGCCGCCTTCCTGGTCATGGTCCTGGCCGGGAGGATTTTTCCGTTCAGTTTTCCCATACTGGGCCTGCCGTTGATTTTTGCCCTGACCGCAGCCGTGGCCGTCCTGGCTTCTCCGGTCAGGCTTAACCTCTGGAAGACTTCCCTGGCCACTGCCGAACAGTTGCTGCCGCTGGTGGGCACCCTGACCTGCGTGGGAGTCCTGGTCCAGGTCATGACCTTGACCGGGGTCAGGGGGTTGATCTCGGTCTCAGTCGTCACCCTGCCGGCGGCCATAGTTATTGCCTCTCTTTTCCTGACCCTTCCCCTGTCTGAAGCCGTGTTGATGTGGGGAGCGGCCCCGGTCCTGGGAGTGCCCCTGGTCCTTCTCTTTAACACCAGGGGGCTGGACCCGGTGGTGGCCCTGGCCGGGATGAGCATTATCTGGCCGCTGGGCGATGCCCTGCCCCCAACGGCCATCATCGGGCGACTGACCATGGATACAGTCGGAGTCAAAGAGCGTTACTCGAGTTTCCTGAAGATGTGCCTGGTCCCGGCCGCAATTATCGCCCTGCTGGGAACGCTGATGGTTATTTTCAGCAAAAAACTTTCTTTCCTGACGCTTTTTTAGGAGACAGGAATGGCCACTTTCATCACATTGCTCTATTACCTGATGGTGGCTTTTTTCGCCGCCTGCTTTATCTGGAACTTCAGGCGGTCAAAGAACTGGCAGAGCGAGGTTCTTTACCTGATAGTCCTGTTGCCGTTTCTCCTGCGCCTTTTCCGGTTGAAATGAGGCCAGCATGAAAAACCGATTCATCATACGCAAAGTAATCTTCACAGCAGCTTTCTTGCTGGCTTTCATATTCTCCGGCCTGAGCTTTTACCGTAGCCGGCACCTGAAAGAGCCGGTGGTGGCCGGCGATGGCCTCCTGGAAGTCAGAAAGCTCAGCCATTACTTTCCCGGACTTAAGGGCAGCCTCAACGATGCCAGCGTTTACATCCTGGGAAAGGGAGACACCGGTTCAGCGGACGGGGCCGCCCTGGTCCTGGGAGGTTCCCATGCCGAAGAGCCGGCCGGACGCCTGGCCGCCTGGCTGCTGGTGGAAAACGCCAGGTTAGAAAAGGGTCGTCTCTTTGTCATCCTGACAGCCAATCCCAGCGCTTCCACCTCCACCAGGCCGGGCGGAGCCTATCCCCCCGATTACGAAATATCCACACCCTGGGGCCGGCAGAAATTCAGGCAGGGCGACCGCTGGTCCAACCCGCTCGACCAGTGGCCGGATCCCGAAGTCTACATTCATTATCCTTCTAGGCAGCAGCTGGCCTACATGGATATCAGGAACCAGAACCGCACCTGGCCCGGGCGTCCCGACGGCACCATGACCGAGAAGACCTGCTATGCCATGACCCAGTTGATAATCAAGGAAAAAATCGACCTGGTCATCGACCTGCACGAGGCCGAGCTGCAGTACCCGGTGATCAGCACCATCGTCGCCCACCAGAAGGGTGAAGACCTGGCCGCCCTGGCCTCGATGATGATCAGCGGCGAGGAGGGTTTTAACATCGGGGTTGAATACTCACCGGTGGCGCTGCGCGGCCTGTCACACCGGGAAATAGGCGACCATACCCAGGCCATTCCCCTGCTTCTGGAAACGCCCGAGCCCTTCCTGGATGCCACCCGGGGCCGGACCGACCGGGCCCTTCTTCTGACCGGAAAGGATGAATTCGTGATGAAGGCCGGCCGCCACGGCCTGCTGTTTGAAAAGCTGGATGAGAACGGCTGGCCAATAGACGTCCGGGTGGGCCGCCACCTGTCGTCGATTATCCAGATTTTCAAGGTCTGGACCGAACTCCACCCCGAGCGGCCGATCCTGATGGAAAACGTGCCCCGCTACGCTGAAGTTATTTCCAGGGGAACCGGTTATTACCTCAAGAATCCTGACCTGGCCCCGGCCGGAAGGCTTTTTTACGAATAATTCCTGCTGCCATCAACCATAACACACAGCTGAGCACATAACCACCAAAAAGAAACCAGGTCGTGGTTTTATCCAGTCTTCTATCCGGCGGGAAAACCAGGCCGCCGGGCGAGGGCAAAGGTTCCGGGTCCCAGGGAAGTCCATAAATTTCCACCAGCTTTCTGATGTTCAGAAGGTGAATAACTGGAACTCCCCGTCGGGCCATTTCCTGGATAAGACCCCGTCGGGATGCCGACGGAATCTTGCCAACCAAGGTCAAGCCCGGTTGAAGCTCCAGGACAGAGGAGTCCACCCCGAGGTTGACCGAGCTGCCGCCGATGTTGATGAAGGCCTTTATTTTGGCCTGGCCGGCAGCCGCCAGAAAAAGGTCCAAGTGCTGCCTGACCCGCTCCTCCAGGCTCCCGGCCGGCAGAAATTGAAGGCCGAGCCTCTGAGCCACGGCCAGCAGCCGGTTTCTTACCTCTTCCGGATATTCCTTCCCGGAATCGTCTTCACCACCCCAGGCCACGGCCAGCAGCCGGTGCCGGGTGAACCCGTGCTGGCGGAGGCAGTCTTCCATGTCCAGCCAGGAAAATTCCGGGTGGTTGGCTCCCCACTGTGAGGCTCCAACCGAAACAATCGCCAGAAGTTCCAGGTCCAGAACCCGGGCGGCGCAATAACTGGCGATAATCAGGGAAGGAAAAGAAGCGGAGGCACCCAGGGCCACCACCTCTCCCCTCTTCACCCCGGCCTTTTTGAGCAGGTGAACCAGGAGGGAAGCCATCTCCGGGTTGGTAGCTGTTCTCTTGGCCTGGAGATTGCCGAGGGTGGTGGTCAGGGGACTGTTTTCCAGGCCGATTAAACCTGTTTGATTGGGGTCAAACTCATTATCTTCGGGCTGAATTCCCTTACTTTTTCGGCATTCGAATATGATTTTTTCGGCTTCTGACATCAACCGGCTTGCCTCTATTCCAGCCTGGTCGGGCCCCGACCGGCGAATGACATCCGGGCCAAGACAGAGGTACAGGCCAAGAAAGGCCAGGCTGAGGACGGCCAGGCCGACCAGGGTAAAAAGTTTTTTTCCGTTGCCCATCAGAACAAGAGCCTGACCAGGAAGAAAGTTAAAACTGATACAAATATTAACGAGGCCAGGGTTGGCAGAATCTTCTGTCTTTCCAGGTTGGAAGCCAGCAGTCCGGGCACCACCCAGCCTATGACACTGAGCGAAATCGGTTCGGCCAGAGACCCGGGAAGCAGCAGGTTCCAGAGCTGGGCCAGGACCACTCCGACCAGAATCATGAAGACAAAGCGGCGCCGGCCGAAAAGGATGAGGTAATTCCCGGCCAGGCGGTAAAGGCCGAGGGCCAGGAAGGCCACGGCCAGGGTGGCCAGCGGGCGCCAGGGCTGGTCCAGGTAAACGGCAAAATAGCCGGGAACTATCAATCCGCCCGGTGAAATCCCGGTGAGCTCGCTGAAAATAAGGGCCAGAACCAGGCCGAGGAACAGGGAACTATATTCTGACGGCATCGGCGGTCCTTTCCAGGTATTCTATAAGTTTGCGGCCGAAGCCGCCAACGTTGCCCAGCCCGAAGACCAGGCATTTTTCTTCCGCGCCTGGTAGTTTTCTCTGGCAGTCGGCAACCAGTTTTTTTATCTCTTCAAGACTTTTCTCCGGTTCCCTCTCAGGAAGGAATAACACCGGGCGGCCAGTTGCCCGGGACCAGTTTCTGAGTTTTCTGCCCATGGCCCCGGCCCCCGGTCCGATTAGAATCAGCGATTCCAGGAAGTCCACCGCCCCGGACCGAAAGAACTCAACCCACTGCCGGCTCCGGTCGCCGCGGTCAGCCCGAAGGCTCAGCAGCCCGATTTTACGGCCTTCCTGCCAGCCCAGCCGGCGGGTGATGAGCTCCATGGCCAGCAGACTTGATTCCGGGTCATTGGCCGCGAACAGGCTGACCAGATGAAAATGATGTTTCCCGGACAGCCTGACTCGCCAGACCCTTGGCCGGCCAAGGTCGGGATTCAAGCCCGACCAGCCGTACTGGACCCGCTCGGCCGAAAGGCCAAAATGCTGAAGGACGGCCAGGGCCAGTCTGGCATTGGGCTCAAATTCCGGGTACGGGAGAATTTCGGCCAGGCGGGCAGATTCGGAACTGCTGCTGACCGCGATCAGCTCGAACCTCTTTTTCCGGGCCAGGTTCTCCATCCACGGCTGTAATTCTTCTTCGGGAATAAAGACCAGGGTGGCCGGAGGAACCGCTTCCAGCAGGGCCCTGGCCACATCCTCCATGTGCCTTCCCAGAAATTCAGCGTGGTCAACCCGAAAATTGCTCAACACCAGGACC
>JABLWX010000133.1 GCA_013178315.1 Candidatus Aminicenantota bacterium
ACCCTGACCAGGTATTGCTTGATGAAGCCGCCGAAGGAATTAACGTCAATTACACCCGGCACGCTTTTCAGGACCGGGGTTATCACCCAGTCCTGGATGGTCCTGAGCTCGGTCAGGTAAGCCGTCCAGTCTCCTTCTGCCCCGGGTTCATTTCCCTCGATCGTATACTGGAAAATTTCCCCCATGGCCGTGGCCACCGGGCCCAGGGTTATTTCAACGCCTTCGGGCATCTTTTCCCTGGCTTCCGACAGGCGCTCGAAGACCTGTTGCCTGGCAAAGTAAATATCAGTCCGGTCCTCGAAGACCGCGGTGATGACCGACAGCCCGGCCCTGGAAACCGAGCGGAGCTGGGTCAACCCGGGCAGGCCGCGCAGGGTAATTTCCAGGGGAAAGGTAACAAATTTTTCTACTTCAAAGGGTGAATAGCCCGGAGCGTAGGAAAGAATTTCCACCTGGACGCTGGTGACGTCGGGGAAGGCATCGATCGGCAGACTGAGGAAAGAATAAATACCGGCGGCGATTATCAGCAGGATCAGGATTACGACCAGCAGCCGCTCCCGAAGAGAAAAATGGATGACCCGGTCAATCATGGTGATGGTCTCCCTCTCCCAGAGTGTGCTTGAGCAGCTCGGCCTTGAGCATGAAAGCTCCGGCGGCAACGTAATCGTCCCCATCCTTCAGGCCGGAAATAATGGGCAGCCAGCCTCTGACCGGGAAACCGGTCTGGACGGACTGCGGCCGGTAGGTACCCGGACTCTCCGGAACGAAGACCGTTTTCTGGCCGTTGACCTCAACCACTGCCTGTTCGGGCACGGCCAGCATCCTCTGTTCATCAAGTTTGAGGGCCAGGTCGACGTACATGCCTGGCTTGAGCCGTCCCGCGGGATTGGCCACTTCCACCCGGACCTTGAGTGTTCGAGAAGTTGTGTCCAGGGCCGGAGAGATGAAGGTCACCCGTCCCTGAAACTCTTGTCCGGGGTAGACGGGACTTCTGATGACCGCAGCCTGGCCTGCGACTAATAACCCCAGGTCTTTTTCCTGGACCCTGCCCTCGATCCAGAGTAGTTCGTAAGAGGCAATCTCCATCAGGGTGGCGCCGGCTTCCAGGGAATCCCCGGGAAAAACAGAGGTGGAAACCACCTGGCCGTCAGCCGGGCTGGTAACTTCATAAAGGGCCAACCCGCCTTCCTGCTGGGCCAGGCGGTCGAGCTCTTTATCGCTCAGTCCAAGTATTCGCAGCTTGCCCCGGGCCGAGGCCAGCACCGCCCGGGCGGATTCTTGATCGGGTGAGTTCATTTTCTCCAGCCTGGACAACCGCTCCGCTGCCAGGCGAAGTTCGGTCAGGCCTTCCAGGTAGGGAAGGCTGAAGAGCCTGGCCACCACCTGGCCCTTTCTGACCCGGTCTCCTTCATAGGCCAGCAATTGCTCAACCCGGCCAGAAACCCTGGTGCTCAGACGGTAAAAAGCCCGGGGATTGAGGCTGACCTCGGCCGGGACCCTCAGCTCAGGGGTAATCGACTCCAGGCTTAACCTGGCCAGTTTGATTCCGGCCAGGCGTTCGGCCTCGGCAGTCAGCACCACGTGCTCGTGCTCATGTTCTTCCCCTTCAGCCGCCACGGGGACGGGCTGGTTGGAAGAAGGCCGTCCGCATCCGGCATTATAAAGCATAGCCGTAGCCATCAGAAGGGCTATGGGTACCACTGCAAAAAGTTTCTTACAAGACATGGTCGTTCTCCCAGAAAGCAAAAGTAACGATCTATTCATAGTCTTCTCCGGCCGCTTCGAATTCGGCCAGGGCCGCCCGGTGCAAGTAAATGGCCCGGAAATATTCCAGGCGGGCCAGGCTGAAACCGCGGTAAAGGTCCAGCAGGCCGAGCGAATCAATCTTTCCCAGCCGATAGTCCTCCAGGGCCTTTTCCAGCTCGGCCACGGAATCCTGAAGCAGGCTCTCTTCAAATATTCTGACCTGCTCCCGGCTCTGGATGATTTCGGCCGCGGCCTGGCGGGACCGGCTTTCGAAAAAGCTTTCAGCGGCCTGGATTTCAAAGCCGGCTTTCTGCCTTTCAGCTTCGGCCAGCGTTTTTTCCCCGGCCAGGCGTCTCCTGGAGAAAAGCGGATAGCTCAGCCCGAGGCTGAATCCGGTTGCTCCCAGTTTCTTGCTCGGCGAGAAAAGCCCGAATGAAAAGTCTGGTAAGCGGTTCCGCTCGGCCAGCCTGACCAGGAGTTCGGCCCGGTCACGTCGCAGGCGGGCCAGCCTTAGAGTCGGGCTGAGCTCTTTCTTTCGGGCCAGGGCTTCTTCCAGCGGCCAATCGACTGGACCGGGTTCAAGGCTGGAGGTCAGAAGAAGGTCCCAGTCGTCTTTAAGACCCAGCAGCCTCCTCAGCTCCTGCCGGCTGAGGGTCAGTTCTTTTTTAGCCTCCAGCAGGTCGTTCCGGGTGCGGGCTGTTTCCAGCTTCACCCTGAGGATGTCGCTATAGGGTACGGCCGATAGGGCATAACGGGAAATGGCATTTTTCTGAATCTCTTCCAGCAGCTCCAGGTTTTTCAACAGGATTTCCACAGTTTTCTGCTGCAGGAGACTGCGGTAATAAGCTTTCCTGACTTCTGAGGCCAGTCTCAGCCTGGCCCTTTCCAGTCTTAGCCCGGCTTCTTCCTCGGCCACCCGCCCGACCCTGGCCCGCAGTTTGAGTTTCCCGGGAAAAGGTATGGCCTGGACCAGTCCCAGGCTGGTCTCCTGTTCCACCGCACCGGCACCAGGAAAGTTCAGCCCGGCCACATCCAGGCCAAGTTCGGCCTCGGGCAGGGCCGAGTCAATTCGGGTCTGGCCCCTGGCCGCTTCAATATCTCCGGCCAGGGCCTGAAGCGTCGGGTTCTGACGCAAAGCCAGTTCCACGGCCTGGTCCACCGAAAGCGACAGGGCCGGAAGCGCCCGGTCCTGAGCCACGGGTGAAATTATCAATAAAAAAAGCATGACAAATGACATCACTACCTCCGGATTAAAAAGATCTTGAGGATAGTAACGAGAAGTTAATCAGGCGGATGAAAAATGGAGGGCGTAAAGTCTGAAGGGCAGGATTCTATTACCGGAAAGAACAGTTTCTCGGAACTTTCCGGTGTCCGCAGGACCAGCTCCTGGCTGCTCCTGGTGGGGTTATGGAAATAATGATGAACCGGGTTGACCAGCTGGTGCAGGTCTTCGTGGCAGACGAAGTCGTGGAGGATGATGTTGCCCAGGCTGATGAAGAAAAGAACTGCCAGGGCATAGAACAAAGGTCGGCTGATTACCAGATTCATCGCGCTCAATTCTACGCAATGCGGTCAGATAAAGTCAAGCCTCGATTTCCTTTAAGACCGGCAGACCATAATCAGATAAAGGGAAAATAAGAAAGAATCGTGGCCATCGGTAAGTTAAGGCCAGGGCCGAGCTCCCCCGGGGTTTTAATGAAGCAGGGCTGGAAAAGTCAGGCCAGGTTTTTTAGGAATTTTTCCGGGATTTTTTCGAGAATAATACTCCTTTTTCCCGGGCGCTGGCAGGTAGCCCGGTTGCCCGGTTATCATGAGCCTGGCCGGGGCCTTTGGAGGCTGGACCATAAAACCCTGGCCAGACTTGGCTTTGACGGCCTGGTGGCGGTAAATTTAATGGTTGCAATTTTATTTGGCCGGTGTTAATATCTAAACAAATATTCTCTTCGCTCATAGTGAGGGTGCCGATGCAAAGAAAACTAATCCGGCCCGACCTTTCCGAAGTCAAGGAAAAAATAACCAAGGAGGCCAAGGAAAAGGAAGCGGCCAAGAGGAAGATGCCTCCCCCGACCGATACCCACGCCGAGAATTATTATTTCCTGAAACAGATGAACAAGAGGACCCCGATGGCCGTGGTCATGGCTGACGGGGAACGGGTGGAGGGTTACATCGAATGGTACGACCGCAACTGCTTCAAGCTCAACCGGGAAGGTGCTCCCAACCTTTTAATTTATAAGCGCCAGGTGAAATACCTTTACAAGCTGGAGCAGGAAGACAAGCAGCCGGAAGCTGAAGACGATAACAATTTCAGAAAAGCTAAATGAAGGCTCCGGTTATTGGCCTGACCCTGGGCGACCCGGCCGGTGTCGGCCCTGAAATCATCCTGCGCACCCTTAAGGAAGTTTCCAGCCTGCCCGAAGCCAGGTTTTTAATTTTCGGCCAGCGGAAAATTCTCGACACCTGGGCCCGACACCTGGGCCTGACTCCGGACCTGTTGCCGGCCGCCCTGGCCGGGGGCAATATCGAATTGAGGGAAACAGGCTCTCCCCTGGAGGGACTTGAACCGGGCTCCCCCACTGCCGCCGGTGGCCAGGCCTCTTTTGAATTTTTCCGCGCGGCGGTGGAGGCGGCGGCCAGGGAAGAGATTCAGGCCGTGGTCACGGCTCCCATTTCCAAGGAGGGCTGGCACAAGGCCGGAATAAAATACCGGGGACACACCGAATATCTTGAATCTCTCTATCCCGAGGCCATGATGACCTTCTGGTCCAGGCGGCTGAAACTGGCCCTGTTCACCCACCATCTCCCGCTCCGGGAAGCCATCAGCCGGGTTCGCCGGCAGAACCTGGCCTCTTTCTTCCGGACCCTGGGACGACACCTGGTCCGCTGGAACCTGGGGGTGGAAGAATTACTGGTCTGCGGCCTGAATCCCCATGCCGGAGAAAATGGAGCCCTTGGGATTGAAGAAATTCAGGAAATCGTGCCGGCCGTGGCTGAAGCCAGGTCCGAAGGGCTGAACCTCTCCGGACCTTTTCCGGCCGATACCATTTTCTTAAAAGCCCTGGACAGCCCGGGAAAGATGGTGGTCTCCCTCTACCATGACCAGGCCCTGATTGCCTTCAAGCTCCTGTCCTTTGAGCAGGGGGTAAACCTGACGCTGGGCCTGCCCTTCGTCCGGACCTCCCCGGACCACGGGACTGCCTTTGACCTGGCCGGAAAAGGTCTGGCCAGCCTGGAGAGTTTCAGGGAAGCTGTGTGGCTGGCCTGGAAACTGGCCAGCGGGCAACCCGGGTAATCAGCGCAGGCGTTTCTTCAACTCCGCCCTGATTTCCCGCTCGACATCCCGCTTCTTTATGGTCTCGCGCTTTTCGAATGTCTTCTTGCCGCGGGCCAGGGCCAGTTCTATTTTGACCAGTCCCCGGTCATTTAAATAGACCTTCGTGGGGATAAGGGTCAGTCCACGTTCCTGGACCTTCCCGGCCAGCCGCTTGAGCTCCCGGCGGTGCAGCAGGAGTTTTCTGGCCCGGGTTGGCTCGTGGTTGAAAACGTTGGCCGCGTGGTAGGGGCTGATGTTGCAATCGATCAGAAAAAGTTCGTCCCCCTGGAAATCGGCATAGCTTTCCTTCAAGCTGATTCTTCCTTCCCGGATGGACTTGACCTCGCTCCCGGTCAGGGCCAGCCCGGCCTCAATGGTCTCTAGGATCTCGTAATTGTGGTGGGCAGTCTTGTTGGTGGCTACTATTTTCATTCTTCCCGCCCTTCGTCTTTCCCGGGCAACCGCCTGACCCTTATCTGGTTGAGATGACGGCGGCTCATTTTCTCCACGGTGAATTGAAGCGAGTCGATGGTAACCGAGTCCTTTTCCAGCGGCAGATGCCCGTAATGATATAGAAACAGCCCGGCCAGGGTAGTGTAATCCTTTTTCTCGGGGATACCCAGGTTCAGCACCTCGTTGATCTCTTTGATCGGGACCGTGCCCTTGATCAGGTATTCGTTTTCCCCGACTTTCTGGAACCAGTCTTCGGCCTGGCGGTCATATTCGTCGCGGATGTCGCCGACTATTTCCTCCATTATGTCTTCCAGGGTGACGATGCCCTCAAAGCTGCCGAACTCATCCACCACCAGGGCCAGGTGGACGGCCTTTTCCTGCATTTGGAGCAGGACCTGTTCAATGCTGGCCAGTTCAGGCACGAACAGCGGCCGGCGCAGCAGCCGGCTCAGGTTGAACCCGGCCGGAGACTGCATCACGGGCAGGATGTCCTTGGCATGGACGATTCCCTCGATGTTGTCGAAGGAGCCCCGGAAGACAGGATAACGGGAGTAGCCACTTTCCTGGATGACCCTCAGTACTTCG
>JABLWX010000134.1 GCA_013178315.1 Candidatus Aminicenantota bacterium
TGTTCCTTCGACCACCTTGCTGAATTGCCAGTCGATAAAGGTGGAAACTATCAGGCTCAGGGCTATGCCCCCGGCCAGTAGCCGGAAGTAGCGGTGCCTGGCCACGGTCTGCAGGCAATCCCTGAAGCCGACCCGCTCGTTCTTCCCTTTCTGACTGGCCGGTTCTGTTGAAACCCAAAAAGGAGTCTTGGCAACTCTTTTCTGCCAGTCAGCTATCAGGTAGACAACAACAATGGTTAGAAGCAAAAAACCGCAGGCCAGAAAAAGAAGCCTGGTATCAACACTGGCCCGAGCCATGAGTCCGGTGGCTTCACCTCCCAGTATGCCTCCCAGGATACCGCCGCTTCCAAAAAGGCCCACCAGGCGCTTGGTTTCCCTGGGATCGAAGATATCGTTAACGACTATCCAGAATTGAGTGATGACCACGGCCAGGAAGATGTTGGCCCAGACATAGTAGGCCAGGGATAGCCAGGCCCACTGGAAGCTGAACAGGAACCAGAACAGCACTGCCGTCAGAATGAAAAAGCTCAGACTGAGTATTATAAGGTTCAGCCTGGATAATCTGGCCTGAAGCTTGGCATGAACGGCTACCACTAAGCCGATCGACACAGCGGTCAGAAAATAGGCCAGGGGGAGTTTATCGGCTCCCAGCGACTCAAGGTAGCTGGCCACCCTGAGGGATTTTATGATCGAGTATGCGGCAGTGATCAGGAAAAAATAGAAGAAAAGCAAAAGGGTAATTCTTTCCTCTCCCGGCTTGATCTCCACCAGGCGGGAAAGGAACCTGTGAAGACGGCTGGGTTCGGCTGTCAATTCTTATCCCCCGCGACAGGAGGAAGACTCACTCTTTGAAAAAACTCTCCAGGGCCACCTGTTCGTCATCAAAAATTTCCAGTACCCTGGTCAGCATGGTAACCTGGAAGATCAGGTAGAGCTTCCTGGAAATCCTGACCAGCTTCAGCTTGCCTCCCAGATTGTTGGTCGAGATATAACTGGCCAGGATTTCACCCACGCCGAAACTGTCGATGAATTCCACCTTTTCGAAGTTGAGCAAGATCTTTCGTTTGCCCCTTTCCAGTTGTTGTTTGATCCACTGGTGGAGGGTCAGGTCGGTGATGTCTGACCTCCTGATTTCGCCCTCGATGTCGACAATCAGAATGTCGTTGATTTCTCTGGTTGTTATTTTCACCTTTTACTCCCTGTCAATGGCCAAGGCCATCAATCTTAATTCCTGCTTACTTAATTCTTATCCCGGTCACGAAAAAACCCGTAATCCACATCCTTAAAACTCGAGGCTGATGGTGTATTGTTCCTTGATGGGCGGAGAGGCAAACATGTCCAGGAACTTGACTAATTGCTGCTGATAGTGAAGGTTTTCTTCGCTGGCGACGACGTGTTCCTGGGTCTGCCAGAAGGTCAGGGACATTCCCCGGCCACTGGCCCGGTCAGTAAGGAGATACCCCCCCGTGAAGCCGTTTTGCATCCTGGTCTCCGGAATGACACTGGTCTCGTAAAGCTTGATGGCCTCCTCTACCTTTTCTGGCTTGACGTGAAAAATTGTTACTCGGGCAATCATGATAAATCCCCTTTCCACCCTCCATTCTAATATGTTTTTGATGCAAAATAAATAAAAATTTTTTGCCTGATAGCAATGAATTTTATTTGACTTTGAAACCGTTTAGGTATAGGAAGAAAGTAGAAGAAAAACAGGGGAACGGGGAACTATGGTCGCCCCGGGTGAGATTTCATGAATAGTATAATCCGGAGAAAACGGACTGGCCAGAAGCTTCTCTTTTTGCTGGTCTGGCTGGTCTGGCTGACCCGGCCTGTTCTTCCCGCCGAGCAAATTCCCTGCCGCTGGAGCGGGGTGGAAAAGATCGTGGTGGTCGGGGACCTGCACGGCGATTACGATCACTTTGTCGAGATACTGAAGGGGATAGGACTGGTTGATTCCAGCTTGAGCTGGACGGGTGGACAGGCTTTCCTGGTTCAGACCGGAGATGTCCTGGACCGCGGTCCCGATGCCCGCAAGATCTTTGACCTAATTCGAAAGCTGGAAACGGAGGCCGAAGCTGCGGGCGGTCAGGTGCAGATGTTGATCGGCAATCACGAAGAGATGAACATCACCGGGATTGCCTTCGATTACGAGGATTATGTTACCGTTGAGCAGTTTATCTCGTTTCTTCCAGAGGATTACCTGGCCAGGAAGCAGAAAGAGCTGGAAAAAAAGGCCAGGAGGGGGAGGGATATCAGACGTCTCTGGCAGGAAGTAATAGATTTTGACCTGGAAGCCAAGAGGAAATACCTGGTAAATTTTAACCAGAAATACGGAAAATGGATTGCCCGTAAGAATGCCGTCATAAAGATTAATGATACCGTCTTCGTTCACGGCGGCATTAGCGAAGAATTCTCGAAGTGGAAAATTGAAGACATCAACAACAGGCTCCGTCATGAACTCACGGTCTTTCAGAAAGCGATTCTGAACCTGTCACCTCCGACTGATATGAAATTGGAAATTGTGTACAGAAGCAACGGGCCTCTGTGGTACCGGGAACTGGCCCTGGCCAACGGTAGTGTTTCAGAGGAACAGGTTGACCGGATTCTGAATAACCTGGAGGCCAGGCAGATCATAGTGGCCCATACTCCTCGCCTGGTCTTAACCATCGACGACATGAGAAGATTCGGGGGGAAGATCTGGATCGTCGATACCGGAATCTCCCGGGCATACGGCGGTCACATGAGAGCTCTGATCATAAACGACGGCCAGTTCTCCCTGTGGGGGGTTAACCATGGAAAATAAAAAAAATTTATTGAAGACAGGGCTGGTGATGATGGCCATGGCCTTGGGGTTTTTTATGGTTGCCTCAGATTACTTATTTGGTGATCAGAAGGAGCGGGAACAGTTGGAGAATTTCTTGAGTAAAGCCAGGGTGGTCAGGGTCAGCAAGGGACAGGCCGGTGGCCGGACTGCTCCCTGGATTGTCAGCCTGGATGATGGACGGATGAAAGGGCGGGCCATTTTTAAGTATGTCCACCGGCCCCGGCCGGCCATGATCCCGGACAGCTATTTCTATGAGCTGGCCGCTTATGAGCTGAATAAGCTGCTCGACCTGGATATCATGCCGACCGTGGTAGCCAGAAAGCTGGATGGACGCAACGGTTCCCTGCAGGTCATGCTGACCGGGGTAATAAACGAAGCCCAGCGGCAGAGGAAAGGACTGACTCCGCCGGATGAAGAAGCTTTCCAGCAGGCCCTGGCCGAAGTGGTGGTTTTTGAGAACCTGGTCTATGACCAGTGCCTGGACCAGGACGACATCCTGATAAGCCTGAACACCTGGCAGGTCTGGCGAATTGATTTTTCTGAAAGTTTTGCCCCGGTTCCGGAGCTGCTCGCGGATTGTCCTATCCGCAGGTGCTCCAGGGAATTGTTTAACAGCCTGAGCCGGCTGGACCCCGGGCTGCTGACTAACAAAGTCAAGTCTTATCTGAGCGAACAAGAAATAGAAGCGTTGCTCAAAAGGAAGGATCTTATAATAGCCGCATTAAAGAAATTGATAGAGGAACAGGGCGAAGAAGCCATCCTGTTTACCAGGAAGAAAAATTGACAAGGGGGAAAATGAAAATGGTTGGTCCAGACCCGCAACAACAGAAAAGTGAGCCCGAGCGAACCTGTCCTCCCGGATACAGGCTACTGAGGCTCTTTACCGATATCAGGCCGGGAGAGGCTTCCAAGGCTTTGCTGCTGACCTTTAACATCTTCCTGTTGCTGCTGGCCTATTACATAATCAAACCCGTCCGGGACGCGCTGATTCTGGCCGGTAGAGGGGCGGAAATAAAAAGTTACCTGGCCGGGGCCCAGGCCATTTTGCTAATTCTGGTAATCAAGGCCTTTAGCTTCCTGGCCTCCCGGGTTCCCAGACACCTGTTGATAACCTGGGTAACTCTGTTCTTTATCTCCAACCTGATAATTTTCTATATCCTGAATATGGCGGGCGTCCCTCTCGGAACCATGGGCATTATCTTTTTTATCTGGATCGGCATCTATAACCTGCTGGTTCCAGCCCAGTTCTGGGGCTTTGCCAACGACCTGTATTCCGATGAGGAAGGCCGGAGGCTGTTTCCGTTGATTGCCTTCGGGGCCACCTCCGGAGCTGTTTTTGGCAGCCGGATTGCCGGCTGGTTGATCAGGCCCATTGGCCTTTACAGCCTGATGCTGGTTTCGGCCGCCATCCTGGGCTTATGCATCCTGCTGGCCATTCATATTCACAAGAGGGAGTTAAAACATATCGCCCGAGATGGGTTATCCCCGGTAGAGCTGGAACAAAAGAAAATTGAACAGGAAAAGCCGCTCAAAAAAGGCGGGGGGTTCCGCCTGGTTTTCAAGAGCCGCTACCTGCTTTTGATTGCCCTGGTCATCGGTCTTTACAATTTTATAAATGCTACCGGGGAATACATACTGAGCAACGTGGTAACCCGAACGGCTTCCCAGGCTGTGGCGGCAGGCCTGGCCGGCGGCCTGGATTTGAAAGAATATATAGGGAAATTTTTTGCCGAGTACCAGTTCCTGACCAACCTGATTGCCCTGGTGCTGCAGCTTTTTCTGGTTTCGCGGATTTTCAAGTGGATTGGCGTGGGTGGGGCTCTTCTTATTTTTCCTTTTATCGCCCTTGGCGGTTATGGGTTTATCGCGGTTGGAGCCTCGCTTCTTCTGATCAAATGGGTTAAGGCCCTGGAAAACGGCACCGACTATTCGCTGATGAACACCACCAAGCACGCCCTCTTTCTGATTACTTCCAGGGAAGAAAAATATAAAGCCAAGGCGGCCATCGACACTTTTTTTGTCAGGGGAGGGGATGTGATTGCTGCCCTGGGAATTTTTCTGGGCACGACTTACCTGGCCTTTAACGTGGAAAAGTTCGCCCGGGTTAATATTCTGGGGGTATTGGTCTGGATAACCCTGTCCCTTCTTATAATCAGCGAATATAAAAATCTAAGGAAGAAGACACAGCCGGAAAGGTCCTGAGCCAGGTTTCCGGACCTTTCTAAGACCTGAGTCTCAGGTTCGTTTTTTCCTCAGATCCTGGATTTTTATGATGCCCCCTGAGTCCTGGGCTATATAAAGGTATCCCTTATCATCCCAGGCCAAACCTTCCTGGTTGTCGCCGGGGAAGGCGTATTCTTTTACCAGTTTCCCGTCGAGTGTTATCTCAACCAGGATGTTATCGGCATCGCTGACTATATGCAGAAGCCTGGTTTCCTCATCGTAAATCATGGCCGCGGGGTCATCTATTTTGAAAGGCAGGACCCTTATTATTCTGGCCTCGGCCTCCCGGGCCCGGCTTGATTTGAGGGGAACTTCGATTTCAACTATACAGGGCGGGTCCCATTGGTTCCCGGCATAAAAAGTGCCGCCTTCTGGATGCTTATCATCCGGGACGAAAGCCAGTGATTCCAGGCCATTGTCGTATTCCTCGGTCTGTTTCTGCAGAAAGTTCGGGTCGCCGTTGAAGGCTCTATTTACCGGGAATCTGCGGGTAACCTCACGCCGGTCCGGGTCATATTCCAGGATGATATCATCTCCCTCAATTACAACGTAGGTCAGGCCCGTCTTGGGGTCAATGGCAATGGCTTCCAGGTCGCCCGGAATCCGCTGGCTGAAAATCGGAGCTCCATCAGTGGTTATTTCGTACAGCCAGCCCTCGTCGCTGACCACGAATAGAGTCTTGCGCTGTGGATGGAAGCACAGACCTGAAGGCTCGGGTATGTTTTGCTGGTCGATATTACCACCAAACCCCGGGGTGCCCGGCCATTTGTAAGGAAAACGGATGGTGGGGGGGTGCCGGTCAGAAGAACAGCTAAAAAGAAATAGCAGAAAC
>JABLWX010000135.1 GCA_013178315.1 Candidatus Aminicenantota bacterium
CCGCGGTCCGAACGTGATGAAAGGCTACTTCAAGAAGGAAGCCGAAACCAGGGAGGCCTTTGAAGACGGCTGGTTCAAGACCGGGGACATCGGCTACCTGGACAAGGATGGCTACCTGGTGATTACCGACCGGAAGAAAGACATCCTGGTGACTGCCGGTGGAAAGAACGTGGCCCCGCAGCCGATTGAGAACACCTTGAAGTCCAGCCCCTACATCGCCAACGCCGTGGTGGTGGGGAACCACCGCAAGTTCGTCTCGGCCCTGGTTGTTCCCGATTTTGACAAGCTGGAAATCTGGGCCAGGGAGAACAACGTAGCCTTTGGCGACCGGAAAGAGCTGATAGCCAGGCCAGAAGTTTATGAATTTTACATGCAGGAAATTGACCGGTTAACGCCGCACCTGGCTTCTTACGAGAAGATCAAGAAAATTACCCTCCTGGACAAGGACTTCGAGATAGAAGCCGGCGAGTTGACCCCGACCCTTAAGGTCCGCAGAAAGATAGTGGAAGAAAAATATAAAAACCTGATAGACCGGATGTATGCCGAGTAAACCTTCCGGCCTCTCGAACTATCCGGCTGCCCCGGTGGGAAAAAATCATTTCCGGCTGCGTCTTTTTCAATAAACACTGACCCGCTCTTCGATTTTTTCCATTTCTGACCGGAGCGTGATCATGTCCGAGCTGGAACAGGCGGTCAAGGCCGCCTATGAAGGACACCGCCAGAGATTGAGAGAAAAATTCCTTAAAGGAGGGCTGGCCGGCTTCCTGGATTACGAAATCGTGGAATTGCTCCTGACCCTGGGCACCCCGCGTCGCGACTGCCGGGAGGCGGCCCGGCTGGCCCTTAAAGAGTTCCGGACCTTCCGGGCGGTCATGGAAGCCGACCCGCTTGAGCTCCAGAAAATAAAGGGGATAGGACCTAAGAATATTTTTGGCCTGAAGCTGGTCCACGAAGTGGCCAGGCGCTATCTCAAGGACTGCATCATCAAGAGGCCGGTCTGCAAGTCTTCCCGGGAGGTCTTTGATTATCTCTATTACAGCCTGCGCGACCTCCGGATCGAGGTCTTCAAGGTGCTGTTCCTGAACACCAAGAACCAGGTCCTGGAGGAAAAGACCCTGTTCGAGGGAACGGTAGACTCCAGCGCCGTCTATCCAAGGGAAGTGATAAAACAGGCCCTGAAATACGAGGCCTCCAGCCTGATTTTTGTCCACAACCACCCTTCGGGCGACCCGGAACCTTCGAGCTGCGACCGGGACATCACCCGTGACCTGGTCTTTGCCTGCGCCGTGATGCAGATCAGGGTGCTGGACCATATCATCATTGGCAACAATTGCTACTACAGCTTTGCCGACGAGGGGCTGATTGAAAAGTACCAGTCCCATTTCTACAGCGTCAACTTCTGCCGCCAGCCGGCGAAAAAATGGTTGCACAAAAAAAGGACTTCTGGTTAAATGCTGGCAAGGGAGGTTTGCGCCATGAAGCCAATTAATGAAATTGCTGCCAGCCTGGGAATACCCGACGATAAACTGGAACTCTATGGCCGTTACAAGGCCAAGGTTGATTATCAACCCCTTCTTTCGGATAAAAAGGGCCGGCTGATCATGGTCACGGCCATGACGCCCACCCCGGCCGGGGAGGGGAAAACCACCACGGCCATCGGCCTGGCCGATGCCCTGAACCGGCTGGGAAAGAAGGTCTGCGTGACCCTGCGCGAGCCTTCGCTGGGACCGGTCTTCGGAATTAAAGGTGGGGCCACCGGCGGCGGCAGGGCCATGGTCGTGCCCAGGGAGGAGATCAACCTTCATTTCACGGGAGATATTCATGCGGTCACCTCGGCCCACAACCTGCTGGCGGCCATGGTTGATAACCGGGTTCACTTTGACGGGCCGACCGGGTTGCTCGACGGCCGGACCGTGACCTGGAAAAGGGTGCTGGACATGAACGACCGCTCCCTGCGCCAGGTGATAATCGGGCTGGACGAGACCTTCCAGACCTTCGCCCGGGAAACCGGGTTTGACATAACCGCTGCCTCCGAAATCATGGCCATTCTCTGTCTGTCGGCTGACCTCAAGGACCTGAAGAGGCGGGTGGGCAACGTGCTCATCGGGTTTTCCGTTGACGGCAAGCCGGTCTTTGCCAGGGACATCAAGGCCGACGGGGCCATGGCTGCCCTGCTCCGGGAGGCCATCAAGCCCAACCTGGTCCAGACCCTGGAGGGCACCCCGGCCCTCATCCACGGCGGTCCCTTTGCCAACATCGCCCATGGCACCAACTCGGTGGTGGCCACCGGCCTGGCCCTCAGCCTGGCCGATTACGTGGTGACCGAGACCGGGTTTGCTTCCGACCTCGGGGCAGAAAAATTCTTTGATATCGTGGTCCGCACCGGGCAGGTGCCGCCGCCGGCAGCCACGGTGCTGGTTTCAACTCTTAGAGCCCTCAAGTACCACGGCGGGATGAAGCTCGACGAGCTGGGCCGGGAAAATCCGCAGGCGGTGGAAGCCGGCTTTGACAACCTCAGGAAACACATTGAAAACCTGAAAATATTCGGGACACCCTTTGTGGTGGTCCTCAACCTCTTCCCGGCTGACCATGCCACCGAGATCGATACCTGGATCAGGCTGGTCAGGGGGGAAGGCGCCCGCTATGCCCTGAGCGATGTCTATAACAAGGGAGGCGAGGGTGGCCTGGAACTGGCCGAGGCGGTGATGAAGGCCATTGACGAGGACAAGAACAATTTTAACTTCCTGTACCCGCTGGACATTCCCATCGCCCAGAAAGTGGAAACGATTGCCAGGAAGATTTACGGGGCCGACGGGATAAAGATTGAACCGACGGCCAAGAAAAAAATGGAGCTGTACGAAAAAATTGGCTTCGGTCAGACCCCGGTCTGCGTGGCCAAGACCCAGTCGTCGCTATCCGACGACTCCAAGAAGCTGGGCCGGCCGCGGGGCTGGACCCTGACCGTGACCAATGCCTCGCTCAGTGCCGGGGCCGGTTTTGTGGTTCTGCTGTGCGGTGATATAATGACCATGCCCGGTTTGCCCAAGTCCCCCCAGGCCGAGAAAATTGACGTTGATGACGAGGGCAAAATCATCGGGATGATTTGAGCCTATAAGAGCAGGCTGTTTAGGGCTAAAGATTTTACCGAACGGCTGGAGGTTCGATCCAGCGGTTGAATAGATCGGAGGCAAGGATGAAACCGGACGAAACCGAACAGAAACAGGCTTCCCGGGGCAAGGCCCTGGATGCGGCCCTGAGCCAGATTGAAAAACAATTCGGCAAGGGCGCGGTCATGAAACTCGGCCAGAAGGAGGCCGCGGTCAAGGCCGAGGTCATTCCCACCGGTTCGATTTCTTTTGACCTGAGCCTGGGTATAGGGGGGTTCCCGCGGGGACGGGTGGTGGAGATTTTCGGGCCGGAAGCCACCGGCAAGACCACCCTGGCCCTTCATGTCATTGCCGAGGCCCAGCGGCGGGGCGGGCAGGCGGCTTTCATCGACGCCGAGCATGCCCTTGACCCCCAGTATGCTTCCAAGGTGGGGATAAATGTCGACGAGCTGTTGATTTCCCAGCCCGATTACGGCGAGCAGGCCCTGGAGATAGCCGAGGTGCTGGTCAGGAGCGGGGCGGTTGATGTCATCGTGGTCGACTCGGTGGCCGCCCTGGTTCCCAAGGCCGAGCTGGAAGGCGAGATGGGCGATGCCCACATGGGCCTCCAGGCCAGGTTGATGTCGCAGGCCCTGCGCAAGCTCACGGCCATAGTCAGCAAGTCCAAGACCTGCTTTATTTTTATCAACCAGATCAGGGAAAAAATCGGGGTGTTTGTTGGCTCGCCGGAAACCACTACCGGTGGCCGGGCCCTCAAGTTTTATGCTTCCATGCGCATCGATGTCCGCAAGCTGGCCACCCTGAAGGAAGGCGAGGAAGTGGTCGGCAGCCGGGTCAAGGTAAAAATCGTCAAGAACAAGCTGGCCCCGCCCTTCCGGGAAGCCCAGTTCGATATCATTTTCGGCGAAGGTATATCCCGCGAGGGCGACCTGGTTGACTCCGGGCTCCAGTACGGTATCCTGGAAAAGACCGGCACCTGGTATTCATACAAGGGGGAAAGGCTCGGCCAGGGAAGGGAAAACGTCAAGAAGCTTTTAAAAGAAAACAAGGAGCTGGCCGACCAGATCGACCTGGAGATCAGGAGAAGGGTCGGGCTGCTGCCCGAGGCGGAAGAAGAGGGCAAGAAAAAGTAGGCCGCCGAAGTCCACTGAAACTTTTGGTGTATAATAAATAAGTAAGTGGGAGGGACCACTCTGAAAAGACGGAGTTTTCTCTATCTGGCTGGAGCCCTGGGCGTTTTTTCTCGGGCTCCGCTTAAAATTCTGGGAAAAGAAAAAGAAGGAGGCAAAACCATGACTTACCAGGCCAAAGATTATTCCGGGTTGCTGGGCATGCCGGGCTTCAGCGAGACCCTGCTCAGGAACCATTTCACCCTGTACCAGGGCTATGTCAACAACACCAACAAGCTGCTGGAGACCATAGCCCAGATGGTCAAGGACGGCAAGGCGGGAACGCCGGAGTTTGCCGAGCTGAAAAGAAGGCTGGGCTGGGAATGGAACGGGATGAGGCTGCACGAATACTATTTTGAGAACCTGGGCGGGAAAGAAGCCCTGGCCCCTGGCAGCAAGCTCTACCAGAAGCTCGTTGAGAATTTTGGAAGCTTCGAACTGTGGGAAAAGGAGTTCAGGGCCACCGGCACCATGAGAGGCATCGGCTGGGTCGGCCTGTACCAGGACCTGCAGAGCGGTCGCCTGCTCAATTTCTGGATAAACGAGCATGACGTTGGCCATCCTGCCGGCTGCCAGTTGCTGCTCATCATGGATGTATTTGAGCACGCTTTTATCACCGATTACGGGTTGAAGCGGGCCGATTACATCGAGGCCTTCTTCAAGAACCTCAACTGGAAAGCGGTGGAAAGTCGCCTTAAGTAAGCTTCCCCCTCTGGCGATCAGACCACGGGTTTTTCTAAAAAGGCAGGGTAATATACTGGTCTCGTACCCGTATGTCCGATATTTGCCATCATAATAATTTCCCTATAGTATTATTCACGTTCATGGAATTAAGGCCGTCTCGCTTATCTTTCATTAGATTTTAAGCAATCTTGAGACGACTGGCCAAGGAGGGTTCGGATGAATCCAGGGAAACTTTTCAAGAATATCAAGCGGCAGATTTTCCGGGGGTTCCTGGCCCTGATCCCGCTTTACCTGAGCTACCTGGTCATAAGGTTCCTTTATGTCAATGTTGACCAGAAGTTTGCTTCGCTCATAGAAAGCCGCCTGGGGTTCCGGCTGCCCGGCCTGGGCCTGGCCCTGATCTTGGTCCTGCTCTACCTTCTGGGCTGGCTGGCTTCCAACTGGGCAGGACGTCGGCTGCTGGGCCTGGTGGAGAAAGTCATGGAGAAAATCCCGCTGATCAAGACCGTTTACAGCCTGGGCAAGCAATTAGGGCTGGCCCTGGCCCTTCCCGAAAAGCAAGTTTTTCAGCAGGTGGCCCTGGTCGAGCAATTCCGGCCCGGGTTGTGGTCCATAGGCTTTGTCACCGGCCGCATCAGGGACCGGCGAACCGGCGAGAACCTGGTCAAGCTGTTCATCCCGACCGCTCCCAACGTGACCACCGGCTTTACGGTTATCGTCAGTGAAAAAGATATCCGCCTTTTGCCCTGGACCGTGCAGGAAGCCATGAAGATGATTCTCTCGGGGGGAATCGTCGGGGCGGAAGAACTCGAATATTCCCTGCCAGGGGAAACTCCACTTAAAGC
>JABLWX010000136.1 GCA_013178315.1 Candidatus Aminicenantota bacterium
TAATGCCAAGCCATGGCTGTAAAAATAATAACCGAAAAATCAGGAAACCAGGGCGTAAAAATGATACCCAGACCCATATCTTTCTTCAAATTAAATTTTTCTTTAAGCTTCATAACATCATAATCCAACAGCAATAATTTCTGGGGTTGTTCCAGAAGAGTCAACATATAAGGCGAATACTTTAATTGTAAAATTTATGCCAGGAAAGCTTCTGATTACCTGTTTTTCCTTCTCCTCCGATGCTTTTTCCAGAGCAACTCTATAACCAGATTGGCCTGCATATTGGCCACGATACCCACCCTGGGGGCCATGGGACTCACGGTTTCGGTCGGTTCGCTCTCCTCGTCCCCGCAGAGATAGAGCTGGCCCATCTTCCTGGTTCTGATCTTGTGGTTCTTTCCGAAGCCGGAAAGCCCGGAAGCGGCCACAATCGGCCTGTCCGGAAAGAGGCTCAGCCAGGTGTTTATCAGCATGCTCTTTTCGCTGGCCAGGTCAAAGGCTTCCACCATCACTTCGGCTTCCTCAAAGATCCTTTTTATATTCTCTGGTGTAAGGCGAGTATGATGGACTTCATATTGAGAGAAAGGGTTCATCCTCTGCAAATTCTCCCACAGGGCTTCTACCTTGGGCCGTCCGACCTGGTCTATAAAATACTGCTGGCGGTTGAGGTTGGAGGGATATACCCTGTCCATGTCGGCGATGATTAATTTGCCGACACCGGCCCGGGCCAGGGCTACCGCCACGTTGGAGCCCAGACCGCCGGCCCCGGCTATTCCCACCACCGCCCGGCGCAGAACCGGCAGGAGTTCAGGGTCATGCCGGGAAAAAAAGTCCTGCTTTAGTTTTTCCATGTCAATTTTAAGTTTCCCCGGTCTACTTCTCTTCATCTCCTTTCCCCTTTCTGACCTGGACGATTATTTCGACAGGATTATCCGGAACACCCTTCAATGCCCTGACCAGGCCCTTTATTGTCTCACCAAACACTCCCTGGACAAAAGCATTAAGCGGGATTACCTTCCCGTCCACCTTGAGCTTGACCGCCGGTTCCAGCGGCTCGAGCACTGCCAGAAGAAAGTCGGCCAGCCTGGCGGTTTCCGTGGCCAGGAAAAAAGGATATGGCGCCTCAAAGGCTTCGTCCGAAACTATGGCGATTAAATCCTCAGGCGGGCTTATCAGATTATGGTCGTCGCTGTCCTGAACCCTGAGTATCTTCCTGAAGGCGCTTTCCCTCTTCCCCCCTTCGACCAGCAACACGTCCACCTCTGAAAATTTATCAAGGGCCGTTTCCAGAAGAGTATCGGTCGCGGTTTTCTTTTTTATCAAGAATAATTTCTCATCGGTCATGACCGCAGCCACCCTGGCTCCGGCCTGGATAAACTGCCAGGAGTCCTTGCCCTCGGCATCCAGTTCTATCTCATGGCTGGCTTTTTTCAACACGCCGCATTTAAGACCCCGGCTGCCAAATTCTTTGACCAGGGCAGAAATTAACCTGGTTTTACCTGTATCCGAAGCTCCGATTATGGCCACGGCTCTCATGGCTTCTATTCTCCTTCCCGGCCAGGCCGGTGATGATGTTGATGCTCCACATGGGCCGATTGCTGGCAATCCGAAATTTTCCCCCTGAGAATTTCGGCGGCGTGAGCCAGGGCCGGCAGCACCGCCTCCAGGTTCTCCAGGGCACCGCGAACGCTGCCCGGAAGGTTGATTAACAGGGTACGGTGCCGGATGCCGCAGACCGCCCGGCTGAGAGCGGCCATGGGAGTCTTCTTGAGGCTCTCGGCCCGCATCACTTCGGCCAGTCCGGGTATCTCTTTTTCTATGACCTCTCTTGTGGCTTCAGGGGTAACATCGCGTGGCGATACTCCCGTCCCGCCGGTGGTCAGGATGATTTCCGGGGCCTGCTGGCCGTCACAGAGCTCAATTAGTTTCGATTTAATGACGTCCTTTTCATCCGGCACCACGGCCATGGCCAGGACCCGGCCGCCCCTGTCTTCAACCAGCCGCTTGAGCTCCGGGCCGCTCAGGTCTTCCCTTTCTCCGCGGGCCGAGCGGTCCGAGACCGTTATTATGGCAAAGGTAATGCCGGCAAGTTCAGCCTTGGTTTCTGACATTGATTCTATCTCCGACCCTAATTTTACCGCCTTTTATCACCCGGGCAAAGATGCCTTCTTCCGGCATCACGCACTGCCCCACCTGGCGGAAGATGGCGCATTTGGTATGGCAGGTCTTACCGATCTGGGTAACTTCCAGGACCAAACCCTGGCCCACTTCCAGGACGGTTCCGACAGGCAGCGATACCAGCTCCAGTCCCGAAGTGGTGATGTTTTCGGCGAAATCGCCGGGGCCGACCTCCAGCCCCATTTTCCGCATCTTCTCTATGCTTTCCAGGGCCAGCAGGCTGACCTGCCGGATTCCGGGCCCGGCATGGGCATCTCCCTCGAAGCCAAATTCTTCTTTCAGGAGGGCTTCCGAGACCGGTTTCTTCCTGACACTCTTGGTCCGGCTCAGATTGATGGAAACCACGGTCCCGGCTGCCTTAAGTTTGTCATTCATGGTGTAATTTCCTTTTTTATTTATCCTTTTTTGGCCTTTTCTCTTCTGCTATTTTTACCTTTAGCACCGGCGGAATCAAATTATCTTTGAAGCTGATTGCTTCTTTGTCTTAGTATCCAGCCATCATTTTCACCCGGCCGGGCTCAGGCCTTCGCTCCAGCGATTTTTTTCCATATTTCTACCATCTGAAGTCCCCGCTCTTTCCGCCCGATTTGGAAACAAGGTGAATATCACCTATCACCATCCTCTTATCAAAGGCCTTGCACATGTCGTAAACGGTAAGGCAGGCGACGGCCACCGCGGTCAGGGCTTCCATCTCCACCCCGGTGCGGTCAACCGCCCTGACCAGGCTTTTCACCTCGACTATTTTTTTTGATTTTATCGGGTTAACCTCAACTTCAACAGAGGTAATCCTTAGAGGATGACACAGCGGGATGAGTTCCGAAGTCTTCTTGGCAGCCTGGATCCCGGCCAGGCGGGCCGCAATCAACACGTCACCCTTGGGCAGTCGCCCCTCCAGGATCATCTTAATCACCTTGGCCGAGAGGCGAATCTCTCCCCTGGCCTCGGCCGTGCGCAGCGTCTCTGCTTTTTCGGCCACCTCGACCATCCTGATTTTCCCGGGGCGGGCGGCGGCCTGGTCATTCTTATTCACAGCCGTTCGTCCGGGCCGCGTTTCTTTTTTCCTTTCTTTCAACTTACCTTTTCTAATTCTGTTCATTTTTCTCTCCCCATTAATGATTTTCTCGGTCTCACCATTTCTCACTCGCAGTTTGCCGGGCGATATTTATCCAGCCATATCTTCCCTGGAAAAATTTTCTGCCAGCTCTCCATTTTATTTTTCTTTTCTATCGCCTGTTTATCAATCACTTCACCTGCTTTCCCCGGTTTCCTTTTAACCCCATTGCTCCACCTTTCAGCCTGATTACCCGCCAATATTCCTGAGCCCGTTTCTCCTCTGAGAACCTTCAGATGACTCCCGGCTCGCCGGCTTTTCGGCCAGGGCACTGCTTATTGCCTGAAGAATGGTCTCATCGTCGGCCTGCCCCCGGAGCAGGGCCTTGAGGACATAGGTCTTTTCCGAGAACAGGCAGGTCCGGAGCTGCCCGTCAGCCGAGAGCCTCAGCCGGTTGCAGTCACCGCAGAAATGGTGGCTGTAAGGGGCGATGAAGCCGAGGCTGCCCTTCATCCCCTCTGCCCGGAAATGACTCCTGGCCGGACCAGAACCCGGAACTTCAATTTCCTCCAGGCGGAATTTTCTCCTGATTTTTTCCATTATTTCAGGCGCCGAGACGAAATAGCCATCAACCGGAGAAAAATCCATGAGCTCAATGAAGCGGACGTGGACCGGAAGGTCGAAAGTTAGCTCCAGGAACCGTTCTATATCATCTCCGTCGTTCAATCCCCTGAGCAAGACCACGTTGACCTTGACCGGGTCAAATCCCGCCGAAACGGCTGTTCCGAGCCCGCTCAGGACCCGGTCCAGGCCGTCCAGCCCGGTTATTCTCCTGAACTGAACCGGGTCCAGGGTATCAAGAGAAATATTGAGGCGACGCAACCCGGCCGCCCAGAGTCTTTCCAGGTTCTCTGTCAGCAGCAGTCCGTTGGTGGTCAGGGAAATGTCCTTTACTCCCGGCAAGCTGGTTATCCCGGCAATCAGCGAATCGATACCCAGCCTGACCAGGGGCTCACCGCCGGTTATCCGGAAGCGGTCAATCCCCAGGCGGAGGGCCAGTCGGACCAGGCGCAGGATTTCCTCGTAGCTCAGGATTTCCCCGTGGGGAATGAATTCAAAGTCCTGGACACCCCGGCAGTAAAAACAGCGCAGGTTGCAGCGGTCGGTGACTGAAATCCTCATGTAGTTTATGCGCCGGTTAAACCCGTCCTGCATTCAAGACCGTCCTTTCTTGATATATGAATAAGTTTTCATATATTGCGTCCCCGAAACAACTGCTGCCTGGCCCCGGCCTGGGACCAGCCTGTACCGCTGCCAGCTCCCTCATTATCGCCTTTCCTTTTATCTGAAACGAAGAGAAACCGGTTAATCGCGTTGATTTCCCGGATAGCCATCTTGCTTCGCATTGCATCTTTTGCCTTTCATCAGTACCGGAGCCAAAACTCAGTCTTAATTTTCTCAAGCCTTACCACTCCACCAGGTGCACCCTGACCTTTGACCCCTCCGGCAGAAAATCAGCTTCGGCCGGGACGAGAGCCAGTCCATCGGTTTCAGCCAGGCTGGATATGATGCCCGACTCCTGCTGGCCGGCCGGGGTGGCCCGCCAGGTTCCCTCAACCTGTTCCAGGCGGCCCCTGACGAAATTAAGGCGTCCCCGTTTTTTGCGATATGGAACGGTCAGCACTGCCTCCACCTCCCGCGGCCAGTAATCCTGCCGTCCCGAAAGCTTCTTTATAAACGGCCGCACGTATTCTTCAAAGGAAATCATGACCGCGCCCGGGTTTCCGGGAAGGCCAAATAACCAGGCCAGCTGCTTCCCTTTTTTCAACTGGTAAAAGGCCAGGGGCTTGGCCGGCTTCTGGGCCACTTTCCAGAAGACCTCCTCGGCCCCCAGCTTTTTGGCCGCTTCCTTGACCAGGTCATAATCGCCGACCGAAACTCCGCCCGAGGTGATGATGACATCCGCCTTGCCCTTTGCAGCTCGCAGGGCCGCGGTCAGGCACTTGAAATCATCCCAAACCTGCCTTAAAGCCACCAGCTCGGCCGGGCTGGTTTCAAGCAGAGCTTCAAGAATTATGGAATTGGAATCATAGATTTTTCCCGGGAGAAGTTTTTCCCCCGGCCGGCAGAGCTCATTCCCGGT
>JABLWX010000137.1 GCA_013178315.1 Candidatus Aminicenantota bacterium
TTCGAAGGCAGGCTGGTAGTGCGGGGTCGCAAGGTCTACATCCTGGACTGACCATACCTTTTATTATATAAAGAGGCGAAGGCCAGGCCGGGTCCGGGCCACACCCCAGAAAAAAATCGGGCGAAAATCCCTTGAAATTCCCGTCATATTAGGTCATATTTATAGCTTCAAGACCAATCGAGGTTGGCACGATGTTCAAGCCTGTTGAAGAACAACTGAAACTCCTCAAAAAGGGAGCGGTGGAAATCATCCAGGAAGAAGACCTGGTTCGCAAACTGGAAAGGTCCAGAAAGGAAGGCCGGCCGCTCCGGGTTAAGGCCGGGTTTGACCCGACGGCGCCGGATATTCACCTCGGACACACCGTCCTTCTCAGGAAGATGAAACACTTCCAGGAGCTGGGGCACGAGGTCATCTTTTTGATCGGTGATTTCACCGGTCTGATCGGCGACCCCAGCGGCCGCTCGGCCACCAGGCCGGCCATGACCAGGGAGGAAATCAACCGGAACGCCGAGACCTACAAGCAGCAGGTTTTCAAGATACTTGACCCCCAGAAAACCATCATAGATTTTAATTCCCGCTGGCTGGGGGCGCTGTCCAGCTTTGACATCATCAGGCTCACTTCAAAATACACCGTGGCCAGGATCCTGGAGCGGGACGATTTCACCAAGAGGTTCAAAGCTGGGCTGCCCATATCCGTGCACGAGCTCCTTTACCCTCTTATGCAGGCTTATGATTCGGTGGCCCTTCGGGCCGACGTGGAACTTGGCGGCACCGACCAGAAGTTCAACCTGCTGGTCGGCCGGGAAATCCAGAGAGAATACGGGCAGGAACCGCAGGTCATCCTCACCATGCCGCTCTTGGAAGGCCTGGACGGCGTGGAAAAGATGTCCAAGTCCCTGGGAAACTATGTTGGAATTAACGAACCCCCAGAAGAAATTTTCGGCAAGCTGATGTCGATCTCCGACGACCTGATGTACCGCTACTACGAGCTTCTAACCGATGTGCCGACCGACCAGATTGAAGACTGGAAAAAACAGGCCAGGGAAGGCAGGCTCAACCCGCGTGACTTAAAGGCTGGCCTGGCCAGGATGGTCGTGGCCGATTTCTGGGGAGAAGAAGAAGGCCAGAAAGCGGCCGAAGAGTTCGACCGGATTTTCAAGCGTAAAGACTTGCCGAGCGAGATGGAAGAAAAGGTCGTGGAAATGGACGGAGAGCAAACCCGGCTGGAGCTGGTCGACCTGATGGTTAACCTGGGAATAGTGCCTTCCCGCGGCGAAGCCA
Source organism: Candidatus Aminicenantota bacterium (assembly GCA_013178315.1). Classification (GTDB taxonomy): domain Bacteria; phylum Acidobacteriota; class Aminicenantia; order Aminicenantales; family Saccharicenantaceae; genus Saccharicenans. The sequence goes on from JABLWX010000137.1 coordinate 1,282, forward strand.
AGCGGCTAATTCGCCAGGGTGGGGTCTATGTTGACGGCCAGCGGGTAGAAAACCTGGAACATAGACTTGAAGTTACCAGGACAGAACAGATCCTCAAGATCGGGAAGAGGAAATTCTACCGGCTTAAGTTACAACACAAATAATATAGGGAGGAAGAAACAGCCCGGAGGCAGCGGCCACCAGCCCCGGTCAAGATTCAAGCCAGTGGGCGAGCTCAAAGAATATGAGCAAAGCCATAGCCGATTTGATTAGCCCTTAGGATTTTTATATAATCAGCCCAGGGGATGAACTTGGATAAAGCTGCGGCTGTCATCGAAGTTGCCAGCGAGCTCGGGGAAATTGAAGCCATCAAGAATTTCCTGAAAAGAAACCTCCAGGCACTGCCGGTAACCGATGAAGAACATTTCCAGATTGAGCTGGCCCTGATTGAAATCTGCCTCAACATAATCCATTACGCCTATCCCGAAAACAGGGGTACAATCCAGGTGAAATTCTGGACCGAGGGACCGCAGGTTTTCCTGGAAATACGAGATAAGGGTGTACCTTTTGACCCCTCACAGTCACCTACCCCGGACATTGAGGACCTCATCCGGAAAAGAAAAAAGGGAGGGCTGGGCATTTACCTCAGCCGGGAGCTCATGGATGGATTTGCCTATCGCCGGGATGGCGACCAGAATATTCTATTGATGCACAAAAAGCTATCAGGAGCTGGAGAGAACTGATCAGTACAGTACCGCGGCTTCTCCCTTTTCCTGGATGAGCTTATCTATAGCCTGAAGAATTAGATCCTTCCGGGCCAGGACGGCATTGATCTCATCGTCAGTCAGGTACTCTCCGACAACGCCTTTAATTAACTCAAAATTTAGGGCTTTTATTTTTTCCACGAAGGCCCGGGGCAGCTCGCTCATCGGCTTTGGTCCCTCCCTGTGTTTTTCCGTGTAAATCAGGCTCTGGGTGAATTTCTTTCCGGTACGGAAAGACCGCGAATGGTCAATCAGTATCATCCGCCAGTCGGCGGTTATCAATATGTTGTTCATGTGGCGGTCCTCGTTTCCGATCAGGTTGTCAAAGGCCCTTTGCAGGTATACGGCCCGGTTCCAGTTCATCAGCTTGATGGGCGGAGTCTTGATATTTTTCTCGGTTTTCTGCTTGAGGGTCATCTGGTAGTCAACCCAGATCTGACAGGAACCACGGTTGTTATGGAACCTTCTTTCCACCGTGGGTGGGACCATGTTCAATTCCAGGTATTTGTCCATTAGGTAAGCTGCTATTTCATACTTCCAGCCTTCCACGAAACCCTTCATACGGCCTTCCGGGTTTTTCCATAGGGCATTCCTGGTAATCCCGTCCTTTTCCAGGGTCAGTTTCCAGGGACTGGTCACGGACTCCGGGCCGGTCAGCTGCTCTTCCTTGACAATATCGGCAGTCTGCAAAAATTCTTCCCACTTGGCTCGCTCAGCCACCTCATCCGGCGTGAATTGAGGAAATAAAGGCAGGAAAAGGAGCAAGGCCACCGAAACCGCGAAAAAGCCATAAAACCTTCTTTCCATTTTCCCTCCTTAATATAGGACCTTGTCCTCGCCCACAACTTTAATCATCTCATCTATTTCCTTAAGTATTAAATCTTTTCGGGCCAGGACGGCCCTTATTTCTCTATCGGTCAGGTAAGGCCCAACGGCCTTTTTGATACTGTCAAAAGTCAGGGCCTTGATATTCTCCACCAGTACTCTGGGCAATTTTCTGAAAGGCAGGGCCCGGCTATCTACTCTTAAAGGGTTTAGCCCAAATAGGAGGTGCTTGGTATATTTTTCTTCTGACCGGAAACTCCGGGAGTGGTCGATCAGTATGGTCCTCCAGTCCCTGGTATATAAGGTATTTTGCTGGGTGCGGTCCTCGTTGGCGATCAGGGCATCAAACACCCGGGAAATGTATTTTCTCTTCTCCCAGTTATCGGCTTCTGGCCCGCTCGATGGCAGGGGGATATTCTTTTCCATCACCTGCAGCAGACTGTATTCTTTCTCCACCCAGAGTTGCAGGGAGCCTCTCTGTCCCTTGAATATCCTTTCCACCGTTGGCGGGATCATGTTCAAGCCCAGTAGCTTGTCCATCCGGTAGGCGGCGATCTCATACTGCCAGCCTTCCAGGAAGCCGCCCTGAACTCCGCTGGGATTCTTCCAGACTCCGCTTCTTTCAACATTGTCCTTCTTCAGGAAAAGGCGAAATGGCTTGGTTACCCCCTCACCTATTTCTTTATAATCTATTATCTCAGCGGTCAGCAGAAATTCCTCCAGTTCCTCCCTCTGAGCTATTTCTTCCGGTGTAAACTGTGAAAGGAGGGGCAGGTTCAGAATCAAAAGCAATAAACCAAAACCCAAACAGGCACGTTTTTTCATTTCCCCGACTCCTTAATATATGACTTCCCCTCGGCCATAGGCGGAAATCATCTCCTCAATTTCCTTCAGGATCAGGTCGCGGCGGTTTAACATAGAATTTATCTCCCTGGTGGTCAGATATGACCCGACCGCCCGCCTGATGCTATCAAAGGTCAAGGTCCTCAATTTTTCCACAAATTCTGACGGCAGTCGCCTGAATGGCAGCGGAACTCCGCCAGGCCGCAGCGGCCTGAGCCCGTACATAAGGTTGTTGGTAAAACGGGCATCGGACCTGAAACTGCGGGAGTGGTCAATGAGTATGGTTCGCCAGTCTTCGGTAAGCAGGGTATTCTGTAGGCTCCGGTCTTCATTGGCGATCAATGAATCAAAGGCCCGGGCCAGGTACTGCATCCTTTCCAGGTTGACTGCCTCCCATCCCTCCTTGGGCAACTGGATCTTATTGTCGACAATTTCCAGAAGGTCGTACTTATGTTCCACCCAAAGCTGCAGAGAGCCGCGCTGGCCTTGGAACCTCCTTTCCACCGTGGGCGGGATGAGGTTCAAACCCAGCAGCTTATCCAGGCGGTAGGCGGCAATTTCATACTGCCAGCCCTCGTAGTAACCGTTAATCACGCCGCTCGGGTTTTTCCAGACGGCAGTCAGCTCGACATCTCCCTTCTTCAAGTAAACCCGAATGGGTAGAGTAATGCCCTTGCCCAGGTCGCGGAAACCGGTTATTCTGGCCTTCAGAAGAAATTCTTCCTGTTCACCCCGCCGGGCTATTTCTTCTGGGGTAAACTGGGCGTGGGAAAGAGAAAATGACAATGACAGAACAAGAGTGGCAGTTAGCAAGTTCCTGGTAACAGTGTTGAGCCGCAATATTTTCCCCTTCTTTAATAGGTTAATATTTTAGCATTCTTAAAGTCAAATTTAATATTTTATCTGATCCAGGCAAAATATTATTATTGAAATGATACGCTGCCTTCTGCTATAAACAGGGGTGAAAGAGGGCGAACCAATGAAAAAATCATTACTTTTACTTCCGTTTCTGCTATTTCTTTTTAGCTGTTCTTCTGACCGGCACGCCCCCACCATCCGTTTTCCTTACAAATGGCCGGGCACCCCGGGGTTTGGTGGTAATATCGACCAGCAAAACATACCCGAGCCTTCAGGTCTGTGCTTCCATCCACAGCGCAAGACTCTATTCGTGG
>JABLWX010000138.1 GCA_013178315.1 Candidatus Aminicenantota bacterium
CTGATTTCAGCACAGGAAGGAGCTCGCAGAAAAAAACTCCGCTATTTTTTTGTCAGCCCCGGAATTATTTTTTCAAAAAGATATCTGGCCAGGAAGATATTGTCCTTATCATCCCTTTCCAGAGCAAAAATATAATTATCGTGTACAGCCAGCACGGAACCCTTTAGACCGGAATAGAAACTGTCTAAAAAGCGGCCGCGGTCATCAAACACATCAAAGCGGCTTCGCTGACGGATCATTTGGCGGGGTTGACCACCCGGCCCAGGAAGAGGATCGTCCCGGTCTGCCGTTCCTGAATTATGAAGATAAAAGGATGGTCGGCCCGGAAGACCGGCTTTCTCTGCACCATCTTGATACCAACGATAACCGCCGTGGCCGCAGCCGCCTCCGTCCCCTCTTCATTTACCTCAACAAAAGCCTGGTGCACCACTTCGGTGATGTAAAGTTCTTTCCTGCCGGTCAGGCCGGACAGGTCGGCGGCCATGGTAAAAGCCGTGGGCATGCCCATTTTGCCCAGCAGCCCTTCTTTCCCGCCCATCAGGTACTTGGTTTCAAACTTGAACCGGGGAAGATAAATATCAACCTTTTCCCGACCGGTTAACATCCCCCTGAGAGCTTCAAGTTTTTCTGATGAGAGGTAAGATTCGACCCGGGAAAGTTCCGCTTTCGGCAACAGAACCAGCATGGAAATTTCTCCGCCAACATAGGGCAGTTCCACCGCCTGGAGATCTTCGTTCTCGAAATAATTGACCTCGGCATCCTGGAGAAACATCATCGGAACTTTGACTGTCTTATCGGCGCTGACCCTGAAATCAGCTTCCGCGGTAGCTTTCTTCGGAAACTGCTTTTCCCAGAGCCCCTTGAAATAGATGGCGTTGGTCAGGACCAGCCGGGTCAGCGGGGTAATGACACCCTGCGGGATTAAATCCTTTATCCGGTTGCTGGTCTGTTCCTCCACCCAGCGGTTGATGATAAGCCGCGAATTTTCGGTGTCACCGACGAAATCAAGGTTGGTCACCCGGCCGCCATAGTACTTTTCCACCGCCTGGAAATATTCGGGCAGAAAGGGATAATTTTTCTGGGCCCAGAGAGCGTTGGCGGTGCGCAGGTCGTAATTTCTGTCTTTCCTGTTCACCCGGGCCAGGACTTCCGAAAAACCCTGCCTGAGGATGTTGATATCATCGGGATAGTGGAAAACCTGCCTTATCTCGGCAGCCGTCTGCTCCCTGGCTCCCTCGTAGGTCATGCCCATGGCCACAGAAAGACTGAAGGGAGAATAGAAAAGATTTCCAGGTTCTCCTTTCTTAAGATAGGAATAAAGGTCAAAAGCAAAATAATTTATGGCCCCGACTACCCGGGCGGCCTGGCCGGAGACAGGCTGAGCCTTTGGCACTGCTTCGCCAGTTTCCGGCGTGGCTCCCGGAGCGCTCTCTCCCTGAAGCTCCGCCGGGGCGGTTTGCACCGCTTCCCCGCCACTGGCGGCATCTTCCCTGGAACAGGCCAAAGCCAGTAAGGCAATGACCAGCAAAACCAGCAGGGTTACCTTTCCCGATTTACCTATCCTTGTCATATTTATCTCCTATTAAACGTTGATTTGCCAGCGATTTCAGTTGATTCCCCGGCCGGCACCTTTTTCACCAGAGCCATTTCCTTCCAATTTCTCCAGAACCATGTCAATTGCTCTTTGCAGCAGGGATAGTTCTCCCGGCTCTTCCCAGGTCGGGTCCGCCCAGCCTTCCTTGGTGAACATCAGCTGGCGGTCCTCGGCATCATGGACCTGAAAATCAAGGACCCTGGTCTTATACCCTGTTTCCAGACTGGTCAGATACCTGGTATAGGTCCTGGTCGTCACACCGGCATCAGTCACGATGCTCAGGAGCCGGTAGGTTATCGTCCGGCCGGCCCGGTCATAAACAATCGTCTCCAGGTCAACATAATCCTTCCTCTCCAGGTTGGATGATAGAGTTAACGTGCCCACCCACTGCCAGTTAGTGGCAGACATTAAATATCCTTCAGAAAAAACAAGCGCCAATAAAAAGAAAAGCATAACTTTTCGTTTTAGCATTACCCTTTCTCCCCTAAAAAAAGTTCCTTAAATTTCTGGCCATTTCAGTTCAAACCATGTTGCCTCGCGCCGCAACAATTATAAAACAAGGCCCGACCTGAATACGAATAGAAAAAATTGGCCTTTTCATCTATGATATTAAGTGGTTAAGAAACGATGAAAAAAAAGATCGAACCATTAGCAATCCTGATCCTGGCTCTGGCCCTGGGTTTGCTCCGGGCTTCGGCCTCTCCTATCCAGACCACGGCCAGCCAGAAAGACAATCCAATCGTTACCATAAAGACTTCTCCCCCTTCGCAAGCGGTCGCTCCCGGCGATACTTTTGAACTCACCCTGGAGCTCACGGTGGCCCCGGGCTTTCACATCAACTCCCAGAAACCGGAAGATGAGTTGCTGGTTCCAACCTCGGTTGAGCTAAAAAAGGACCCGGCACTTGAATTAAAAGAGGTCATATTCCCGGAGGCCAAGAAGAAAAAATTTAAATTCTCGGATAGACCTCTGTCCGTTTACGAGGGCCAGGTCAAGCTCACACTGAAAATCGAGCTGGCCGAGGGTGTCTGCGGCAGCAGCCTGGAAATCGAAGGCAAGGTCCGTTATCAAGCCTGCGACCAGGAAGCCTGCCTGCGCCCGTCCTCCTTGCCCTTCAAGACCACCATCGAGCTTGCTTCCTGAACTTTTCAGGGACGGGGGCTGCCGGTACTCGATCATGAATAATTTTGTGGACTTTTTCCCCACTATCGCTGAAGGCTGGAAATTACGCGCCCGGCCTTGTCTTAACTGAGAAAATCAGGCCACCCGCGAGCTTTTCCCCGGCCTTCAGGGCATTTCATTTTGACTCCCGGGCCAGGACCCAACCCCCACTCGCCGGGGATAATAATAAGGGGGATAAATAATAAACTGATAAGGAAATACCAATTCGGCCAAACTCTGGGCTCCCATCCATTTGTAAAAATGTCCATTTTCTGGGATAATGAATGAAACCTATTGAAAGGATTTCAGATGAAAAAATCATTCTCTCTGGCAGCAACTATCTTTCTGGTTGCTTTTTCTCTGGTGGTTTGTTCTGGAAAGAGCTCATCTTCCCAGCTGACCATGTCCCCGGAAAAGGCAAAGCCGGGTGATACAGTCACCTTCGCCTATATACCGGCCGACAAGAACCTGGCTTCCAGGGAAGCCTTCAACCTTTACGTCTATTCCTATTCCAAAGAATTGCCAAAGGTTCAGGCCGTAGAACTCAAGAAAAGCGGCAAGAAATGGACCGGAACCTACACCATCGATAAAGAAGCCTACGGCCTGGTGGCCAAGATCAAGCTGGACCGGGAAAACGATGATAACAACCAGGGTAAGGGCTATATCTTTGCCCTGTATACCCCCGATGGCAAGGTCCTGCCCGGTAACAAGGCCGGACTGGCCCTGGCCTATACCTCCTGGGGCCAGCTGGTGGGCATCAACCAGGACCTGAACGAAGCCCTGCGCCTGACCGAAGAAGAATTCCTGACCAACCCCGCCACCAAGAAGGAGTTTGTCAACAGCTACCTCCGCCTGTTACAAGGCACCAAGAAAGAAGGCTGGGAACAGAAGACCAAGGATTTCCTGGAAGAAGTCTCGACGCTTCCCGACCTGGACGACTCCACCCTGGTGACACTCTATCGGTTCTACGCCCAGACCGGAAACCAGGAAAAGGCCATGGCCATGGCGGAACAGGCCCAGAAAAACCCCAAGGGTGAATTCTTCCAGATCCAGGCCGCGATGCAGCTCCAGGGCATCCAGGACCCAAAAGAAAGATTGGAGTTCGTCAAAAAATTCCAGGAAGAATTCCCCGATTCCAAGTACACCGAGTCCATAATCGGCATCATCATGCAGCCTCTAATCCAGGAAAAGAAACTGGAGGAAGCCAACAATTTCCTCCAGGACAACCGGCTCAAAGCCCAGCCCTATTATTTTTACCTCGTGGCCAACCAGGCCAACCAGGAAGGCCAGGCCCCGCTGGCCTTAAAAGCCCTCGATAACGGAATTTCCTTGATGAACGAGCAATTGGCCAACCCGGACAAGTACAAGCCCTCCTATTACACCAAGGAAGAATGGCAGGAAGAGATGAAAACCAGCCTGGCCGCCATGATGCTCAGCCTCAGGGGAAACCTGCTGTGGAAGCAGGGCCAGCTAAACGAGGCAGTCAACTCCCTGCGCCAGGCCTACGAAGCCAGCAACGGCGAGCAATCCGGAATCTCCATGGATTACGCCAGGGTCCTGCTGGAGAATAAAAACTATGAACCGGCTCTCCAGGTCCTGGAAGCCGCAGCCGGCAAGGGCTTTGCCGGTTCCGACCTCATGGACCTGCTCAAACAGGCCTACGTGGGAGCCAGGGGCTCGGATAGCGGCTGGGAAGAATACCGGGTCAAGCTCGAAACCGGAGCCACCGAGGCACTCAGGTCAGAGCTGCAGAAGAAGATGATCGAACAGCCGGCCCCGGCCTTTGAGCTCAAAGACCTGGAAGGCAAGGTGGTGAAACTGGCCGATTACCAGGGCAAGGTGGTCATCCTGGACTTCTGGGCCACCTGGTGCGGCCCCTGCCTGGGTTCTTTCCCCGGCATGAAAAAGCTGGTCGAAGAATACCAGAAGGACCCCTCGGTGGCTTTCGTCTTCGTCAACACCTGGCAGGATGAAGCCAACAAGGAACAGGTGGTTAAAGAATTCCTGGAAAAGAACCAGTATCCCTTTTACGTCCTGATGGACACCGAGGACAAGGTGGTGGCCAGCTACGGCGTTTCGGGCATTCCGACCAAGTTCGTCATCGACCCCAAGGGCAAGATACGGTTCAAGAGCATCGGCTTTGAAGGCGACATCGAAAAGATGATTAAAGAAGTCAAGCTGATGATCGAGCTGGCCAAAGGAAAATAAGGAATTCGTATAAGAAAGCAATAAGAAAGTATCTTAACTGAATTCTTAAAGATTTTTGGACCGGCAAGTTTAAATCAGAATAAAATTACCTCCCGGTTTGCCGATGGCAGGCCGGGAGAGAGGTTAAACATGAGCAAACATCAAAGGAAAAGGCTGGAAACCGAAATCATCCATGCCGGTTATCATCCCGACCCGGCAGCCCGTAGCGTCTCTCCGCCCATCTACCAGACCTCGACCTTCGCCTTCGAAAGCGCCGAGCAGGGAGCGGCCCTGTTCGCCGGGAAAGAAAAGGGTTTTATCTACACCCGGCTGGGCAACCCGACCATCCTGGCCCTGGAAGAAGCCCTGGCTACCCTGGAAAAGGGTTACGGAGCCCTGGCCACGGCCACCGGCATGGCCGCCGTTTCCACCATCTACCTGGCTTTCCTGGAAAAAGAGGCCCACCTGATAGGAACGGCTGCCCTTTACGGGCCGTCCAGAACCATCATCGAGACCGAGTTTGTCCGCTTCGGAGTGAGCGCCGACTTCATCGACACTTCAGATATTTCCGAGATTAAGAAAAAAATCAAAAAGAATACCAGGTTGCTGTTCGTGGAAAGCCCGGCCAACCCCACCATGGCCATCACCGACCTGAGAGCCTGTGCCGAACTGGCCCGGGAGCATAACCTGATGTTTGTTGTCGACAATACCTTCGCCTCCCCTGTTCTTCAGAATCCGCTGGAGCTCGGGGCCGATGTGGTCATGCACAGCCTGACCAAGTTCATAGGCGGTCACAGCGACGTGGTGGGCGGGGTCATAATCAGCCGAAATGAAGAACTTCACAAGAGGTTACAGAAAGTTCTCAGAATGCACGGCGGCACCATGGACCCGCACCAGGCCTGGCTGGTGCTGCGCGGCCTGCGAACGCTGCATCTCCGGGTGGAAAGGGCCCAGGAAAATGCCCGGAAAATCGCGGCCTGGCTGGAAGCTCACCCCAGGGTGGCCTGGGTTAACTATCCCGGCCTGAAGAGCCACCCGCAGTACGAGCTGATGAAAAAGCAGATGAAAGGCCCGGGCTCGATGATTTCCTTCGGGCTACGGGGCGGCTATGAAGCCGGTCTTAAAATGATAAACGGCGTCAGGCTCTGTACCCTGGCCGTTTCGCTGGGTGGAATCGAAACCCTGATCCAGCACCCGGCCAGCATGACCCACGCCTCCGTTCCAAAAAAAGAAAAGGAAGAAGCCGGCATCACCGACGACCTGATACGGTTGTCGGTTGGCTGCGAGAACGTTGACGACCTGATTGAAGACCTGGAGCAGGCCCTGGCTCAAAGTTGAGGACCGGGCCGGCTGCTGGCCCGACCTTAACTTATTTATCGGGCAGGCTCTTGCTCAGCAGCTCAATCAGCGCGCCTTCGGCCCGGATATAGACTCCGCTGGCTTCGGCCACTACCTGCCCGTCGCTTCCCAGCATCTTCCCGGCCGTGAAATGAGCCCGGCCCTTGCGACCGGTCACCCAGCCTTCCAGCCTGAGCCGGTCACCGATCAGAGCCGGTTTCTTGAATTCCACGGTCAGCCTGGAAGTGACCACCGGAATCTCCTCGGCCAGGAGGGCCTTGGCCATGACCTCGTCCAGGAGCGAAGAAATTATCCCGCCGTGCAAAAGGTCGCGGTAGCCTTCGTGCTCCCGGCCTGCGGTGAACTCGGCCCTGGCCATCTTGCTTTCCCGGTCGAAGAAGAAATCAAGTTTCAGCCCGACCGGGTTGTCCTCGCCGCAGATAAAGCAGCCGCGGTAGTTTATTATTTTTTCAGTCATCCACCTCGAACTCCATGTAGCGCATGCTGGCCGCAACCAGGCGTAGCTGGCGGGCCTGGGTTTCCTGGCCGAGGCTGACTTCAACCTGGTATTCGCCGGCCGCCACCCTTTCCTTCTGGCCCTCGGCCCTCAGGTCCCAGGACAGGTCATTTAAGCCGGGCTTGAGGTCCACAGCCATTTCCTTGAGGACTTTTCCGGTTGCCGTCTTAATCGCCAGTTTGCCCTGTCCACCGTCTTTTGAATACACCAGAATGCGGGCGGCAACTTCCACGGCCGGAGCTTCCCCCCTTCTGGCCAGGGGAAGCTGAACTTCATCCGGCTCCAGGACATGGAGGGCCTTACCCAGGACCGCGGGCGTCAATTCCTGGATCTTCTTCAAGGGCAGCACGAAAACCCCGCGGCTGTGTGTGCCGATGAGCAGTTCTCTTTCCCGGGGATGAATCTTCATGTCATAGACCGGCAGGGTCGGCAGGTTGGCCCTCAGGGAATGCCAGGTCTTCCCGCGGTCGAGGCTGACATAGGCGGTCAGGTCGGTCCCCAGGTAAATTAT
>JABLWX010000139.1 GCA_013178315.1 Candidatus Aminicenantota bacterium
CGCTTTTTCAAGTACCAACCTGATAAATCTCCCCGCTTCCTCCACCCCAATCCCTATGGCCGGACTACCACCGCGCCGCTTCCAAACAGACCCATTAGACTGGATACCATGTCTTGACCGGAATGAATTTTCTTTTTGACAACAGATTCGGGCCCGAATTATACTTGCCTCTTATGAGGTCAGGATATTTCTGCCAGCAGGAGAAAATTTTCGCTGCTAAGTGTTTTCGAGAGATCAGGCAACAAACTGACATGAGACAGACCCTTTGCTTTTGCGAGCAAAACGATTTTTCTTACCATATTCCAGCCAATTCCCTGCCGAATGATTTCCACAAGGAGGTTAAAGAATGATGCTCAAGCCAGTTGACTGGGTAGTAATCGCCGGCTACTTCGCCCTAATCATGGGCATAGCCTGGTGGACGATAAAGCGCCATAAAGAAAAGACAACCGACCAGTATTTCCTGGCCGGGCGCCACCTGGGCTGGTTCATCGTCGGGGCTTCGATCTTCGCTTCCAACATCGGCTCCGAGCACCTGGTCGGCCTGGCCGGCTCCGGGGCCACTGACGGCGTGGCCATGGCCCACTACGAGCTCCACGCCTGGTGCCTGCTGGTGCTGGCCTGGATGATGGTTCCGTTCTATACCCGCTCGCGCGTCTTCACCATGCCGGAGTTCCTGGAACGTCGGTTCTCTCCGCAGGCCCGGACCGTGCTGTCAGGCATCTCGCTGGTGGCCTACGTCCTGACCAAGATCGCGGTCGGGGTGTTTGCCGGCGGCGTGGTGTTCTCGGTGCTGCTGCCGGAAGTCAACTGGTTCGGCCTGGACAGCTTCTGGGTGGGTTCGATCCTGGTCATCGTTATAACCGGTCTGTATACCGTTCTGGGCGGATTGAGCGCCGTGGCCTACACCGAGGCCATCCAGACCATCGTCCTCATCATCGGCTCGGCCCTGGTAACCATTTTCGGCCTGAAGGCCATCGGCGGCTGGTCCGAGTTGCGCTCGATCGTCGGCTCGGAAATGTTCAATCTCTGGAAACCACTTGTCCCCCACGGCATAGCCGGCACCTGGGCCCCGGTTAAAGAGGCAGGCCGAATGGCCTGGTACTTTAACGACAACTATCCCTGGCTCGGGATGCTGTTCTGTGCTCCCATCATCGGTCTCTGGTACTGGTGCACCGACCAGTACATCGTCCAGAGAGCCCTGGCCGCTAAAAATGAAACCCAGGCCAGGCGTGGTTCCATCGCTGCTTCCTATTTCAAGCTGCTGCCGGTTTTTATCTTTATCATCCCCGGCATCATCTGCTACGGGCTGGCCCTGAGCGGCAAGATACCGGCCCTGCAGCAGCAGCTCATCGGACCTAACGGACAGATCATCCGCGACCAGGCCCAGCAGGCCTTTCCGCTGATGGTGGCCCATGTCTTACCCATCGGGGTGAGGGGAATAGTGGTGGCCGGGCTGCTGGCCGCCCTGATGAGCTCCCTGGCCGGAGTCTTTAACGCCTCATCCACTCTGTTCACAATAGATTTTTATTCCCGGATTAAAAAGAACATTTCCCAGGAAAGGCTGGTTCACGTCGGCCGGGTGGCTACCACGGTTATGGTTCTGATTGGCCTGGCCTGGTTGCCGGTCATCCGTGGAGGCAAAGGGCTCTACGATTACCTCCAGGGCGTTCAATCGTACTTAGCCCCGCCCATATTCGTGGTGTTCTTCACGGGTATCCTCAATAAGAGGTTGAACGCCAAGGGCTGCCTGGCTGCCCTGTACACTGGATTTTTCCTCGGCCTGTTCCGGCTGGCGGTGGATACACCGGTCAAGCTTATTCCGGGCTTCAAGTATGCCGAGGGTTCGTTCCTGTGGATACTGAACAATATCTACTTCCAGTACTACAGCCTGTTCATCTTCCTGGTCTCCATGGCCGTGATGTATGGCGTGAGCTACGCCACCGAAAAGCCGGACGAGCAGAAAATCACCGGCCTGACCTTCGGCACCGTCACGCCCGAGCAGCGGCAGGCTACCCGGGCCAGCTGGAGCAAGTGGGACGTGGTGGCCTCGGTGATCGTGGTCCTGTTGATCATCGCCGCCTACCTCTATTTCACCGGCTGAGGACCCGGCGGGGCATCAGGAAGGTCCTGGGAAGCTCACAGGTCAAGCCCGAGCCAGGAAATCCGGCACGTTCATTTTTATTGCGTCCCTAAGCCCGGTTTCTGGTATCAGCTGACCATGAGCTACACGGGACATTAGCAAATATTAAAACGAATGGAAAGCCGGCCATGGCGGATGGAGCTTCGCGGTTCAAACCACAACCCGGGTGGCCGCGAACGGGATTAGTTTCAGACGGGACCATGATCCTCAAACGCCAGTAAGCTCAAGCAGGGCCTGTACTCTTTTTTAGAGGGGCGCTCACCAGCCTGGCATCATTTCTGTCTGAACCGGAACATTAACAGTCCAACCCAACCCCGACTCCGCACCCCAAAAAATATGAGTTGACTGAGATGGTTAATCTCGGTTAAAAGATATTTCTTGCTTTGCTTACCAAATATGATTCGGGGAGGCCATAATGCGTGGCGCTAATTTAAGGAAAAAATGGTCAGGCCTGGTGGTAATTGTCCTGGTGCTCCTTGCCCTGGCCCAGGCCCAGACCGGAAAAAAACCAATAGGTTATGACGTTTATGATTCCTGGAAGTCCATCCAGGGAACAAAGCTCAGCGGCGACGGCCGCTGGCTGGTCTATTCGCTGTCACCCGGGGAAGGAGACCCGGAACTGGTGGTCCTCGACCTGCAGAGCGGAAAAGAAAGCCGCTTCCCCCGCGGGCGCGAGGCCGTCATCAGCGCCGACGACAGGTTCGTGGTCTACACCATAGTCCCGCCCAAAGCCGAGGTGGATAAGGCCAAGAAGGAAAAGAAAAAGCCCGAAGAGCAACCCAAAAACGGGCTGGGCATCATCAACCTGCTGACCGGCCAGCAGGTCAGTGTCGACCGGGTCAAGAATTTCAAGCTGGCCGAAGATTCCGGCAAGTTCGTGGCCTACCTGCTGGAACCGCCGCTGCCAAAAGAGGCGGCCAAGGACCAGCCCAAGAAAGAAGAAGAGAAGAAAGAGCCTGAGAAAAAAGAACCTGAGGCCAAACCGGCTGAAAAGAAAGAGCCCGAACAGAAAGCCGGGGAGAAAAAAGAAGAAAAGAAGCCGGAGAAGAAAAAGGAGCCCGGGACCGAGCTGGTCATCAGGAACCTTGAAACTAATGAAACTATTTCCGTTCAGGAAGTTTCAGAATATACCTGGTCCAAGAACGGCCGTTACCTGGCTTACGCTGTCTCGTCGAAGAAGCCCGAAGATGACGGCGCCTTTATCCTCGACCCGTCATCCGGGAAAACCATCGCCCTGCTCAAAGGCCAGGGACATTACGTCAAGCTGGCCTTCGACGAAAGGGGTCAGCAGCTGGCCTTTCTCAGCGACCGGGACTCCTACCAGGAGAAGGCCTCGCCATACAAGCTCTACCTCTGGCAGGAAAAGATGGCCGCCGCCGTGGAGATGGCCGGGCCGAAAACCACTGCCCTTCCCCCGGGCTACAGCCCCAGCGAAAACCGCGAGCCTTCCTTTTCCAGGGATGGCAGCCTGCTCTTTTTTGGCTACGCCCCGGTTCCCGAGCCGGCCCCGGAAGACGCACCCGAACCGGTCAAGGTGGATATCTGGAGCTGGACCGACCCTGAACTCCAGCCGATGCAGAAAGTCAGGGCTGACGAAGAGAAGAAGAAAAATTTCCTGGCCGTTTGCCATCTAAACACCAAAGACAAGAAAATGGTCCGGCTGGCTTCGGAGGACCTGCCGGAAATCAGGTTGTCAGATGACAGCCAGAAAGCCCTGGGCTCCAACCCCCTTCCCTACCGCCAGCTCGTTTCCTGGGACAGGAGCTATTCTGATTATTACCTGGTGGACATCAAGACGGGGGCCAGAACGAAAATCCTGGAAAAGTTCCCGTCTTCGGTTAGTTTCTCCCCCGGCGGAAATTACCTGGTATATTATGACGACCAGACCGACGCCTGGTACACCTATCGCCTGGCCGACGGCCGGAGATTTGACCTGACCTCCAGGCTCGGAGTCAATTTCTTCCGGGAAGAATGGGACACGCCGAGCAAACCGCCGGCCTACGGCCTGGCCGGCTGGACGGAAAATGACGCCTCCGTTCTCATCTACGACCGTTATGACCTCTGGGAGGTCAAGCCCGACGGCAGCTCGGCCCGAGTCCTGACGGGAAAATACGGCCGGGAAAACCAGGTCAACTTCCGCTACCTCAGGCTGGACCCGGAAGAAAAAGCCATATCCCTGAAGAAACCGCTTATCCTTTTGGGAACAAACGAAATTACCAAGGCCTCGGGCTTTTTCCGGCCGGATGTCGGAAGGGGCGAA
>JABLWX010000014.1 GCA_013178315.1 Candidatus Aminicenantota bacterium
TTCCGAGACTATCCTGACCGGTTGTTTTTCCCGCAGGCCGAGGGCCCGGGCATCTTCTTCCGAAATTTCTACAAAGCCCCTGGGATAAAGCAACAGGAGGGCATTGTATTCTCTTTTGGGAATGAATGTCCTTTTCATGAGAGAATTCTGATGCCAGAAATAATTGCTCCGGCCAACGACCAGCTTGAAGGGAAAACGCCCTGCCTCTCCCGAACGTAAGCTCTGCCACCGGTCTGCGCTCCCATCAAATACAAACTTGAACCCGCGCCCGGTCTCTTCGGCCAGGGGAAATTCTGTGCCACCCGGATGCCTGTCATCTACCGGCCACCTGAGGCCAAGACTGTCCCTCAATTTTTCATGGCTGAGGCCCGAATACTGAGGCACTACCCTGCTTATTTCAGCCATGATTTCCTCGGCAGATTTATAAGTCCAGGGTTGACCCAGGGCCGAAGCCAGCCGGCTCAATATTTCCCACAGGGGTCTGATTTCAGCCGGAGGCTCAACTTTTTTCCGGCTGAGCTGCACCCGTCTTTCCGAATTGGTGTATGTCCCGTCTCCTTCAATGTAATTCAGGCGGGGGAAAATCACGCTGGCCAGGCTGGCAAAAGCATTCTGGTAGGCTCCGAAATAGACCACGAATTCAAGCTCTTTTATCCGGTTGACATGACGGATGATTTCCTCGTCGTGGTCCACGACCAGCAGGGCCTTGATTGATTGATCTTCCTGAAGGCAGGCGGCGGCGCTTTTTCCGGGCTTCCGGTCCAGCCTGACCTGCCAGAGTTCTTCCAACCTCTTCCAGCTTGCCTCGTCATCTGTCGGAAAATAGCCGGGCAGGAAAGCCGGTGACACTCCCATGTCCAGGCTTCCCAGCAAATTGCTGATACCGGTGACCGGACACAGCCCGCCGGCGGGGCGGTCCAGCTTGCCGGCCAGGAGGAACAGGTTCAGGAGAGCTGACATCGAGCGCCGGTCCAGGCTCTGGATGCCCACGGGATAAAAAGCGTAAGCCGATTTAGATTCGTAAAACTTTCGGGCCAGCCAGGTTATTTCCTGCTCCTCAACCCCGGTCAATTCTGAGGCCTGCCTGAGGTCCAGGGAGTCCAGGTATTCAAGATATTTCCGGGCATTTTCAACCCGTTCTTCAAGATACCCGACACCGACCAGGCCCTCGGTTCGCAGGGCCCGGGCCAGGGCTTCAAGCAACAACCAGGTGGTCCCGGGATTCGGCCTGAGGTGCTTCTGGCTGAGCCTGGCCATCTGGGTCTTTCTGGGCGAAATCGTGGCCAGGAAGGCCCCCGAGCGGCGGGCGAAATGAATTTCGCTGGCGATTATGGGGTTCTGCTTGGTCAGGTCGCCCCCCACCACCAGGATAAAATCGGCCTGCCTCAGGGCCGACAGGGAGCCGGTCATGGCCGGCAGGCCGCAGCCCTCCAGGAGTATCCTGGCGCTTTCCTCCAGCCCGGCGTCCGAGGTCAGGCTGAGATTGTTGCTTTTCATTACCGCCCGGGCAAACTTTCCAAATAGATAATTTTCCTCGTTGGAAGCCCGGGGGGAGCCCAGGAAGGCCAGCTCGCTCCCGGAAAAAGTTTTCAGGCGGCTGGCGGTAAAATCTATGGCCTCATCGTAAGAAACCGGGCGGAAGCTGCTACCTTCTCTTATCAGCGGGCGGGTTATTCTTTCCTCGGTCTGCAATAGTTCATGAATATGCCAGCCGCGAACGCACAACCGGCCGCGACTAAGGGGATGACCGGGCAGGGGGTAGACCCCGCGGACCCGGTTTCCCTCCACCTGGAGCAGGTGCCCGCAACCGGTGCCGCAGAAATTGCAGATACCTCGGTGATAAGACACGTCTCTCTCCTCAAGCAGCCGGGCCTGGAGAAATTCTGTCCGTCTTCCCCTGCCTTTTAGACGGCAAAATACCAGAAATATTCAGTCTTGTAAACTCTCCTGGCCGCTCCGGCCAATCAGCACTTTCAATAGGTAACAGACATTGAGCAGGGAAGACAGTCCGCCCAGGAATCTTTCCTTGACCATGCCCTTGGGCAACTCATCGACGATGGCCTTAAGCCCGTCCAGGGCAACCTGAAGCTGACCAAAACCGGTGGCCAGTTCCGAACCCAGGCCCGATCCGGTCAGCTCGGCCATCAACCCGGCGATGTTTTCGGGCTGGGCGAAGGCCTGACGGAAAAAATCCTTCAGCTCTCTCTTAATTCCGGCCATCGACTTTTCCAGCAGGCAGAACCTGGTCAGCTGGTAGCCCAGCCTGACCTCTTCCAGGTTCCTCTGGACAAATTTTTCTGGATACCTTTCAAAATAAGCCTGGCCCAGGGCCTCCATGTCTTCCCGGTTAAAAGGGAATCGTCCTTCGAGCCTTCTGACCTCAAGAAAAAAGTCCTGAAGGTCGGGCTTGAGGCGGAAGATTTCGGCCAGGGTCTTATCCATACTTGGGGCTTCCAGAGAAAATTTCCGGGCTCAGGCTTTTTTTCTGTGTTTTTCCAGCACGCTGAGCAGCAGGTCAAAATTCACGGGCTTCTGAAAAACTCCGCTAAAGCCCAGGTCGTCCAGGCCGATGGTTCTGGCCGTGGCCTCGCCTATGGTGCTTAGAAGAAATACGGGCAGCTCGGGACGTTCCTCTTTGATGACTTTAGCCACCTTGGCTCCGGCATCTATATCTTCCATCATCATGTCGCACAGGACGATATCAGGATTAAGCCGGCGGAAAAGCTCCAGGCCTTCCTTGCCGCTCAGGGCCGTGGCCGTTTCGTAACCGCTGGCTTCCAGAATGGCCTTGACCGAAACACAGATGGCCGGGTCATCATCTATTACCAGGACCTTGGTTTTATCGGGCATCGGTTCCTCCTGATTATATTAGGTTAATTTATACCACACAACGGGCCGCGAGGAAAGGGTTTTCTGCCGACTGGGTTGCGGCTGGCGCGGTTTCGCCAATGAAATGACAGCCCGGGGGCTATCAAAGGTAAACAATTGCCGCTATCTGAGAAAAAGTTCCTGGCAGTTAACAGTTGGGTGTGGGTGAAAAATGGCGGGGCCGACGAGACTCGAACTCGCGACCTCCGGCGTGACAGGCCGGCGTTCTAACCAGCTGAACTACGACCCCGCCCGGGGTTTCTAAATTATAGACAAAGACCACCGAACTTGCAAGAGAGCCACGGGCTCAGGAAAAGGATACCACCCCACAGACCTATTCCCGGGCTTCAGGTCCTTTCGAACGACATTTTTTCCAGGGCGGCAATCCGCGCCTCGATGGGCGGATGGGTGCTGAACAGCCTGTTGACCTTGCCCCCGACATTCTTCAGCGGGTTGACGATATAAAGATGAGCGGTGGCCTTGTTGGCCGCTTCCAGGGGTTCCGGGTCGGCGGCAATCTTGCGCAGGGCCGAGGCCAGCCCGGCCGGATACCTGGTCAGCATGGCAGCGCTGGCATCAGCCAGGTACTCCCTTCGCCGCGAAATGGCCAGCTGCATCAGCTGGGCTACCAGGGGAGACAGGATGGCCAGGACTATGCCCACCAGGAGCAAGATAGCCCCGGCGTTTCCACTCCGGTCCCGGCTTTTCCTGCGACCGCCTCCCCACCACAGGCTGCGCAGCATCCAGTCGCTGAGCAGGGCCACCACCCCGACCATGACCACGGCTACCGTCTGCAGAAGAACATCGTAATTCTTGATATGGCTCATCTCGTGGGCCAGGACCCCTTCCAGTTCCAGGCGGTTCATCTTCTGGAGAAGGCCGGTGGTCACACAGATGACCGAATTTTTCGGGTTCCGGCCGGTGGCAAAGGCGTTGGGAGCGGTGTCCTCAATCACATAACAACGGGGAGCAGGTAGGCCGGCAGCAATGGCCAGGCCTTCAACCGTATGGTAAAGATACGGGAATTCTTCCCTGGTCACCGGTCGGGCCCGGCTGATGGCCAGAACGATACGGTCGCTGTAATAATAACCGCCAACTGCCATCACGACCGAAATGGCCAGGGCCAGGATAAAGCCGCCCCGGCCCCAGCCGGTGAGCTCCTCAAAGACCCAGACCAGGAGAAAGATGAAGGCAACAAAGAACAGGACCAGCAGAAAGGACTTGACCTTGTTGCTGGTTATCTGTTCATACATGAGGATTCTATCTCAGTTTAGGCTTCAGTAAGTTCAGCCAGAAGAATTATCAGAAGGAAACTTTGACCGGTCCCCGGGCCTCCGGTTCTTCTATTTCAAAGTAGTCCCTTTCCTTGAAGCCGAAGAGATTGGCAATTATGTTAGAGGGAAAGACCTGCTGCTTCATGTTGAACTTCATGACCGTGTCGTTGTAGAACTGCCTGGCAAAGGCGATCTTGCTCTCGGTCCCGGCCAGCTCCTCCTGCAGCATCAGGAAGTTCTGGTTAGCTTTCAGTTCCGGGTAATTTTCCACCACGGCAAACAGCGATTTCAGGGCTCCGGTCAGCATGTTTTCCGCCTGTCCCTGCTCCTTGACGGTCTGGGCGTTGATGGCCCTGGTCCGGGCCTCGGTCACTTTCTCGAAGACCTCCCGCTCGTGCTTGGCATAGCCCTTGACCGTTTCCACCAGGTTGGGAATCAGGTCATAGCGGCGGCGCAGCTGGACATCCACCTGGGCCCAGGCATTGTCGCAGCGGTTTCTGAGGACGACCAGGCTGTTGTAGATGCCAATGGCAATCAGCACCAGCAAGCCTATGATTATCAGCAATACAATAAGCGCTCCCATTTTTTCTCCTTTCCGTGATATCCCGTTCTCGGGATACCGCTTTGCTTAAAGGATATAAGCCCCGTCCCCAAAAATCAAGCCTTTTTATTCCCCGAAAATATAAATTGACTTGCCGGAGAAGGAAATGTTATATTTCAGTCTCGATTTGTTCTTTTTTTAAAATCTAAAAAAGCAATTAAAAGCCTAAAGGAGGTTTCTGAATGGCTACATTAAAGGAAAAGTTTGTCTCCAAGATGATGCCCATGCGGGAGAGAATCCAGAAGATTCTCAAAGAACATGGGGAACTGAAAATCTCTGACGTGACCATAGCCCAGTGTTATGGTGGCATGCGCAGCGTCAAGTGCATGATGTGGGAATGTTCGGCCCTGGACCCGAACGAAGGTATCCGCTTCCGCGGCTATACCATTCCCGAAGTCCGGGAAAAGCTGCCCAAGGCTCCCGGCACCGAGGAACCGCTGCCCGAGGGCATGTTCTACCTGTTGCTGACCGGTGATATTCCCACCTACGAGGATTGCGTGGCCATCACCGAGGAGTGGCGCAAGAGAAGTGCCCTGCCCAAGTACCTGATCGATGTTCTGAACACCGTTCCGGCCGACACCCATCCCATGACCCAGTTCGCCCTGGCCATTCTGCAGTTGCAGAAGGACTCCGTCTTTGCCGAGAGGTACCGTCAGGGCATGCACAAGCTGGATTACTGGGACCCGATGTACGAGGACGTGATGAACATCCTGGCCAAGCTGCCGGCCATCGCCGCCTACATCTACCGCCGCAGCTACAAGGGCGGGAAGCACATCCCGGCCGACCCCAAGCTGGACTGGGGCGGCAATTTCGCCCACATGCTCGGCATCACCGACGACCCGGCCTTCAAGGACCTGATGAGGCTCTACCTGGTGCTGCACTGCGACCACGAAGGCGGCAACGTCTCTGCCCACACCTGCCACCTGGTGGGTTCGGCCCTGTCTGACGCCTATTATTCCCTGTCAGCTTCCATGGACGGGCTGGCCGGCCCCCTGCACGGACTGGCCAACCAGGAAGTCCTGCGCTGGATCATGGAAATGATGGAAAAAATCGGACAGGAACCCACCAAGGAACAGATCAGCCAGTACATCTGGGATACCCTGAACGCTGGAAAGGTCGTGCCCGGATACGGCCATGCCGTGCTGCGCAAGACCGACCCTCGGTTCATCGCCCAGAGAGAATTCGCCCTCAAGCACCTGCCCGATGACCCCATCTTCAAGGTGGTCAGCAAGGTGTTCGAGGTGGCCCCGGACATCCTGACCCAGCACGGCAAGGCTAAGAATCCCTGGCCGAACGTTGACGCTCATTCCGGCTGCCTGCTCTGGCACTACGGCGTAACCGAATACGATTTCTATACCGTGTTCTTCGGCGTTTCCAGGGCCATGGGCGTTCTGGCCCAGCTCATCTGGGATAGGGCTCTCGGACTGCCGATCGAAAGACCCAAGAGCGTAACCACCGAGTGGATCGAGCAGTTCATCGCTTCCCAGCAGGCTCCCAAGGCCTGACAGATTACCAGTTGAACAGGACAGGGCTGTCCTCCGGGACAGCCCTTTTTATTTTAAAGGAAGAACCAGACGGCCCGGGGCCCTCGGCGCCTCTTCCGCTGACCGTGGCCGGGCTCCATTTCCCGCTTTTAAGAAAAACCTTTTTGTGATAACATTTCCAGCACGATGGGAGGTCATCATGGAATATAGGATCATGTTGATAGGCTGCGGAACAGTAGGACAGGGATTACTGGAAATCCTGCTGAAAAAGGCTGAATTTCTCCGCGACTGTCACCACTTCGAACCCAGGGTGGTGGCCATCACCGATATGATGAAGGGGAGCGTTGTCGCCCCGGAAGGCCTGGAGATTGACCGGGTGCTGGAGACGTTAAAGGCTGGCAAAAAACTGAACGACTATCCCGGGAAAAAACAAAAGACCGAAGACTACGTGGACCCGCTGGACCTGATAGAGAGGGTGGAAGCGGATATCATGGCCGAAATGACCTACACCGATATCAAGACAGGCGAACCGGCCACTTCTTACATCAAGAAAGCCCTGCGGACGGGCAAGCACGTGGTTACTTCTAACAAGGGTCCGGCCGCCCTGCACTATGCCGAACTTCAGGAGCTGGCCCGGCTTAACCGACGGCACTTCCGGATCGAGGGCACGGTCATGAGCGGAACCCCGGTTTTCCATCTCTTCGAAAACGGCCTGGCCGGTAACGAACTCCGGGAGGTCAAGGGAATCCTGAACGGCACCACCAATTTCATCCTGAGCAAGATGGAACTGGATGGAATGGAATACGATGAAGCCCTGAAGCTGGCCCAGCAGCTGGGTTATGCCGAGGCCGACCCCACGGCTGATGTTGAAGGCTTTGATGCCGTGGCCAAGGTGGTCATCCTGGCCAACGCCCTGATGGGTGGAAAAATCAAGCCGGCTGAGGTCAGGCGCCAGGGCATTTCACACCTTAGAAAGAAAGATATCTCGTTAGCCAGGGAAGCCGGGCTCAGATATAAGCTGATTGCCAGTGTCAAGAAGGAAGGTGAGAAAATAGAAGCCAGCGTGGCCCCCGAGAAACTGCCCCTGACCGACCCCCTGGCCGGAGTCATGGGAGCCCAGAATGCCTTGACCTTCGAGACCGACCTGATGGGCAAGGTGACCATCCAGGGCGCCGGCGCCGGGCGGATTGAAACCGGCTTTTCCATTCTATCTGATATGCTGGCCATCAGTCGCTGCCAGAAGAAATAAAAAGGGTCTTATAATACTTCAGGTCAAGCTGTCGGCTTCACCTGCCCCGGCTTATAGAATTAATAAAAGTTATTCCCATATTTGTCCTTGCCGATTATACCCTGCTGATATTCCTACCAGAGTGGCCTAAGCATTCACAGGCCCGGCCCAATTTTCGCTTTTTAATCCAAAGCCTGGGCGCAGTTAATCTGAAAATTTTCGCCCGGTACCCATGGCCACCAAGCTCTCTCTGGTTTCGTTTTGGCAAGACTTAAAAGCAAATTTCAAAAGAGGCAATAGCCATAATGGCCTGCCGGCCAGCCCGGCCAGGCCTGTTCCCCCTTCCGGTCCTACAAAATTGTAGGAACGATGCCAAAATTGTAGCGAAAACCACATGGCCAAAAACCATAAATATTTTATAATGAATAACTTATGTCCTGGCACGGAGCTTGCATTTTAGAATGGCGAAACTCATGAAAAGGAGGTTAAACATGAGGCTCAAAAGAACGTTGATGGCAGTGGCCATCGGGATGTTAGCGATTGCCCTGGTTTCAGCCTATTCCTTCGCTCAGGAGAATACCGAACAGACCAAGGAGAAGGCCAAGGTCGAGCAGAAGGAACAGGTCAAGAACCAGGAACAGGCACAGGTTAAAAATAAGGTGCAGAACAAGGGTGAAGAGCAACCCAAGACCCAGCAGAGAGAACAGACCAGAGAGCAGGAACAGGTCAGGGCCGAAGTCCAGAAGACCATAGAAAACCAGGCTGCTGAAAATTCTCAGTCTCAAACCCGGGTCCGGAACGAGATCCAGAACCGGGTAGAAACACAGCAGAATGAACAGGGCCAGGTTGAAACCCAGCACCAGCTCCGGATTGAACACCAGGTTCAGAACCAGGCCGTGGAGAACCAGATCTCCATTAACAAAGACGGTGCGGGTAAACCCGAGGTAGAACACAATCTCCAGGTCAAGGCCCAGGAACAAAATCAGGTCAAAAGCCAGACCAAGAACCAGATCCGGAACGAGGAAAGAAACAGGGTCCAGAACCAGGTCAAGGAACAGCCCAAGAATAGAGTGAAAAAGGGTGGCCCCTTCGTTGATGAAAACGGAGACGGAATTAATGACTTCTACCGCGACCATGACGGGGACGGCATTCCCAACTGCCAGGACCCGGACTGGACAGCTCCCCAGGACGGCACCGGATACAAGGGCTCTCCAGAAGGCAGTGGTTCCGGTCAGGCCATGACCAAATCCATGAACAGAAACATGACCATGGCCAGGCAGGCCTTCAGAACGCAGACCAGCCTGGCGGCCAGAATCTGTGACGGTACCGGGCCTAAGGGAGCAGTAGCCAGGAAAGGAAACCGTTAACAGGTGCTAAAAGACAGGAGAGAACCGGGAAGGCTGACCCGGTTCTTTCCTGTTTTTAAATATCCCGCTCGATTATTATCGACCAAAAATTAGACATAATTAGACAGGAGGGAAACATGGCAGGTTTTAGAAGAAGGTTGAAAAGTAATATAATCACCATGGGAGGAATCCTAAGAAAAATGGCCAGAACCAAGAACCCGGTCCTGGCGATGACCACCGGGCTGCTGGTGCTTTTTCTGGCTGGCTCTCTATCAGCCTCAACCGTTCAGTTCACGCTGGCCCACAACGCCACCAGCAACGTCTTTCAATCGTACCAACCTCTGTCCGACCAGCTGACCAGCGCCTCTCTCTACTTCGGAGGCGATTCCGAAGGCCTCTCCCTATATGGAGACTTTAACCTGAGCTTTCTCTACAAGTACTCGGGGCTGAGCTCCTTCGCCGGCAAGCTCGGTGCCGACTACCTGGTTCCAGCCGGCTCCAGGAGCGCCTTTTACTTTGCCCTGGAAGGAGAAGGGGTGCTGTTCAGAAGCCTTTACGATTACTTTAATCATGGCACCATTCGCTTCGTGGCCAATTTCAAGAGTTACCTGGACGCTGCCACCATCGTCCGGCTCGATACTCTTAGCCAGTTGAGAGACTATAAGTACTCCATCTTCGATTACTTCTCAGAAAACGTGAGCTTGTCGCTGGACCATTATTTTCCCTCCAAAACCACCCTGAAAATAGAAGCCGGGTATGGTTACAAACTCTACTTTCACCCGGGTATAATTTCTTCGACCGGAGAAGAGACTCCACTTCTGGCCGCGCAGGTTTCTTCAGCCGTCGGCCTTGGAGCTCTGGCTTACCGCGGACCGGTCCTTCTGCCCCAGGCCGCCCTTCAGGGTGGACCGGGAGGCCACGGGGGTCCCGGAGAAAATTATGAGATGGGCGGAAGCTACAGCATCCGGGGCATCCCCTACCAGACCATCTATTACACCGGAAGCCAGAATATCCAGATTGCCTCCGTCAGTGGTTTGCTGGCCCAGGGACTGGGTGATCGTTTCGGTTTAAGCCTGGGCGCCTTAAAACAGTGGAATCTCAAGGGCCAAAATCCCTTCGCCTCCAGCGATGAGCTCTTCATGGTTGAAAATCCGACCTATGACCAGTTCAGCTGGGAGGGGTATTCGCTGACAGCCAAGCTGACGGCCCTGCTGTCTGAGAACCTGAACGGGGCCTTTCAGTATGACTATTTTTCCAGGAAATTCCCCGGGATAGACAGCCTTGACCTGGAAGGCAACAGCCTGGGAATCCAAAGGGAGGATAAAAGGCACCAGTTCAGCGCCCGGCTTCAGCTGGACCTACGCCGGGTTTCCCTCTTCATAAATTATGCCTACATTAAGAATAGCTCGACCGACCCCTGGTTTACCTGGGATGGCAATGTCATCAGCGGAGGATTGACCTGGAACCTACAGGTCACTCCGTCGCGATAAATGAGGTGCCGACATGAGAAATCAAGAATCGAAGCAAGAAATTGAGGCCAGAATCAAGAATCCGCTCCCCGGCCGGAGCCGGCGGCACCGCCCCCTTATTTTTATGGGTTTACTGCTGATGGTTCTGTTCTCTCTATTCGGGCCGGCCGCGGCCCAGGAGACTTCTTCTGGCGAAGGTCAGGTTAACCCGCAGGCTCAAACCCGCCCCCACTTTTACGATGTCGACCGGGAGGTGACCATCGAAGGCCAGATCGAAGACCTCCGGTTTGAAAACAGGTACGAGGGCAAGGGGAATTTCCTGGTTCTCCTGGTAAAGGAAAAGAGCGGCAGCGAGCTGGTGGAGGTGGAAACGGCGCCGGCCTGGTTCTTCCGCACCGACATTCATAAAGGAGAAAAAATCCGGCTGGTAGGTTCTGTGACCGAAGAAGGTAAATACGGCCGGAAAGTGGTTATCGCCAGGGAACTGAGAATTGGCAATCAGACCATTACCCTGAGAGACCGCCGGGGTTTTCCGACCTGGAGCCGCGGTCAGGGACGTAGGCGTGGCCCTGCCTGGTGATACCAGGAAATCAAAAACAACCCCTGAGCCCCTGAGGGGTTAAGGTCTTTTAGTATTGTAAAACAGATAGCCATCATTCCGCCCTGAACCTCCTGTTACCACCTCAGGTCTGCAATGGCCAGCTCTTTTGAAATTAATATCTGCCCGGTTAACGGCAGCCAGGGCAAATTAATACTGCCCTTATTATGAAGCTGATGCACTCGGGGCCGGGACGTCAGAACCCCATTCGAAGAATGGCCTTCTGGCAGGAAGAATTTACTGCTTGACTGTACCCATGGGTTGTATGGTATTTTGGTATCTTCATGAGTCCTTGCTTAGAATACCTGATGCGGCCCCCGGCCGCCAACATTCCCTTCACCCAGCCCAGCCTTATGGAAACAATAAATTTATAATAATCGGGAGGCATCATGTCCGAAGAAAAGAAATATTCTCCAGGAGTTGAAAAGTACATCCGGGAAGCAAAAGCCTTCCTGGCCCGGCAGGAAGAAGTCAGAGCCCGGATGCAGAGGATGAAGTTCGATACCATAGCCGTCCACGGGCTCTACTCCCTTGAAGAAGCCCTGGAGCGTAACCAGGGAGCAACCATAGAACCCCTGTATCTGGCCACTTCCCAGGGCTACCGCGATTCCGATGAGCTGGAAGCCGCCCTGGCCTACTTAATTCCTACCTGGTGCTACACCCGAATCGCCAACCCCACCACCTATTACCTGGAATACGTCCTGGCCCTGCTCGAAGGCTACAGGACGGGTTACGAGACCTCCTGCGTGGTCACCGCTTCGGGCATGGCGGCCATCATGATGGCTGTTGACCCCTTCCTGGTCAAGCAAAAAGAAGGCCCCGAAAAGATAAACTTCGTTTCCTCCATCCAGCTTTACGGCGGGACCTTCCAGCATTTTTCGGTACGAAAGATGAAGGAAAGGGACATAGAGGTGCGCTGGGTGCTTCACCCGGAAGATATTGATGAATGGAAGGCCAAGATAGATGACAACACCCGCTTCCTGTACGTGGAAGCGCCGAGCAACCCGCAGCAATCATTCTGCGACGTCAAGGCCCTGGCCAACCTGGCCCATTCCTGGGAAATTCCCCTGATCTTTGACGCCACCTGCGCCACCCCGGCCCTGATGCGGCCGATAGCCTATGGTGTCGATATCGTGGTTCACTCGCTCACCAAGTCCATCACCACCGGGGGCCTGGCCATCGGCGGAGCCCTGATCAGCAAGAAGCCCATCGTTACCAAGGTCAAGAATGATGACCCCAACTTCAAGGCCAGTTTCGCCGAATATGTCAAGTTCTGGCCCTACCGCGACAATGGCCCCGCCGCCTCTCCCTTTAACGCCCTGATGGCCATCAACGACCTGCGCACCCTGCGCCTGAGAATGGACATCGTCAGCCAGAACTGCCAGAAGGTGGCCGAATTCCTGGAAAAACATCCCCGCGTCTACCAGGTGGACTACCTGGGACTGCCCAGCTACAAGCTCCATCTGCTGGCCAAAAAATATATGAAACTGGTTGATTCCGATGACGGCCATGGACAGGAAGTTAATCGCTACGGACACCTGATGAGCTTCCGGGTGGACGGCCCGCCGGAAAATGCCAGGAAGGTCTTCGACCGGTTCAAGATCATTTTCCGGGCCACCGACCTGGGACGCATCAAGAGCGTGGCCACCATCCCGGCCATCTCCACCCACCAGCAGCAGGGTGAAGAGGCCCGGAGGATGGCCGACATCCCACCCCAGCTCATCAGGCTCTGCGTGGGGGCAGAAAACCCGGACGATATAATTGAAGATCTCAACCAGGCTCTCAATTCTCTCTGATCGGTCCAGCCAGCGCGGCCGGGTTTGAATTTTGCCACCGGCTCGACTAAAATCAGGGCATGGAAGCTCTGAGAATTTATACTGAAAAACCGTACCAGCTCCGGGGAGAGGTAACCATCAGCGGGGCCAAGAACGCTGTCCTCCCGGCCCTGGCCGCCTCCCTCCTGACCGGCGAAGAGGTTCACCTGACCAATATTCCCCTGGTCAAGGATGTTCAGACCATGCTGACCCTCCTGGCCGAGCTGGGAGCCGAATACAGCCTGAAAAAGAAATCTCTGACCATCAGCGCGAAAAAAATACTCTCCGACCAGGCCCCCTACCAGCTGGTCCGGGCCATGAGGGCTTCCATCCTGGTGCTGGGCCCGCTGCTGGCCAGGAAGGGCCGGGCCGTGGTGGCCCTGCCCGGGGGCTGCGCCATTGGCACCCGGCCTGTCGACCTGCATATCACCGGCTTGCAGAAGCTCGGCGCCGAGATAAAAATAGAACACGGCTACATCGTGGCCGAGGCCAGGAGGCTTAAGGGAGCGGAGTTCGAGTTCGAAAAAAAGACGGTCACCGGTACCGAAAACCTGGTGATGGCCGCGGCCCTGGCCCGGGGTGAAACTGTCCTTAAGAACTGTGCCCTGGAACCGGAGGTCAGCAGCCTGTGCGAACTGCTGGTCAAGATGGGAGCCAGGATTGACGGCATAGGAGAAGAAACGCTCCGCATCCGGGGAGTAGATGACCTGGGCCCGGCCAGCCATCGGATTATTCCCGACCGGATTGAAGCCGGGACCTTCATGGTGGCCGCGGCCCTGACCGGGGGCGACCTTGTCCTGCGGGAAGTAGAGCCGGCCCACCTCCAGGCCCTGACTGACAAGCTGACCATCTCTGGCGCCAGGATAGAAAAAAGCGGAAGAAGGTCGATCCGGGTCATCGGCAGCCAGGAAATAAAACCACAGGACGTAACCACGGCTCCCTATCCTGGGTTTCCCACCGATATGCAGGCCCAGTTCATGGTCCTGATGACCCAGGCCAGTGGCACTTCCATCATCACCGAGACCATCTTCGACCGGCGCTTTGCCCACGCCAACGAACTGACCAGGCTGGGAGCCAGTATCGAAATCCAGGGAGACAAGGCCGTCATCAGGGGCCGTACCCCTCTCTCGGGAGCCGAGGTGATGGCCACCGATTTGAGGGCTTCGGCCTGCCTGGTGCTGGCCGGCCTGGTGGCCACCGGCCAGACCACAATTAACGACATCGAGCACCTGGACCGCGGCTACGAGAAAATCGAAGAAAAGCTGGTTAAGCTTGGAGTGAAGATTGAACGCCTTAAAAACAACAATAACCACAGGACGGGGGGCAAACCATGAGTGATTGCATCTTCTGCAAAATTGTCCGCAAAGAAATACCGGCCAGAATAGTCTACGAGGACGACGAGGTCCTGGCCTTCGACGACATCAGGCCGCAGGCTCCGGTCCACACCCTGATCATTCCCAGGAAACACCTGACCAGCCTGAAAGAAACCGGGCAGGATGAAGCCAGCCTGCTGGGCCGGATCCTGATCAGGGCCGCCGAAATCGCCAGGCTCAAGGGCATCGACCACAGCGGCTTCCGGGTGGTGGTCAACACCGGGCCCGACTCCGGACAGGAAGTCTTTCATATCCATTTCCATCTCCTGGGAGGACGGCGGATGGGCTGGCCCCCCGGTTAAGCAGCGGTTCCGGCATATGTAACTACGGCAGGAAAGGCATTTTCCCCGTATGGCCTATTTGATCGACGGCAACAACCTGATGGGGCAGGCTGACCCCTATTTCAAGTTTGACCCGGCCAGCCGCAACCGGTTGGTGGCCCGGCTCCTCCTTTTCCAGAAAATAACCCGTTCCCGGATCTTCCTGGTGTTCGATGGCCGACCACCCCTCGAGGAACGCGAAATAAAACTCAACCCTAAATTCACCGTGCTGTTCCCGGAGCCCGGACAGCCGGCCGACAGCCTGATCGAAGAATTGCTGTCGGGCAAAAAGGACCGGCGCTATTTCCTGGTGGTAAGCTCCGACCGTGGCCTCAGAGAAATTGCCCGGGCTCACGGGGCCAGGTCGATGGGCACGGTCGACTTTCTCAAACAGCTCAAACAAACCCTGAAAGACCACCGGGAGGAGCGGGACCTGGAAAAACAGGAGGATGACTCCACTCCACTGGAAATATCGCTGTGGAAAGAACTGTTTGGAAAAAAATGAAAACCTTTTCGGTCATCGGTGCGGGAAGGGTGGGCACGGCCCTGGCCCTGGCCCTCTGCCGTAAAGGGCTGGAGTTGAAATACCTGGCCGATAGTTCACCCGCCCAGGCCAGGAAGGCCAGGAAACGGGTCGGGCAAGGTCGGGCCACAGGTGATAACCGGCTGGCAGCCAGGTCAGCCGGGCTGGTTTTTATCTGCGTGCCGGACGACCTGATACCGCAAGTGGTTAAGGAAATATCGGCCGTTGAGCTGAGTGGCAAATTTATCTTCCATACCAGCGGGGCCTTATCTTCAGAATTGCTCCAGCCCCTAGCCCGGAAAGGAGCCAGGGTGGCCTCCTTCCACCCGGCCCAGACCTTCGCCGAAGAGGTGAGTGAACCCGGAATTTTCAAAGGCATCTGCATCGGCTTAGAAGGGCAGCCCGAAGCCGTTGAACTCGGCAAGACGCTGGCTGCCCGGCTGGGAGCCCAGGCCCTGTTGCTCTCGGCCGCAGAAAAACCGCTCTACCACCTGGCCCTGTCTATTTCCTCCAACTTTCTTATCATCCTGCTCCACGAGGTTAAAGAGCTCCTTAAAACCGCCGGGCTGGAGGAGAAAGTGGTTCTGGAAATCCTGGCCCCCCTTCTTAACAAAACTTTACAGAACGTAAAAAACCTTGGTATCGACTCCAGCCTGACCGGACCGGTGGTCCGGGGCGACCTGAAAACCGT
Source organism: Candidatus Aminicenantota bacterium (assembly GCA_013178315.1). GTDB lineage: Bacteria > Acidobacteriota > Aminicenantia > Aminicenantales > Saccharicenantaceae > Saccharicenans. Next base: position 15,590 of record JABLWX010000014.1, read on the forward strand.
TGAAAAGCACCTGTCAATAACGGCCGGGAAGCCCGGCCTGGACAGGGTCTACAGGGCTATGGCTCTCGAAGCCCTGTGGCTGGCCGAGAAAAGAGGTTTGAGCCGGGAAAAAATCACAGCATTGAAGCATCTGCTGGAACAAAGATAACTTCTTCTTCCAGGCGGATTCCCGAAGTTTGCCAGACCTTTTCCTTGAGCTCTGCGGCCAGGGTCAGCACCTGGCGGGCGGTAGCACCGCCAAGGTTAATTATGAAGTTGCAGTGACCCTGATAAACGGCCGCCTGTCCCACCCTCATTCCCCGGGCTCCAGCCTGCTCCAGAAGCTGTCCGGCAGGAATCTTGCGTCCTCCCGGCAGCACGGGGTTCTTAAAGTAACTACCGGCGCAGGGAACCTCCCCGGGGGGATGTTTCCTGGCCCGTTGATTGAGATAATCCTCCACCTTCTTGAGCATCTCCGGCCTGGACCCGGGTTCGACTTTCAGAGTGGCTTTGAGGAGGATCTTGTGGTCTTTTTTAAGGGAAGAATAACGGTAGCCGAAATGCAGTTCCTCCGGGCCCAGGGTCCGTTCTTGCCCTTCCTCGGAGAGAACTGTCACCTCTGCCACCCGGTCCCCTATGGCCTGACCGAAGGCCCCGGCATTGCCAAAAACGGCCCCACCCACGGTCCCGGGAATCCCGGCCAGGAACTCCAGACCGACCAGGCTCTCCTTCAGCGTCAGGCCGACCAGGTCTGAAAGGCTGGTCCCGCTGGCTGCTTCCAGGCTGCCAGTCTCCGGCCGGAATTGCAGGCCAGCGGCCGAATTTCTGATCACCAGCCCGCGGTAACCGGCATCGTCAAAAAGAAGATTGTAGCCTCCGCCTATCACGTAAAATGGGAACCTGAATTTACGGGCTGCTTTAACGGCCAGGGCCAGGTCCGACAGCCCGCGGACCTCAAGAAAATAGTCTGCCGGCCCGCCTATCCGGAAGCTGGAATAATTGGCCAGGGGCACCTTAGAAGTCAGGGACAGGCCCGTCTCCTCGAAAAAAGCCCGGCTGAAATCTTGAAACTCTTTCATATTTTTCATATTTATTATATTTGATGGCCAAAATTAAGTCTAATGGGCTTTCTGGCATATAAATTGCATTAAAATTGGTGGGAGGCGCTGGAATTAAAATCTGCTATTGACATTTTTATGGTTAATGGGCAAGATATTGAGCAAATTAATTTTTTGAGTGAGGTTAGAAATGAAAAGAACTTTACTGTTATCGCTATTAATACTGCTGGCAGCCGGGGCGGTCTGGGCCCAGAACCCGGCGGATGAAGCCTATATCAAGGCCATGACCGTCCAGGATAATTGCGAGAAGGTCAAGCTGCTCAAGGACTTCATCAATCAGTATGCCGGCAAGGGTTCCCAGTACGAGAATTATGCCTATGCCTATCTCTGCTTGATCCCCTGCCCCAGCAAGAGCCTCCAGGAATCCCTCAACTACGGGGAAAAAGCGCTGACCGCGGGCGGGCTGGATGCCGATGTTAAAGTCTCGCTGATGATTTTCCTGGCCAACAATTATGTCAGCCAGGGGCAGAACCTGGACAAGGCCAGGAACTATGCCAATCAGCTTATGGAAATCGGCAAGGCGGAAAAAGCCAAGGAAGGGGCCAATCCCGACAAGTGGAATAAAATCATCGCCGCCGGATACTATATCCTGGGCAGCGCGGCCGAAAAATCAAAGGACACGGCCGCCGCGGTTGAAGCTTACCTCAATGCTTACTCGATGAGTAAAGACAAGAGCATCATGGCCTCGGTCCGCAAAATGGGCAAGGCTTACCTCGACGCCAAGAACTACGCCGAAGCCGAAAAGGTCTACCGGGCCATCTACAACCAGACCAAGGACCCCAATGATGCCATTGCCCTGGGCCAGCTGCTTAACCGCGCCGGAAAGAACGACGAGGCCCTGGCCCTGCTGAAAGAAGCTTACGGCAAGAAGAAAACCGGCGAGGTGGCTTTCTCCATCGCCGTCATCCTGGCCAACAAGGCCAAGACCGACCCGACCGTGGTCAACGAAGCCGTTCGCTATTCCCTGGAAGCGGCCTTCCTGCCCAACCCCAATTCCGAGCAGGCCCTGAAGATGGCCGAGGGCATGTTCTTCACCATGAACAAGGACCTAAAATACAACGAAACGGTGCTGGCCATCCAGAACAAGGTCAAGGAACTGGAAGAGCTGACCAAGATCTTTAACGAGCGCTTCGGCGGAAAGAGCGAAGACGAGCTGACCGACAAGGACAAGAAGAAAATGCAGGAATTCCAGGCTGACATCGACGCCGTCCAGGCTGAAATCGACAAGCTCAAAAAGCAGCAGGAAGCGGCCATCACCAAGTTCAACCAGCTGATGGAAGAAACCAAGCGCCGGCTGGGCAAATAATCCACTGACGCTCAACTGCCATCCGGCCCGAGGGCCGGAACCGCACTTCACACTTCTGGTTTTTTCTCTTAAAATAGGAACTGAGATTTCCCGAGGGGAGGGGCCGCATGGAAAAGAAACTCTCCAGAGAAGAGGCCAGGAAAAGAATTGCCGAACTGCGCCGGCAGATTGTTTACCACGAAAAAAAATACTACGTCGACAACGACCCCCAGATTTCCGACTATGAGTTCGACCAGCTGGTGGCTGAACTCAGGCGGCTGGAAGAAGCCTACCCGGAATTCCTGACCCCCGACTCCCCGACCCAGAGGGTCGGAGAAAAACCCGTGGAGGGTTTCCCGACCATAACCCACCGTCGCCCCATGCTCAGCATCGACAACTGTTATGACGTTGACGGCCTGAAAGAATTTGATGAAAGAATCCGCAAGCTGCTGCCCGGAGAGAAAATAGAGTACGTCTGCGAGCTCAAGATCGACGGCCTGAGCATGTCCATCCTCTACCTTGACGGCCGCTACCACCAGGCGGTGACCCGGGGCGACGGTTTCCGCGGTGACGAGGTGACGGCCCAGGTCAAGACCATCCGCAGCCTGCCCCTGACCATCCCGCTCAAGGAAGAGGTGGAGGTCCGGGGAGAGGTCTACCTTCCCTACGAATCATTCAAGAAGATCAACCAGGAACGCGAAAAGAGAGACGAACCACTTTTCGCCAATCCCAGGAACGCGGCCGCCGGTTCCATCAGGCTGCTCGACCCCAGGGAAGTGGCCGGCCGCAACCTGGATATCTTCCTCTATTATATTTTCATTGACGGGAAGGAAATGCCCAGCCAGTGGGAAAACCTCCAACAGTTAAAAAAGCTCGGGTTCAAGACCAACCCGGCCAGCCGCCTCTGTCGCTCCCTGGAAGAAGTCATGGATTACTACCGGGAGTGGACGGAAAAAAGGGATTCGCTGGAGTACGACGTGGACGGGGTGGTAATCAAGGTCAATTCCACCCGGCAGCGCGAACTCCTGGGAACCACGGCCAAGTCGCCCCGCTGGGCCATCTCCTTCAAGTTCCCGGCTCGCCAGGCTACAACCCGGATAAAGGAAATCATAATCCAGGTGGGGCGGACCGGGGCCCTAACCCCGGTGGCCATCCTGGAGCCGGTCCAGATTTCCGGGACCACCATCAGCCGCTGCACCCTGCACAACGAGGAAGAACTTAAAAGAAAGGATATAAGGGTCGGCGATTATGTCCTGCTGGAGCGAAGCGGCGACGTTATCCCCCACGTGGTCTCGGTGATGAAGGAAAGGAGAACCGGCCGGGAAAAGCCTTTTGCCTGGCCGAAAAATTGTCCGGTCTGCCACACGGCCATTTACAAGGAAGAGGGCGAAGCCATCTCCCGTTGCATCAACCCTTCCTGCCCGGCCCGCATCCGCGAGTCAATCCTTCATTTTGCCTCGCGGCGGGCCATGAACATAGAAGGGCTGGGTGAGGCCCTGGTGGACCAGCTGCTCGATTCCGGGCTCATCAAGCAGATCCCCGACCTTTACCACCTGAAATATGAGGACCTGGTCAAGCTGGAAAGGATGGGGCCAAAGAGCGCCCGCAACCTCCTGGACCAGATAGAGGAGTCAAAATCGCGAGAACTCTGGCGCCTGATCTTTGCCCTGGGGATAAGGCAGGTGGGCGAGAAGCTGGCCCAGTCGCTGGCCAGAAAATTCCTGGACCTGGAGAAGCTGGCCCGGGCCAGCCAGGAAGAGTTGATGGCCCTGGAAGACGTTGGCCCCAAGGTGGCGGCCAGTATTGTCTTCTTTTTCCGCCAGCCAGAGAACCTGAAGCTGCTGGAGCGGCTGAAAGCGGCCGGCCTGAAATTCCGGGAAAAGGCCGAGAAGGCGGGCCCGCAACCCCTGCAGGGATTGAGCTTCGTGCTGACCGGGACCCTGTCTTCCATGACCAGGGACCAGGCCAAGGAAAAGATTGAAAGCCTGGGCGGAAGCGTTTCCTCCTCGGTCAGCAAGAAGACCGATTACCTGGTGGTGGGGGAAGAACCGGGGTCCAAGCTGGAAAAAGCCCGGGAACTTGGAGTCAAGACCCTGGACGAAAAGGAATTCTTAAAGATGATCGGCCAGGCCTAGCCTATTTTTTTTTCTTGAAAATCTTAGACAGGTCCAGCGCCATCAGACCCTTGAGGCCGGTCTTTTTCTCCCCTTTTTCCAGCTCCTCCAGGGCTGAGCGGGCCTGGCGGTGGTCGGGGTCGATTTCCAGGGCCTTCTGAAGTTGTTTCTTGGCCCTGACCTTCAACCCCTCTCCCAGGTAGAGCAGGCCGAGCCCGACATAGCCCTCGGCGTTCCAGGGTTCCATCTCAATGGCTCGCAGGAAATCTTCCTCGGCTTTCTTCTTATAGGCCGGGAGCTTGGACTCGGCCATGGCCAGAAGCAGGAAATAATCGGCCTTGGCCCTTTTCAGGCGGATGGCTTCCTCCAGAAATATGATGGCCTCTTCATACATTCCCTGGTTGTAGAGGGTCTTGCCCTGCCGGTACTTGATCTCGGCCTTTTTGGCCAGGTCGTCGGCCGTCTCCTGGGCTGGAGCCATCAGCTGCTGGTCATACTGCTTTCTCTTATCCGGTTCGCTCAGGGTCCGGTAGGCAGTGGTGATGGCGTTGAAGACCTCGTTGACCAGGCTGTGGTCAGTCAGGGCAGCATTGAACCGGTCCGGGTGGTATTTTCTGGCCAGGTTGAAATAGGCTTTTTTAATTTCCTCCTCGTTAGCCACCCTGGAAACGCCCAGCAGCTCGTAGTAATTGCGGGTCTTCAGCTGGGATTTTATTTCCTTGAGTTCCTCAATCCTGGCTTCGAGTTCATCCAGCTCCAGCTTCTTGCGGCTCTCGGTGGCGTAATCATCTTTCCTGAAACTGGTGTCAGCCGTCGAGACTTCCACCATGTCCAGGCAATAAAACAGATACAGGCAGCGGAAGAAATTCTCGTTGCTGAAGCGGGCCGGCACGGCCATCCGGTCGATGACCTGGGCGGTGGAAAACCTCTCCAGCAGCGCCTTCTCCTCCTCGGTCAGAAAATAGGCATAACGGATATTTTTCAGGGCCACCTTCCGGCCGGCAAAAAACTTCTGCAGGCTGGAATCATATTTCATCCGCCGCAGCCCGTAATCGATGATGAAGGGAACGTCGACTGCCGGCAGTTCTTCGGTCGGGGGCTGGACTTCCTTCTCCTGAAAATTAAGCTCGCCGTCAAAATACGGGAATATGCCCAGCAGTGACTCGCGAATCTGAAAGCCCAGAGCTTCCCGCAGGTCGCCTTCCTTGATGACCCCGCCTCGTTTCAGCGATTCCCCCAGGGGCTGGTTGGGCTGGATGAAGTCATCGATGTTGCTATAGGTCTGGTCCTGTATCTTCTGAAGCTTGAACAGGATTTCGCCCAGCCTCTCCGACCTGACGTTGGTCTTAACCTGGATGGGCTTGCCCTTGATGAAGAAAAAATACTTCTCAATTTCCTGGCGCCTGAAGGACAGACGACCGGTCCGGCTGTTGAAGAAGATTTCCTTCAAGAAAGCGCCAATATGGTTTAGCGAAGTCACAATCAGGCCCTTTCAGACTTTCTTGTAATACTTTATATAATCAGCACCGATTTTTCAACCCCGAGCTGCCGTCCGCCGGGCATTGGACAGAATATCCTGATTTGTGCTATTTTCAAGTTATGAAAATAGCCCTGGCCCAGATTTCACCTGTCCTTGGCAACCCGGAACGGAACCTGAAGCTTCACCTGGACTATATAAAGAAGGCCGTGTCCAGAAAGGCCGATCTGGTGGTCTTTCCCGAGCTCAGCCTGACCGGTTATACGCTTAAAGACCTGGCCGCCGAGCTGGCCGTAAATCCCAGGAAATCCCCTACTTTTAAAAAGTTGCTTGAAGCCTCCCGGACCATAGACCTGGTGCTTGGCTTCGTGGAAGAGGCTGCCGATGACCCGGGCCTGGTTTACAACGCGGCTGCCTATCTGTCCCGGGGACGGATTCTGCACATACATCGCAAGGTCTTTCTGCCAACTTCAGGCATGTTTGAAGAGGGCCGGTTTTTTGCCGCCGGCCGGCAATTCAGGCCATTTGATACCGGCCGGGTGCGGACGGGCCTGCTTGTCTGCCGGGATTTCCTGCATTACGGCTCGAGCTACTGCCACTTTGCCGGTGGGGCCGGGTTGATCATAACCATCTCCGCAGCCCCTGGACGGGGAGTCGATGAACCCCGGAGCCCGGGTTTTCAGACCAGCCGGATGTGGGAGCTGATGGGCGAGGCCGTATCGTTTTTCTCCAGCGCCGTGGTGGTCTACTGTAACCGGGTGGGCTACGAAGACGGGGCGGTCTTTGCCGGTGGTTCTTTTATCTATTCTCCCTTCGGAAAACTGATAACCCGGCTGCCTTACCTGGAAGAAAAGTTTGAAGTCATCGAAGTTGACCTGGCAGAAATCGGCCGAGCCAGGAAAAGCTGGCCCTTCAGGCGCGACGAACGACCTGAAGTAATCTGGCAGTCCCTGGAGAAAATCATAAGAGAAAACCATGAAGATTAACCTCCCGCTGGTGGTTAAGACTCTGACCGGTTTTATCAGGGAAGAGACCAGAAAAGCCGGTTTCGACCGGGTTATCCTCGGGCTGTCCGGCGGGCTGGACTCGACCGTCTGCACCTACCTGGCCGTCCGGGCTCTCGGGCCCCGAAAAGTGCTGGCCCTGATCATGCCATACCGGGACCTGGACAGGGAAGGGGTGGCTCACGCCCGGAAGGTGGCCCGCCTGCTCAAGGTCAGATTCCGCGAAATCGATATTTCCCCTCAAATTGATGCCTATTTCGCCGCCTTCCCCACAGACAATCAGGTCCTCAAGGGCAACAAGATGGCCAGGGAAAGAATGTCCATCCTTTACGACTTTTCAGCCCGGGAAAAGGCCCTGATCCTGGGCACCAGCAACAAGACCGAATTGCTGATCGGTTATGGCACCATTCACGGGGACATGGCCTGCGGCATCAACCCCATGGGCGACCTGTACAAAACCCAGGTCCGGGAACTTGGCCGCCACTTAAAAATTCCAAAAGAGATACTGGTTAAGAAGCCAACCGCCGGTCTGTGGCCTGGCCAGACCGACGAGGGAGAAATCGGGTTGAGCTACGAGGAGCTGGACCTGATCCTTTATCTCCTGGTTGACCGACGCCAGAAACCGGACGAGGTGGTAGCGGCCGGCTTCGAGAGAAAAAAGGTCAGACGGATAGTGGAGATGATCACGAGATCAGAATTCAAGCGAAAAATGCCGCCCATCGCCAAGATTTCCGGCCGGACGGTCGGCCATGATTTTCTCTATCCATATGATTGGGGAAAATAGACCGGCAGCAACGGGCTTGATGCGGAATTAAAATAAGACATGGACAAGAAAGGTTCGCTGTACGTGGTTGGCACCCCCATCGGCAACCTGGAAGACATCACCCTTCGCGCTCTCAGAATCCTTAAAGAAGTAGAAATCATTGCCTGCGAGGATACCAGGCAGACGATAAAACTACTCAACGCTTATGGAATAAAAAAACGACTTATTTCATATTTCCACCCCAGGGAGAACCAGAAACTGCCCGAAATCCTGTCCTGGCTGGAAGCGGGCCGGGACGTGGCCCTGGTGTCCGATGCCGGCACACCCGGGGTATCAGATCCTGGCTTCCCCCTGATCAGGGAGGCAATCAGAAGAAATATCAGGGTAATCCCGGTACCAGGACCCAGTGCCCTGACCGCGGCCCTTTCGGCCTCCGGACTGCCCACCCACCGGGTTGTCTTCGCCGGATTCCCTCCGCCCAAGAAGGGCAGCCTGAAGAATTTTCTGGCCAGGCTATCAGAGGCCGAGGGCACCCTGGTATTTTTCCTGCCCATGCGCAAGCTGAAGCAATTTCTCGAGATAGCAGGAGAAGTCCTGGGACCAAGAGAGGCGGTCCTGGCCAGGGAACTGACTAAAATCCACGAAGAATTTATAAGGGGCACGGTAACCACGCTGGGCGAAGCTATACCGGGCGAGAGGATAAAGGGGGAAGCTACCCTCCTGATAAGGGGAAAATAATTTTTTTTAAAAAGACTTGACAAAAAGATACTCAACATATATATTAATATTGCGCTAAACATTATACGAGGAGGTGAGACCATGGCTATCACTAAATGGGATCCTTTCCGGGACATCATGGTACTTCGCGACAGGATGAATCGGCTGTTTGAGGATCTGGTTTCTTCTCCTAAATTTGAAGAATCGGACATCATCCAGAGCACCTGGTCTCCAGCCGTGGATATCTACGAAACTGAAAACGAGCTGGTGCTGACGGCCGAGCTTCCGGGTGTGGAGGAGAAGGATGTCGAGATCAAGGTCGAAGACAACACCCTCAGCCTTAGGGGCGAGAGAAAATTTGAAAAGGAGACCAGGGAGGAGAATTACCACCGCATAGAGCGGGCCTATGGCTCCTTCTACCGGTCCTTCAGCCTGCCGAACTACGTTGACCAGGAGAAAATCAGCGCTGAGTATGAAAACGGCCTGCTCAAGGTCCACATGCCCAAGAAACCAGAAGTCAAACCCCGCAAGGTCAAGATAGTGAAACCTCAGACAGCCGAAAAATCCGGCGAAAAAGCAACCAAATAACGCTTGCCGCCAACGACCCCCGTCCTCGGACGGGGGTTTTTATTTTTAAACTGCCCTGGCCACGGTCAGGGCCCGGACTTCCCTGGCTCCGGCCCGGCGAAGCTCGGCGGCACATTCCCTGAGGGTCGAGCCGGTGGTGAAAACATCATCAACTAGCAAGACGGCACGGCCGTTTATCTTTTCGGCCTTTCTGACTGTAAACGCCGTCCTGAGATTCGTTTCCCTCTCGCCCGCCTCCAGAGAAACCTGGGCCGGGGTGTTCCTGATTTTTATGAGAATTCCCGGCAGTAAGGTAACGCCGCTCAAGCCAGAAAGGGCACGACCCAGCAGCTCGGCCTGGTTGAAGCCCCGCTGCTTTTCCCTTTTCCGGTGGAGGGGAACCGGTACGATAAAATCCAGGCCGTTAAAGAATCCGTCAGAGGCCAAATGCTCATGGGCCATTGCGGCCAGCGGCTGGCTTAGGACTTCGCACCCCTTATACTTAAAGAGCAGGATAATTTCCTTTAAACGCCCCGAGTAAGGGCCGAGCGAGCGGTGCCGGGAAAAGGGCTCCGGTCGCTCCAGGCAATGGCCACAGGGAAGGCCCGAAGCTGCCGCCTGATGATAGAAACGCCCGCAGACCGGACAAACCGGACCATGATGGAACTCCACCCGGTCCAGGCAGTGGCCACAGACGACCTTTTGACCCGGCTCTTCCAGGGCCCGGCCGCACAGCCGGCAGAAGGAAGGAAAAACGGTAACGGTCACCGGGTGCATCACCCGGCCAAGGCGGAGACGTAGTTTCACCGCTCCTTTGATTCGCCCTCTTTCTTTTCCTGGCACTCGATGCAATAGGGAGCCCAGGGTATTATCTTCAGCCTTTTCTTGTTGATTTCTTTATGACAGATCAGGCACAGGCCGAATTCGCTCTTCTGAAGCCTGTCCAGGGCCTGGTCGATCAGCATCAGCTGTTCCCGTTCGCTGTCGGTCAATCCCAGCAGAAACTCCTTGGTGTAAGAAGTCTCGGCCTTGTCCACCAGGTCCAGGGCCGTGTCGGTCTCGATTTCCTTGCTGTCATTGTAATACTGGCTCAGTTTTCTGATTATGCTGTTCTTCTTTTCCAGCAGCAATTTTTTGAATTCATCTTTTTCTTTCTTGCTGAGTTTGGCTTTGGCAGTCATTTAACCCCCTCTCATTTCGGATATGAATATCCCTTAATCAGGTTCATGGCCCGGTAGACCTGCTCCAGCAGGACGACCCTGGCCAGCTCGTGCGAAAAAGTCAGCCGAGACAGCGATAGCTCGAGGTCGGCTTTTCCCAGGAGCTCTGGAGCCAACCCCAGGAAACCGCCCACCAGGAACATGATTTTCCTGGCAGAAACCATCGCCTGCTTCTCCAGCAATCTGGCCAGTTCCTCCGAGGTCACCATTTTTCCTTTATCTGAAAGGCAGATAATATAGCCATCCTTGAGATGCTTTTCAAGCCCCCTGGCTTCCGTTTCCAGTATCCGGCCGGGCTGGCCCTCTTTAACCCCCCGGGCCTCGGCCGTTTCCACTACCCTGGCCCGGCAGAAAAGCTGCAGCCTGGACAGGAATTCCTCCTGCAGGGCCCGCAGGTGCCGATTCTTCGTTTTCCCGGGCCATAAAAAAATAAGTTCCATCAGAAACGGGATTTAATTAAATAGATTACCACAAAAAAGTCAAGATGTTTTTACAGGTTTTTTTGGGGCCTCAGTAATCCAGCCTGGGGGCATCAGCCCAGAGTTTCTCCAGGGCATAAAAATCCCGGGCCCTCCGGGAGAAAATGTGAACCACGAAGCTGCCGTAATCCAGGAGTATCCATTCGGCCGTTTCCAGGCCCTCGATGCCAAACGGCTTTATTTTTTCATCGGCCAGTTCTTTCTCGATGCTCTCATAAATGGCGGCATTCTGGCGAGAAGAGTTCCCGTGCATGATGATGAAAAAATCGGTGAAGCTGGCCAGTTCTCTAAGGTCCAGGACACACAGGCCTTCGGCCTTCTTGGCCAGGGCGGCCCTGACCGACAGCCTGACTTCCCTGGGCAGACTTCTCTTGGTGAATTTTTTCAGTTTCTCTTGGTTTTCGGCCATATTCTCCTCAGCGATATAGTTTATGCTTTTCGATGTATTGTTCTACACCCGGGGGCACCAGGCCGGTTATGGGGAGCCCGGCCCGCAGCCTCTTCCTGATCTCCGACGAGGAAACATCGGGCGTCCGGGCTTCAAGCAGATAAAGGTTGCCCGGCTTCAGGTTCGCGGATTTGCATACAGCCCGGTTGCTTAAAAGCAGAACCTTGGACGGCTTTATTCTTTCTATCACCTTCTTCAGTGATTTTATCCCGAATCCAGGCCGGCTGACAACAATGAAAGAACATTCACGGAGCAGCCGGTCATAATCCTTCCAGGTTTCAATCTCCAGGAAAGCGTCGGTCCCGACGATGAAAAAAAATTGGTCCCCCGGCCGGTCCTGCCTCAACCTTCTCAGGGTAACTATGGAATATGAGGGCCCGGGACGGCGGGCCTCCACGTCAGAAACCAGGAAAGCCGGATGGCCCTGGCAGGCGATGGCCACCATCTTGAGGCGGTGCCTGACCGGTACTACCTCCACCGAACTCTTATGCGGAGGAATGTATGAGGGAACGAACAGAATCCTGTCCAGCGGAAAGCGGCGAATGACCTCTTCGGCTACCTTCAGGTGCCCGAGGTGTACCGGGTTGAAGGTTCCCCCGAATAAGCCGGTCAGACTCATAGTCAGTCCCTTTTCTTTTTTCATCTTATTCGACCGACGCTCCCTGACCTGACCCGTTCTTCATTTCGGCCAGAAGCCTGGCCAGCAGGCTGACCAGGTCCTTCAAACCTTCGCCGGTCAGGGCAGAAATGGCCAGAAACGGTTTTTTCTCCCTGGCCGCCAGCCTCCTTGCCGCCAGCAACCTTTTCCTGTCCTCCCCCAGCAGGTCAATCTTGTTGGCCACTATCACCTGCTTCCTTGAGACCAGCTCCGGGTTGAAGGCTTTGAGCTCGGCCTGAATGACCCGGTAATCTTTGACCGGGTCGCGACCGCTCAGCGGGGAAACATCTATGAGGTGCACCAGGATCCTGGTCCTCTCTATGTGCCTGAGAAACTGAATTCCCAGCCCGTGTCCCAGGTGGGCCCCTTCTATCAGCCCGGGGATATCAGCCACCACGAAACTCCTCTCCTCGTCCAGGTCAACCACTCCCAGGTTCGGGGTCAGGGTGGTAAAGGGATAATCGGCAATTTCCGGCCGGGCCGCGGAGATTTTTGAAATCAGGGTTGACTTACCGGTGTTGGGAAAGCCGACCAGACCCACATCGGCGATCAATTTCAACTCCAGGATAAGTTCCTTTTCCTCACCCGGCCGACCCTTTTCAAATTCCCTCGGGACCTGGTGGGTGGGAGTGGCAAAAGAAGCGTTCCCCCGGCCGCCGCGGCCTCCCCTGGCCGCCAGGTAAACTTCTCCTGGCTTCAGGAAATCGTGCAGAACCTGCCCGGTGGCCGCATCCTTGACCATGGTTCCCACCGGAACCTTCAGGTACAGGTCCCGCCCTCTCTTGCCCTGCTTGTTTGAACCCTGTCCCGGAGCGCCCTTCCTGGCCTTGTTGATAGGGTGATACCTGAAATAGGACAGGCTGTTGAGATTGGGGTCGCTCACCAGGTAGATACTACCGCCGTCACCGCCGCGGCCACCGTCCGGTCCCCCCTTCGGAACGCGGTATTCCCGCCGGAAGCTGACGCAGCCATCCCCGCCCTTGCCGGCAATCAGAATAACCCGGACCTGGTCAACGAACAATTTACCACCTGTCTGTTTTGAACCCGGTCAACCCGGGCTGATGTACAGAGGTTATGCTGGAAAATGCGGTCGCCAAAAAAGCTAAAACGGGGGTGCGTCCCATCTCAGGAAGCTGTCCCGGTCGACTCCTCGAGGGGAATTACCGAGACATACTTTCCCATCCTTCCTTTATCTTCAAACCTGACCACGCCGGTGATCAGGGCAAAAAGAGTGTCATCACTTCCCCGGCCGACATTCAGACCGGGACGGAATGGTGTGCCCCTCTGGCGAACCAGGATGGAGCCGGCCTTGACCAGCTGGCCGCCGAATCTTTTTACACCCAGACGCTTGGGATTGGAATCTCTGCCGTTTACTCCCGACCTTTTATGAGCCATGGTCATTTCTCCTTGGATTTCCCGGTTGTTTCTTTCTTAGCCGTTTTCCGGGCAGCGGGAGCTGCCTTGCCGGCAGCCGGTTTTTCCGCCTTGGCGGTTGTTTCTTTCTTCCTGGGCTTCTTGGGGGCTGGCTCAACGGCTGGCTTTTCGCCCTCGATGGCCTGCCCTTCTGGATAAATTCCGGAAATTCTAACCCTGGACAGCAACTGGCGATGTCCCTTTTTGCGCCGGTAACCTTTGCGTCTTTTCTTCTTGAAAACGATTACTTTTTCGTCTTTATAATCCTCCAGGACCTCAGCCGCTACCCTGGCCTTCTCCAGGTATGGAGTCCCGACCTGAACCTGCTGCCCGTCTTCCAGCAGCAGGACCTGGTCAAAGTGAACGACCTGCCCTTTTTCCGCCTCAAGTTTCTCGACGGAGAGGATATCGCCTTCCTTAACCCGATACTGTTTTCCGCCTGTCTTGATTACCGCAAACATTGGATTTCACCTTCCAGGGAGATAAAAATTGGAGCTTAAATTTAACATATATGGCTATTTATGTCAACCTTGGCCCGACCCGCCAGCCTTAGCCCCGGCCACCGTTACGTCTCCCGGGCAAGCAGCCGGGCCATAAATTATGATTGCCGGGCTTCCTCTGCCCGGCTCCAACCTTACGCCCGCAGGGGTGGACCCGGCCCCGGCCCAGATTCTTGACAATCCGCTCGCTTTCTCTTAAGTTAATGGTTAGTAATCCAGGGCGGTTAGCTCAGGGGCAGAGTGTCGGTCTTACAAACCGGAGGTCACTGGTTCGAACCCAGTACCGCCCACCATTGTCCTGCCCCGGTAAACCGGCGTTGAAGGAAGGGATGAAAGGCAAAAGAATCCTCCTGGTCGAAGACGAGTTGCTGATAGCCCGCCACATTGAACAGATGGTGAAAAACCTGGGCTACCAGGTTGCCGGAGTGGTGGAAAGCGGCGAGCAGGCCCTCCGGGTCGCCGCCGAGCAATCCCCGGACCTGGTCCTGATGGACATCCGGTTGAAGGGACAGCTCGATGGAATCGAGGCCGCCGCCAGGATCTGGAAGCTCTATTCCATCCCGATAGTCTACCTGACAGCCTTCACCGATGAGGACACCCTGACCAAAGCCACACTGGCCGAGCCCTTTGGCTACCTGATCAAGCCTTTTGATGAAAAAGAACTGCTGGTGGCCATTGAGCTGGCTTTTTACAAACACCAGATCGATACCGAAAACAAGGAAAAAAGGCGCTGGCTGAAGGCCATACTCTCCAGCATAACCGATGGGCTGATTTCCACCGACCGGGAAGGAATCATAAATTTCATCAACCCCGTGGCCGAACGTCTCTTGGGAAAAACTTCCGAGCAGGCGGTCGGCCAGCCGCTGGAAAATATATTCCTGATCCAGGAAGGCCCGGCCGGCAAGCCCCGGGGCCTTAATCTGGACCGGCTGGCCTCGGACCTGGTGGCCAACGAGGATTTCTATCTGGCCACAGGAGAAAACCAGCTGCCGGTCGAACTCCGTGGTTCCTTGATACGGGACGAAGCCGGAACGGTCGTCGGCTCGGTGCTGGTCTTCCGGGATATAACCCAGAGAAAACTCCAGGAGGAGCGCTTAAACTACCTGGCCATCCACGATGCCCTGACCGACCTGCCCAACCGCCTGCTGTTCAACGACCGCTTAAGAATCGGCCTGGAGCAGGCCAGGCGGAGAAACCTGAAACTCGGAATCATCATGCTGGACCTGGATTTTTTCAAGGTCATCAACGATACCTACGGTCATTCCTTTGGCGACCTGGTGCTCATAGAAGCCGGAAAAATATTGAAGCAGCTCACCAGAAAAACCGATACCGTGGCCCGGTTCGGGGGAGATGAATTCACCATCCTGCTGGGAGAACTGCACACCGCGACCACCGGCCTTCAGATAGCGGAAAGAATTGTCCAGGCCTTCAACCTGCCGATGACGGTTGATAACAGAAAACTGGTGGTTACGGCCAGCCTGGGCCTGGCCCTCTTCCCCGACCATGGCCTGGAGCCAGAGGAACTCCTGAAGCGGGCCGACCTGGCCCTGTACGCGGCCAAGGACACCGGTCGGAACCGGGTGAAGCTTTATTCCGAAAAATTTTAAGAAACAACCCGCCCGAATAAAATAATTTGTTGACCGCAGAGCTTTTATGTAAAATATTGAGAAGCCTGGATGGAGTAAGAAAGAAAGTTGGTTTCACCCGCCAACCGAAATATGAAAATCTATTCATATTTCCTGAGTCCTTCCTTCAAAAAAATCTGGCTCTCGGCCGACCTGGTTGAACTGCTGCACCTGCCGGGCTCTAGCTCCATATGGCTGGAATACCGGCAGTGGCTGAACCTCGTTCACCCCGATGACCGCAAGAGAGCCGAGATAGCGGCCAGGAAAAAATCACGGGAGCAGATCGGTCGGGTAACTTACAGGATTAAAATTGCCGATTCGGAATACCTGAAGGTTGAGGACATCAGGCAGGAAATCCCCGTGGAGGGGACCGAAAAAAGGCTAATTCAGGGAATGTTGCTCCCGCTGGAACCCGGACGGCACACCATCACCGTGCAGCAAGCGCTATATGAGATCGCCCGGTTGAGCGTGGAAAAAGACAACCTGGTGGAGCTGCTGCAGGCCATTCACCTGACCATCAGAAACCTGATGCCGGCCGAGAATTTTTACATCGCTCTTTATGATAAAGAATCCGGGCTGGTGTCTTTCCCTTACTTTGTCGACGAGTATGACCCGCCGCCACCGCCCCAGCCGGCCGGCCGGGGACTGACTGAATACGTCCTCAGGACAGGCCAGCCTCTCCTGGCCTCGCCGGAGGTCTTTGCCAAACTGGAAAGCGAGGGCCAGGTGGAGTCCATCGGAGCCCCTTCCGTTGACTGGCTGGGCGTTCCGCTCAGAGTCCAGGATGAAGTGTTCGGAGTGATGGTGGTTCAGAGTTACACCGAAGGACTACGCTACTCCGAAGAGCACCTCGAAATGTTATCGTTCGTGGCCAACCAGGCGGCCCTGATGATAAAAAAGAACCTGGCCGAAGAGCTGAGGAAAGAAACCGAACGCCTGCTGGCTGACTCCTTTGCTTCCATCCAGGACGGAATTTCCATCCTTGACCTGGAAATGAACATCGTCCGGGTAAACCCGGTGATGGAAAAATGGTATGCCCATGCCCTGCCCCTGGTGGGGAAAAAATGCCATCTGGCCTATCACGGAAAAAGCGACCACTGCCTGCCCTGCCCGAGCCTCGAGACCCTGAGAACTCTGCAGCCGGCCTGTGAAAGCGTCCCCAGGACCGGCCCCGGGGGAAAAATTACCGGCTGGCTGGAGCTCTTTTCCTTCCCCCTGATCGACCATCGAACCGGCCGGTTAAAAGGCGTCATAGAATATGTCAGGGACATAACCGAAAGGAAAAAAGCCGAGGAGGCGATGCTGGCCTCCCTGAAGGAAAAGGAAATTCTCCTGAAAGAGGTGCATCACCGGGTCAAGAATAACATGCAGATCATTTCATCCCTGCTCAGCCTGCAGTCAGAGTATCTGAAAGACCCCGAAGCCCGTAGCGCTCTCAAGGAGTGCCAGAACCGAATTTATTCCATGGCCCTGGTTCACGACAAACTCTACCGGGAAAAGGACCTGGCCTCGATTGATTTTGGCGATTATGCCGAGAAATTGCTGGTGCACCTGTTCCAGGTCCATATCCCGAGCAGCGAGGGCGTTACCTTCTCGGTTCGGGTCGATGTCCCGGCCCTGACCGTGGATATGGCCATCCCGCTGGGCCTCATCTTGACCGAACTTGTTTCCAACAGCCTGCAGCACGCCTTCAACCCAGGGCAGGAAGGTTCGCTGGAGGTTTCCTTTCTCCCGGAAGGAGAAAACCTGGTGCTCGAGGTCAGGGACGACGGCCGGGGATACCAGCTGGAGTCAGGAAGCCGGTTCGGACTGGAAATTGTCAGGCTGCTCTCGGCCCAGCTGGGCGGAAAGTTTAATATAACCGGCCTTAACGGCGGAGGCACGCTGGCCAGGGTATCTTTCCCCCGGCCCCGGCCAGCCCCGGGCTGAAGAATTCGCCAGAAGCTATTAAGCTTGCACCCGCCCCGGCATCAATATAGAATGTAATGGTTAAGAGGTCAGGATGAGCAAGGCCAGGATACTGATAGTTGAAGATGAAAACCTGGTGGCTCGAGACCTCCAGAACATGGTCAGGTTGCTCGGCTACGAGGTCACCGGGGTGGTTCAGACCGGGGAAGAAGTCATCGGCAGCATAAACCGGAAAAAGCCGGACCTGGTCTTGATGGACATCGTTCTCAAGGGAAATCTGGACGGGATTTCGGTGGCCGCAGTGGTCTGGGAAGAATACGGAATCCCGGTGGTGAACATCACTTCCTTCGCCGATGACCTGACCTTCGAGCGGGCCAAGCTGACCGAGCCCTTCGGCTACCTGATCAAACCCTTTGAAGAGCGGGAACTGGAGCTGACCATAGAAACTGCCCTTTACAAGGCCAGGATGCAGCTGCTGCTGAGAGAAAAAGAGCAATGGCTTTCCACCATCCTCAGGAGCATCGGGGACGGAATAATAGTCCTTAATGCCGAGGGCCTGATCTCGTTCATAAACCCGGTGGCCCAGAAAATAACCGGCTGGTCGGAAAAGGAAGCTCTCGGCCAGAAATTCGAACAGGTCTTCTGCCTGCAAAACCAGTCCCTACCGTCTCCCTGGTCCGAAGACTTCTCCCCCCAGGAAGCGGTCCTGGTCTCCAGGAATGGCCTGGAAATTCCGATTGAGCAGACCTCGGCTCCCATGCCAACCGACCGCGGCCTCGGTCCGGGTAGGGTCATCGTTTTCCGTGACATAACTTCTCGCAAAAAGGTCGAAAGGGAACTCCAGGACAGCTGGGCCAGGTTGCAGAGGGCCTTGCAGGGTACGGTTCAGGCAATTTCAACCACGATCGAAATGCGTGACCCTTACACCGCCGGTCACCAGCGACGGGTGGCCAAGCTGGCCGAAGCCATCGGCCGGGAATTAGGCCTTCCCGAAGCGGGAGTGGAAGGGTTGAAGCTGGCCGCCGAAATTCACGACATCGGCAAGATATACGTGCCGTCTGAAATCCTGAGCAAACCGACCAAGCTGACCGATCTGGAATATACTATCATCAAGACCCATCCCCAGGCCGGTTATGAAATCCTCAAAAACATTGAATTCCCCTGGCCCATAGCCCAGATCGTGCTCCAGCATCACGAGCGGATAAACGGCTCCGGCTATCCCAAGGGGCTGAAAGATAGAGAGATTCTGCCCGAAGCTCGCATCCTGGCCGTAGCCGACGTGGTGGAAGCGATGTCCTCGCACCGTCCCTACCGCCCGGACTTCGGAATTGACCGGGCCCTGGAAGAAATCAAGCAAAACCGGGGTGTGCTGTACGGGACCTCAGAGGTGGACGCCTGCCTCCGTCTGATCACCGAAAAGGCCTTTACCCTGGATTGAACCAACCCCTCCCGAAGTCCCGGCGATTGTAATCCGGACCTATTATTTTTTTAAAATGAAAAAGCGCCCCCGACGGGATTCGAACCCGTGTTGCCGCCTTGAAAGGGCGATGTCCTAGGCCGGGCTAGACGACAGGGGCGCAAATGAGCCGTGCTGGACTCGAACCAGCGACACCCGGCTTAAAAGGCCGGTGCTCTCCCTCTGAGCTAACGGCCCCTTTTCCAGACCGCAAGAAAGATTATTTATAGCTGAAAATTGCAAAAAGTCAATAAGGCCAGATTATGATTTTAAGACCGGTTGTGTATAAATTTTTTAGCTGACCGGCACGAAATCGATAATCTTCCACTGCCCGTTGTAAGCCACTTTGCCGGTTTCATCCTTCATAACATATTTTCTCATTTCTACCTTGTACTTTTTCTCGGCACCGGCTTTGTTCTTAACGCTGATGATCAGCTGCTTGGTATGAACGTCACCGTTCAGGCTCCGGATTCCGGGCAGGCTCTTTAAGCCCAGAGAGAATAGAGTAATCTGCTCTTCCTTGGCGGCCGCATCCTTGGCTTCGCCGTAAACTCTCTGCAGTTCCTTGTGAACGTTATATTCCTCATCGTACTTGGCCTGCAGCTGTTCCACCTTTTTCTTCAGGGCAGCCCTGGCCGCCGAGGTCCTGGCATTGTCCAGCTCGTCCTTGGCCGCATCCAGGGCATCCTTGGCATCCACCACGGGTCCGATGTGATCGTCAACCTTTTTCTTGGCCTCGGCCTCTTTTTCGTTCAGGGCGGGCAGATTGACCGGATCAATCTTTTCCGGGGTAACCTCGAGAATGGTAAAGCTGGCATAATCGATTTCCAGGGGCTTCCAGGCCATGGCGGCCATGGTCTGATTATCCCTCATGGATACCGCATGGAAATATTTATCCAGCAGGGTTTTTTCGGGTGCTGAGGAACAGCCAGCAGAGATCAGGATGGCAACTGTAATAAGACCGATCAACCAAAGGCTTTTAATTTTCATTCTTCCTCCTTCCTCTGGTATTTATTCCATACATATTATTTTCGAATTTTATATTATTTTCAAGCAAAAAAGCAAATTTAAATAATCTGTTTTCGGCAAACGGCTCGGACAGCACCTGCAGCCCCAGCGGCAGGCCATTCCCGGTCAGCCCGCAGGGAATCGAAATTCCTGGCACCCCGGCCAGGCTGGCCGCCACCGTGAAATAGTCCTGAAGGTACATGGCTATCGGGTCCTGCTTTTCTCCCAGTTTGAAAGCCGGCTCGGGTGTGGTCGGGGTCAGGATGAAATCCACCCGCCTGAAGGCGGCCTGGAGCTCGGCCGTTATGGCCTGGCGGGCCCTGGTTGCCCTGGCGTAGCATGCATCGTAATAGCCGGAACTCAGGGCAAAGGTTCCCAGCAGGATCCGACGTTTGACCTCGCTCCCGAAACCTTGGGTCCTGGTTCTCACGTACATGTCGGCCAGCTCGGCCGCTCCAGCCCGAAGGCCATACCTCACCCCGTCATACCTGGCCAGGTTGGAACTGGCTTCAGAGGGAGCAATTATGTAATAACAAGGCAGGGCTACTTCCCAGGACGGGAAATCCATCCGGACCACTTCAAATCCCAGCCCGGAAATCAGTTCCTGCACACGGCGGTAGCTGGAGGCCACCTCGGGATTAATACCTTTTAATGAGGCTTCGCCCAGAAAGCCAACCTTTATTTTCTCCTGAAAATTTCCCAGGCCATCAAGATAGTCGGGCACCGGCCGGTCGGCACAGGTAGAGTCCCGGCGGTCAAAACCGGCTATGACCGAAGTTATGAGCGCGCAATCCTCAACCGAGCGGGCCAGGGGGCCGATCTGGTCCAGGGAGGAGGCAAAGGCCACCAGTCCGTACCTTGAAACTCGTCCGTAGGTAGGTTTCAACCCCACTATCCCGCAAAAGCCAGCCGGTTGCCGGACAGAGCCACCGGTATCAGAACCAAGGGCAGCCATGGCCTCGAGGCCGGCCACCGCGGCCGCCGAACCCCCTCTGGAGCCGCCTGGCACTCTTTCCAGGTCCCAGGGATTCCGGGTCGGAAAGAAAGCCGAGTTCTCCGTGGATGAGCCCATGGCAAACTCATCCATGTTGGTTTTTCCGATGATGATAGCATCTTCGGCTTCCAGTCGTTCAACCACCGTGGCATCGTAAGGCGGGACGAAGTTTTCCAGGATCCTGGAGCCGCAGGTGGTCCTGAGGCCACGGGTGACGATGTTGTCCTTTATGGCCACCACCGCCCCGGCCAGCCGGCCCTTGTCCTTCCTGGCATCTATTTCCCTGGCCCGACTGAGGGCCCGGTCGGCAGCCAGCGTCAGGTAGGCCTTTATCTCCCGGTCAGCTGACTCAATATGGTTGAGGTAAGACTCAACAATTTCTGTGGCTTTTACCTGGCCGTTCCTGACCAGGTCCACCGCTTCTCTCAGGCCAAGTTCGACGTACTTCATTTTTCTCTGAAAACCCTCGGCACCTTGACGAAATCACCCTGTTTTTCGGGTGCCATGGCCAGAACCTCGGCCTGGGGCAGGGAGGGGCGGACCTCGTCTTCTTCCAGCCGCAGGGAGAAATCCACCTGGTGGTACTTTTCTTCCTCTCCGGTGGCCAGGCTGGATAGCTGCCCGACCCAGTCGATTATCTTTTCCATCTGGCCGGGCAGAATTTTCCTCTCTTCCTCGGTCAGCTCCAGGTTGGCCAGCCGGCTGAGGTGCTCCAGGTCAACTTTCATGTTTTAGATTATAGAAAATATGGTAAGAATTCACAAGATAACTCTTTGTAAAAAACCGGGTTTATGATATAAATAATTCTATTTTGATGAGGGGTCTGATATGAATTATAAAAAAATACTACAAAAATACAGGAAAGACCGGACCCGGCTGATAGAGATCCTTAAAGAACTCCAGTCCAGGGAAGGCCATATCTCAGAAAAAGCCATAATATCTGTGGCTGACGAATTTGGACTCTCCAGGGCCGAAGTCGAAGGTGTCATAAGTTTTTACCACTTTCTTTCAGACCGGCCGCTCGGGAAGTACGTGGTCTATCTGAACAATTCCATCACGGCCGAAATGGCCGGGAGGGAAATGGTGGCCCGGGCCTGGGAGCGGGAAGCCGGTTGTCACTTCGACCAGACTTCAGAAGACGGCCTGGTCACCCTGCTGGAAACATCCTGCATAGGCATGAATGACCAGGAGCCGGCCGCCATCATCAACGGTGTGGTCTTCACCTCCCTCAATCCGGAGAAGGTTAAAAAACTGGTTGGCTGGATGAGGGAAGGACGAGCCGTCCAGGACATGGTGGAAGAAACGGGCGAAGGGGCCAACGGCCACGAACTCGTCCGGGCCATGGTCAGGAACAATATCCAGAAAACCGGCCCGGTTGTTTTTGGCGAATATGTTCCCGGCCAGGCCATCGGCAAGGCCCTGGAAACAACCCCGGAGTGCATAATAGATGAAGTAAAAAAGGCCAACCTGCTCGGCCGGGGCGGGGCCGGATTCCCGACAGGCTTAAAATGGGAATTCTGCCGGAAAGAAAAGGGCGAACAGCATTTTGTTATCTGCAACGCCGACGAGGGCGAACCCGGGACTTTCAAGGACCGGGTCATCCTGACCGAAAGGCCGGAAATGGTATTCGAGGGCATGGCCATTGCCGGTTATGCCGTCGGAGCCAGGCTGGGCATCCTGTACCTCAGGCATGAATACACTTACCTGCGTCGCTACCTGGAACACGTGCTGCAGAAGATGAGAGAACAGGGCTGGCTGGGGCAGAACATCGCCGGCCGGGGCTTTGACTTTGACATCGAGATCAAGATGGGCGCCGGGGCTTACGTTTGCGGCGAAGAATCGGCCCTGATCGAATCGGCCGAGGGCAAGCGGGGGGAACCCCGTGACCGGCCTCCGTTCCCGGTGCAGAAGGGCTACCTGAACCTGCCCAGCACGGTCAACAACGTGGAAACCCTGGCCACCGCCACCCAGATTATCACCCGCGGAGCCAGCTGGTTCCGGTCGATGGGCACCCCGGTTTCAGCCGGGACCAAGTTGCTGAGCGTTTCCGGCGACTGTGAGAGACCAGGCATCTACGAAGTGGAATACGGTCTGACGGTTAAGGAGCTGCTGGAGATGGTGGGGGCCGAAGATACACTGGCTGTTCAGGTGGGTGGACCTTCGGGTAACTGCATTTCGGAAGCCGGCTTCGGGCGGAAGATCTGCTTTTCCGACCTGCCCACCGGTGGTTCCATCATCATCTTCAACCGCAGCCGCGACCTGTTCGCGGTGGTACGCAATTTTCTGGATTTCTTCATAGAAGAAAGCTGTGGCTGGTGTGTTCCCTGCCGGGCCGGCAACGTCCTGCTAAAGAAAAAGTTTGAGAAGATAGCCTCAGGTCTGGGCACAGTCCAGGACCTGAAGGAAATAGAGGCCTGGGGGAAAATCATCAAGTCCACGAGCCGCTGCGGCCTGGGTCAGACCTCCCCCAACCCGGTGCTGACCACCCTGTCCAATTTCCGGGAAGTGTACCAAAGCCGGGTCAGTAAAGAAGCAGATTTTATTCCCGAGTTTGACCTCAACCGGGCCGTGGCCGAGGCCTGCGCCATTACCGGCAGAAAATTCCAGGAGGAACAGGAACATGCCTGATAAGATTAAATTCACGATTGACGGAAAGGATTGCCAGGCCGACCCCGGTATGACCATCTACGAGGCGGCCAAGGCCAGCGGCATTTACATCCCGGTCCTTTGCCACTTCGAGGGGCTCAAGCCTGTCGGTAGCTGCCGCATCTGCTCGGTCCGGGTTAACGGCCGCTGGATGGCCTCCTGCACCCAGCCGGTGACACCCGGCATGGTCATCGAAAACACCTCCCCCGAAGTGGAAGAGTACCGCAGGGCCATCATAGAAATGCTGTTTGTCGAGGGTAACCATTTCTGCCCGGCCTGCGAGAAAAGCGGCAACTGCGAGCTCCAGGCCCTGGCCTACCGCTACCAGATTATGGTTCCCCAGTTTCCCTACCTGTTCCCGAAGAAAGATATCGAAGCCTTCCCGAAATTCCTGCTGGAGCACAATCGCTGTGTTCAGTGCCAGCGCTGCATCCGGGCCATCCAGACTCCGGACGGCAAAAAAATCTTTGCCATGAAGAACCGCTCGGGTCGGGTCAGGATCAATGTCGACAAGAAACTGGCTGCCAGCTTGAGTGACGAGGAAGCTCAGAAAGCCATGGATATCTGCCCGGTAGGGGCCATTCTCAAAAAAGAGGTTGGTTTCCGCGTTCCCATAGGCCAGCGCAAGTACGACAAGAAGCCTATTGGCAGCGAGATCGAAGAAAAGAGATAACGAGGTAAGAACATGAGCAAACCGGTCATCGCCACCGCTTCCTTAGCCGGATGTTTTGGCTGCCACATGTCCTTCCTGGACATAGACGAAAGAATCCTGGACCTCATCGAACTGGTGGAGTTTGACAAGTCTCCCATTGATGACATCAAGAAATTCAGTCGCCCGGTGGATATCGGGTTGATAGAGGGCGGCTGCTGTAACGCCGAGAATGTTGAGGTCCTGAGGTATTTCCGGGAAAATTGCAAGATCCTGGTTTCGGTCGGTGAATGCGCGGTTATGGGCGGACTGCCGGCCATGCGCAACACCATACCCCTTAAAGAATGCCTGGAGGAAGCTTATCTCAATTCTCCGACCGTGGCTCCTGAAGACCGCCTGATACCGGCCGACGAGGATATCCCGATTCTCCTGGACCGGGTTTATCCCTGTCACGAAATAGTCAAAATCGATTACTTTCTTCCGGGCTGCCCTCCCTCGGCCGACCTTATCTGGGAAGCGTTGACCGCTCTTATCCAGGGAAGGCCCCTGCGGCTGGAATATGAACTGGTAAAATATGATTAGAGGGTTAAAGAGCATGAGCAGAAAAATTACCATAGAACCGGTGACCAGGGTTGAAGGACACGGGAAAGTCACCATCAGGCTTGATGACGACGGGAAGGTAGCTCAGGCCCGTTTCCACGTGGTCGAATTCCGCGGCTTCGAACGCTTTGTCCAGGGAAGGCCTTACTGGGAGATTCCAGTCCTGGTGCAGCGGCTGTGCGGCATCTGCCCGGTCAGCCATCACCTGGCCGGGGCCAAGGCCATGGACATAATCGTCGGCGTCCCACCCGAAAAGCTGACCCCGACCGCGGACAAGGTGCGCCGCCTGATGCACTACGGGCAGATGCTCCAGTCCCATGCCCTGCATTTCTTCCACCTGGCCTCGCCCGACCTGCTGTTCGGCTTTGACGCCGACCCGGCCGTGAGGAACATCATCGGGGTGGCTAAGACCCACAAGGAAATAGCGGTTAAGGGCGTCCTGATGCGGAAGTTCGGGCAGGAGATAATCAAGGCCACGGCCGGAAAAAAGATCCACGGCACCGGGGCCATACCGGGCGGGGTTAACAAGAGCCTGAGCCCGGAAGAAAGAGATTTCTTCCTCAAGTCGCCCGCTCCCTTCAACATCGACACCATGATCGACTGGGCCCAGGACGCCATCCAGCTCTTCAAGAAGCTGCACGCGGAGAACAGGGCTGTCCTGGACAGCTTTGCCCACTTCCCCTCCAACCACCTGAGTCTGGTCAGAAAGGACGGGGCCCTGGATTTCTACCACGGGGTGCTGCGGGCGGTGGATGCCGAGGGCCGGAAAATCCTGAACGATGTCGACTACCGGGATTACCTGGACTACATCGGGGAAGAAGTCCGGAATTACAGTTACATGAAATTCCCCTACCTGAAGAAGCTGGGCAAGGAAAAGGGCTGGTACCGGGTCGGACCAATTGCCAGGCTTAACACCTGCGATTTCATTCCCAGCCCCCGGGCCCAGAAAGAGTTTGAAGAATACAAGGCCTACACGGGCGGAAAGCCCAACAACATGACCCTGCACAGCCACTGGGCCAGGTTGATCGAAGCCCTGCACGCTGCTGAGGTTATAAAAGAATTGCTGAACGACAAGGACATTACCGGTGACAATCTGGTCAAAAAAGGCAGGAAGAAACACGAGGGCGTCGGCCTGATCGAAGCCCCCCGCGGCACGCTGTTCCACCATTACCGGATCAATGACGACGACCAGGTGACCATGGCCAACCTGATTGTCTCCACCACGAATAATAACCAGGCCTACAACGAAGCGGTCCGGCTGGTGGCCGAAGAGTACATCTCAGAAAAGCCGGAGATAACCGAGGGCATGCTCAACCGGGTGGAAGTGGCCATCCGGGCCT